>JADLAC010000075.1 GCA_020848435.1 Burkholderiales bacterium | reverse complement strand
GTTGAACAAACGCCGGTAGTTGTCCGGCGAGGGGTCCAGCCTGCGCACGACCAGCGCCCGCAGCGCTTCGCGCGCCACGTCTTTGATATTGGTCTTGGTCGGGACGGTCACAGGAGTCGCAAATCCGGCTTGACGCTCGCAATGACGCAATAACGGTGCGTGCGGCAGGGACTTGAGCTGCCGGAGCTTGCGCGCCAGGGCGGACGACGCGCAGGATGCGGCCCCTGCGCGTGCAGCAATAGCGGAGGTGCTGGCGCAGTGCGGCAGGTCCCGTGCGCGGGTCGTCGGGGCCGTTGCGGCCTATTCGACCAGGCCGTTCTTGATCGCGTAATGCGTCAGCTCGGCGTTGTTCTTGAGCTGCAGCTTCTCCAATAGGCGCGAGCGATACACGCTCACCGTCTTGACGGAGAGCTTCAGCTCCGTGGCGACCTCGGACAAGGTCTTGCCGGAGGAGAGCAGGGTGAGGGTCTGGTATTCGCGGTTCGACAGCGACTCGTGCGGCGCGTCCAGCATGTCCTCGCCGAGGCGCTCGGCGAGCTGCTCGGCGAGCGTGGGGCTCACGTACTTGCGCCCTTGTTTCACCTGCCGGATCGCGGTGACGAGCTGCGCGGGTGCGCTTTGCTTGGTGAGGTAGCCCGATGCGCCCGCCTTGAGCGCGCGGATGGCGTACTGGTTCTCGGGATGCATCGACAGCATGAGCACCGCGAGCTTGGGCTTTTCCTTCTTGATCAGCTTGAGCGTGTCGATGCCGTTGCGATCGGGCATGGAGATGTCGAGCAGCACGACGTCCCAGTCGGATTCGCGCACGAGTTGCAGCGCCTGCTGGCTGTTCTCCGCTTCGCCGGCAACGGTCATGTCCTCCGTCTCGGCGAGGATCTGTTTCAGGCCGCGACGCAGTATCGCGTGGTCGTCGGCGATCAGGACGCGGATCATGGCGCGGCCGGCTAGAACAAGGCTTTCTGGGTCAGCGCGGCCGGGGTCACGGCGTCGGCATCGAGCGGGATCTCGACCTTGATGCGCGTGCCCACCCCGGGGACGCCTTCGATTTCGACGTCACCGCGCAGCGATCGCGCCCGCTCCTGCATGCCGCGGATGCCGAAGGAGCCGGGTTTCGAAAGCTGATCGGGCGCGATGCCGCGGCCATTGTCGAACACTTCCAACACGACGACGTCCTCCCCGGCCACGAGGCTCACGTCGACCCGCGTTGCCTGTGCATACTTGCTGATATTGGTCAAAGTTTCCTGGAAGATGCGGAAGATCGCGATGCAAAGCCCCTGGTCGAGCGACAGGTCGTCATCGGAGGTCGCGACCTCGCACGGGATGCCCATGCGGCGCTGGAACTCCTCGGCTTGCCATTCGATTGCCGCGATCAGCCCCAGGTCCAGAATCCCGGGCCGCAAGTCGCGCGAGATCCGTTGCGTGGTCTCCATGGTGCGATCGACCAGGCGCTCGATCGCGCCCGCCTTCTCGTGCAGCGCTTTCGATTCGGCAGGCAGGCGATTGGTGAGCCACAACAGGTCGATCTTGATCGCGGTCAGGTTGCCGCCGATGTCGTCGTGAATCTCGCGCGCGATGCGCGCGCGCTCGTCCTCCTTGACGCGCTGCACGTGATCGGACAGCTCCTGCAGTTGCTGGCGTGAACGGCGAATCTCGATCTCCGCGAGCTTGCTCTGGGTGATGTTCCAGATCACGCCTTCCCACAAGAGCGCGCCGTCGCCGACGGGGCGCGGGCTCGAGCGCAGGTTGATCCACTTGATCTCGCTGCTGCCCGGGAGCTGTATCCTGCCCTCCCAGTTCAAGTCCGTGAGATTCTCCGCCGAGCGCTGGAGGGCGCGCTCGTAGCTGTCGCGATCGGCCTGGTGGAGCAGCTCGCGGAACACCGAGGAATCGGTCTGCAACGCTTCGGGCCCCACACCCAGCAAGCGGGCACAGTCCGCGCTCACATACGGGAACGACGCCCCGCCATCGGCACGCAACATGAATTGGTAGACGGTGCCGGGGATGTTGGATGCGATCGCGCGAAAGCGCGCTTCGTTCTCGCGCAGCTCGCGTTCCGCGCGCACCCGGGCGCGGCGCACGTCGGCTTCCCGCAGCTCCCGATCCAGCGCGGGAATGAGGCGCGAGAGATTCTTCTTCATGACGTAGTCGTGCGCGCCGGCTTTCATCGCCTCTACCGCGACGTCCTCGCCGATGTTGCCCGACACGATGATGAACGGCACGTCGAGGGCTTGCGCGCGCAGGACCGCCAGGGCCTCCAGTCCGCTGAAGTCGGGCATGGAATAATCCGAGATGACGATGTCCCAGCACTCCGAGCGTAGCGCATCCTCCATGTCCGAGCGCGTGTCGACCGCCCGGTAGCGCAGCGAATAGCCGCCGCGCTTCAGCTCCCACACGAGCAGCAGCGCGTCGTCCTCGGAATCCTCGACGATGAGCACCCGCACGGGACGCGCTGCGCTTGGCACGGAATCCATGTCAGCTCGATGAATGGACGTTGACGCGGCGCTCGTTCAACTGTAACCAGTAGCGGGCGAGCTGCTCGACGGTTCGAGAGAAGCTCTCGAAGGCGACCGGCTTGCGCACGAAGCTGTTGGCATGGTTGCCGTAGGCGTGGTTGATGTCGCGCTCTTCACCCGAGGACGTGAAGAACACCACGCACGCGAGTCGCGTGCGCGGGTCGGCGCGGATGCGCCGCAACACCTCCAGCCCGTCGATGCGCGGCAGCTTCAGATCCAGCAGGATCAGCGGCGGCAGGCACGATACGTCGCGACCGTCGTAGGGGCCGGTGCCGAATAGAAAATCGAGCGCCTCGGCGCCGTCGCGCACCACCTTCACCCGCTCGCTGAAGCCGCATTGCGCCAGCGCACGCAAGGTGAGCGCTTCGTCGTCCGGGTTGTCCTCCGCCAGTAGAATGACCGGCGAGCTCATGCGCGCGCGGCTCCGCCCGCCAGCGTGAAGTAGAAGGTTGCCCCCTTGTCGAGGGTGGACTCGGCCCAGACGGTCCCGCCATGGCGATCGACGATGCGACTCACCGTCGCGAGCCCCACGCCGGTGCCCTCGAACTCGCGCGGCGAATGCAGGCGCTGGAAGGCGCCGAAGAGCTTTCCCGCGTGTCCCATGTCGAAACCGGCTCCGTCGTCGCGGACATAATAGACGGTCTTGTTGCGCTGAGTGAGCGCACCGAATTCAATGCTAGCGGTTGCCCGCTTGGAGGTAAACTTCCAAGCGTTGCCGATGAGATTATAAAGTGCGATGCGGATGAGGCTGGGGTCGGCCAGGCAAAACATGCCCGGATGGATGCTCACGTCGACCTTGCGCTCGGATGATTCGGCGCGCAGCTCCTGCACGATCGCTTCGGCGATCGCGGACAAGTCGGTGCGCACGCGTTTGAGCTCGCTGCGTGTCACGCGCGAAAGCGACAGCAGGTCGTCGATCAATTGTCCCATTCGCTGGCTCGCGTTGCGCACGCGATTGAGATAGTCGGCCGCCGTCGGCTGGAGCGAGTCGCCGTACTCCTCCATCAGGATGCGCGAGAAGCCGTCGATCGAGCGCAGCGGCGCGCGCAGGTCGTGCGAGACCGAATACGCGAACGATTCCAGCTCGCGATTGGCGGCCGAGAGCTGCCCGGTGCGTTCGGCGACGCGCCGCTCGAGCTGCTCGTTCAGTTGCTGAATCGCCTGCTCGGCCTGTTTCTGGGCCGTGACATCGACCACCACGCCGTCCCAGATCACCGCGCCGTCGGCCAGGTACTTGGGCATGGACTGACCCCGTACCCAGCGCACCCGCCCGCTGCGGGTGCGAATCGGCATCTCGTTCAGCCACAGCGAGCGGCTCTGTCGCGACACGCGCATCGAGCGCAGCAGCGCTCGGCGATACGCCGGCTCGACCAGGCGGAACATGATGCGCGGATCGCGCATCATGCTTTGCGGCTGCTCTTCGAGCATGTCGAGCGCGCGTTCGCTGACGAAGTCGAAGGCTGCCGTGCCGTCGGCGCGCAGGCGATACTCGAACACGATGCCGGGAATGTTGGCCGCGATGTTACGCAGCCGCTCGTCGGCCTGCTGTTGCGCCGCCTCGACGCGCTTGCGCTCGATGAATTGTCCGACCTGGTGGCCGATCGTTTGCATCGCCTCGATCAGCACGTTGGCCGGACGATGGTTCGATCGGCCGAAGAACTGCAACGCGCCGAGAAAGCGCTCGCCCGCCTGCACCGGGATCGACAGCGCCGAACAGACGCCGGCATCGATCGCGCGCTGGCGCAGGGACGCGCCGACGCGCGCGGGCAGGTTGTTGTCCCATTGCGGATAACGCGAATCGACCGTGCGCCAATACATGGTTGCGGCTTCCAGCAAGTGCGGCGTGCTCAGGGATTGCACCAGGGCGTCCAGCTCCGGCGTCGGCTTGCGCCAGGAATAGGGGCACGACACCAGGCGCGTCGCCGGATCGAACACGCGGTAGACGCCGCAGTCCCAGCCGAGCACGGTGCACACCGTGCCGAGGATGCGCTGGAGCGCTTCGCGCTCGGATTGCTCTTCGCCCAACGCGCGCGCAACGGCGTACTCGGTCGCACGGCGCGCTTCGTCGAGGCGGCGCGCGGTCACATCGGTGCCGACCAGGATGTACTCGACCACGCTCCCGTCGGGGGCGCGTCGCGCCGCCGCGCTCACCGACAGATCGCGCAGCTCGTCGCCGCGGGTGCGGATGGTCAGATGATGGTCGGCGACCCCGCCTCGGCCGGCGGCTTCGAGCAGATGATCCAGCTCCGCGGCGTCGCCGCCGTGGACCATCTGCCAGAAGTTGCGGCCCTGCAAATCCTCCGCGGTGTAATCGGCGATGTCGCGAATGGCCGGATTGATCGAGCGCGTGGTGCCGTCGGCGGCGATCGAGGCGATCAGGGTAGGCGCGGACGCAAGCACGTGCCCGATGTACTCCTTTTCGGCACGAAGATCGTCTTCGGCGCGCTGGCGCTCCATGTACTGGCCGATCTGGCTGCCGATCCCCCGGGCGGCGGCCAGCAGCTCGACATCCTGCAGCGGGGGGGGCTTTTCGCTTAGCAATTCGAGCACGCAGACGACCTTGGCGCCGAGCGTAATGGGAATGAGTAGCGTCGAGGCGAAGGTCGCGCCGAGCCCGCAGACACCATTGCGGCAGGGCGCGAGTGCATCGGCGCCCACCCATTGCGGTAGCGCGGAGCGCCATACCGCGCCCAGCCGGCAACCTTCGACGGGTGGCGCATGGGCGGCGAGCCGCGACGCTGCCTCCTCCAAGTCGGGCCGGCACCACAGGCATGCGCGCTGATAACCCTGGCCGTCGGAGCGCAGCTCCCACTGCAGGCCGCAATCGAGCCCGAGGGACTGGCAAAGCGCTTCCAGGATACGCGGCATGGTGCGCGCAAGCGGCGCGGATTCGGCCAGCAACTGGGCGATCCGATGCTCCGTGGAGCGGCGCAGCTCGGCTTCGCGGCGCGCGGTGATGTCGCGGGCCACCGCCGAGGCCGCGGTGACACGGCCGCTCGCATCGCGCAGCGGCGACAAGGTGACTGCGATATGGATGGTCCGGCCGCCCTTGGCGGTCAGGTCGGTCTCGAAACCTTCGATGGTCTCTCCGCCCGCGCTGCGCGCGACCAGGTGGGTCGCCTGCACGGCTTCGTTCGGCGGCAACAGGTCGAACAGGCGCCGGCCGATGGCTTCGGCCGCGCCGTAGCCGAACATGCGGCTCGCACCGCGGTTCCACGACAGGATGCGACCGTCGCCCGCCACGCTCAGGATGGCATCCTCGGTCGATTCGACCACGGCCGCGAGATGCTGCACGGCCTGTTCCGCGCGCCGCTCTTCGGTGATGTCGACCAGGGTGCCGCGGGCTCGAAACGGCGACTGCTCGGCTGCCACGGGCGCCTCGGCGCGGGCACGCAGCCAGCGCAGCTCCCCCGCGACCGGCGTGGTCCGAAACTCGACATCGAGATGCCCGGCGGCCAGCAGCCCCGCCCAAGCACGCTGCACGCGCGCGCGGTCCTCCTCGAGTACCCTTTCCAGCAGCCGCTCCAGTGTCGGCACCAGGGCCGGGGCTATGCCGAGCAGGCTCGCGGCCTGCGCGCTCCATTGGATGGCGCCGCTGGCGGCATCGATACGCCAACTACCGAGGCGGGCGATGCGCTGCGCCGCGGTCAGCTCCGCCTGGTTCTCCCGCAGCTCGGCAAGAGACTCTTCGCCCCGGCGCAAGTGCCGATCGAGCACCAGGGCGAGCGCCAGCGCCAGCACGCTGATCATGATCGCGGCGCTGCCGCCGAGCAGCGCGTGGCGGCGCCACGACGCCAGCACGCTGCGTTCGTCCGCCATCAAGCTCAGCGTGAGCGGGTAACCGCGCAGCGCGGAGCTCGCGGCGATCACGGGCCGCCCGTGGAAGGGGCTAAGCCGCGGCCAGGTCGTGGCCGAGTCTGCATCGTCGGCTGGCGTCTCCATGCCGAAAGGCTGGGCTATCAGGGCGTCGTGCCACGGGTAGGAGGCGACCAGCGTGCCGTTCCAGCCGAGCAGCGCAACGTTGGCATGAATGCCCAGATCGATGGTCCGATAGCTTTCGGCGAGCGCGCGCGGATCGAACATCGCCGCGATGACGCCCCGGAACTCGCCGCGCCCGTTGCTCAGCCGGCGCGAAAGCACGATGCACCAGGAGCCTTTCGCGGCCACGCGCAGCGGCTCGGAGACGTGCATGCCGGTGAGCTTGCCCGAGCGGTGCGCAGCGAGCGACTCGGCGCCCGCGAGCGATCGCGGCAGCACGGCGGCATCGGCCGTGGAGCCGGCGAGCAGCTCGCCGTCTGCACCGTAGATGCCGATCGCCACCACCGCGGCCAGCGCATCGGCGTGCAGGCGTAGCACGCGGGCGTTGTAGGACGCATCAGCGGCGTTGTTCGGGTCGTGGAGCTGGTCGAGCGTCGCTTTGAGCGCGAGGTCGATCGTCTCCAGGCGCTGCGCGCCGTACCCGGCAAGCGCGTGCGAGAGGTTGACCAGGTCGCGCTGGATGTGCGCGAGCTCCTCGGTGCGCTCGACCCACAGCCCCGCGCCGGCCAGCGCGAGCACGCTGGCGGAGAAAACCGCCCCCGCGAGCAGCGCAAGTCGCGCGCGCGCGAGCGGGCGCATGGCGACGAGCGACTTCAAGGGGAAAATGGAAAGCGCCCTCCGCGAGGAAGGCATGCGGTCTCCGGCGGTCGATGCGATGCGCCGAGAAGTGTGCCACAAACCGCGCGCCTTGCGGCGCCCGCTCGGGCGGGATGATCCGGCGCGCTCAGGGGCGCGGATGATCCGAAGCTCCCTCGGACGGGACTCGTCCGGCGAGCGTCCGCTGCTCGCCCGAGCCGGAGTTTCGGTCCCATGAGGGCGCGCATCCAATCTCCGCGGGGCTCCGTCGCGACTTTCGGCTGCGTGGTCAGAAGGCCCGTGGTGGGCGATCGCGTGCATCGCGAGGCCGCATCGCGCCGCGCCATCAAGTTTCTTGCCGCCGTGCCGCAATGTACGACCATTCGCAAGCCACGCCACGAACGCGGCTGGAGGTCGTCGTGTTCGCCGGCGCGCCGGCTTGCGCGGCCCGCGAGCCGGCGAAAGGCCCGCGGGACGCCGGCGCGACCCGCGCCGAGTGCTTGCGCCATGGTTCGATCTCGCACAGGAATCGACTTGAGAATGACAGCGCAATCCTCCGACCTGGAGCTAGCCGCAGCCGATCGGTCCGCCACGCCGCTGCGGCGGGCATGGGCGCAGGGTGCGGGGCTCACCTGTGGCTACGTCGCCGGCAGCGTGCTGCTGCTGGACTACCCGGTGTCGCTGTGGGTGGCTTTCGCCGCGCTCGCATTCGGCGCGATCTGGCTGGGCATCGCCGGTCAGCTCGCCCGCGCGCACGCCGAGGCGATCGCGCCGCCGGCGAGCGCCGCGCCGATGGCAGGGGCGGGAAGCGCGCTCGATGCGGCGCGCGGCGAGCAGGCAGCGCAGGTCGCGGCGGCGCGCGAGGAGACCGCACGCGTCAAGACGCTGCTCGAGGAGGCGATCGAAAAGCTGATCGCGAGCTTCGGCAGCATCAACGAGCAGATCAGGCAGCAGCAGCAGGTCGCCTTGGCGGTCGCGAGCCTCGACGGCGCGCGCACGGGCAGCGCGGCCGGCTTCGAGCGCTTTGTCGAGGACACCTCGCGCACCCTCGACTATTTCGTGGAGAACACGGTCGCGAACAGCCGCAACGCGATGGGGCTGGTCGAGCGCATGGAGGAAATCCGCGAACGGTTGGCCGACATCCGCGGCATCCTCGGCGAAATCGAGAGCATCTCCAAGCAGACCAACCTGCTCGCGTTGAACGCCGCGATCGAAGCCGCGCGCGCGGGCGAGGCGGGCCGCGGCTTCGCCGTGGTGGCGGACGAAGTGCGCCACCTGTCCGGGCGCACCAACCAGTTCAGCCAGCAAGTACGCGCGAAAGTGGCGAGCGTGAACGATTCGGTGATGGCCGCGGAGAGCGCCATCCACGAGGTCGCCTCCAAGGATATGAACTTCACGCTGCAGGCGCGCCAGCAGGTCGACCACACCATGAGCGAGGTGAGGCAGATCAACGAGCGCATGAGCGGCGGCGTCGCCCGCATGGGCGAAATCGCCACCCGGCTCGAGCGCGACGTGAATGCCTCCGTGACCGCGTTGCAGTTCCAGGACATGGTGGCGCAGCTGCTCGGTCACATCACGCGGCGAATCGAAGCGCTCGGCATGATGAACGAGGCGCTCGCGCACATGGCGAGCCGCTCGCTCGGCGCCGAGCGAGCGCTGGTGCAGCGCGAGGCCGCGCAATGCGCGCGCCGAATCGCCGAGGCGCGGGGCCACGCCGCTCACAACCCGGTCAGCCAGACGGGTATGGCCAGCGGCGCGGTGGATCTGTTTTGAACGCGGCGCGAGCCGCGGCTCATTTCTTGGAGCGAAGCAGTGGCAAAAACGGTACTTGCAGTCGACGACTCGGCGTCCATTCGGCAGATGGTCGCATTCACGTTGAGCAGTGCCGGCTACCAGGTGGTGGAGGCGGTGGACGGCGAAGACGGGCTCGCGAAGGCCAAGGCGATGCCAGTGAACCTGGTCCTGACCGACCAGAACATGCCGAAGATGGACGGGCTCACGCTGATCAAGACGCTGCGCACGCTGCCGCAGTACAAGGCCGCGCCCATCCTCGTGCTGACCACCGAGGCCGGTGACGCGATGAAGATGGCGGGCAGGGCGGCGGGGGCGACCGGCTGGCTGGTGAAGCCGTTCGATCCGCCGAAGCTGCTCGAGGTGGTGAAGAAGGTGATCGGCTAGCGCTACCTTGATCGAGCCGCAGCGATGACGATCGACATCTCCCGCTTCTACCAGGTGTTCTTCGACGAGACCGCCGAGCACCTGGCCAACATGGAGTCGCTGCTGGTCGCGCTCGACACGGCCGCGCCGGCGGACGACGACTTGAACGCGATCTTCCGCTGCGCGCATTCGATCAAGGGCGGCGCAGGCACCTTCGGCTTCTCCGACATGGCCGAGGTCACCCACGCCTTGGAGACGCTGCTCGACAAGATCCGCAAGCACGAGACCGCCGTCACGCCGCCCATGGTGGATGCCTTCCTGCGCGCGGGCGACGTGATCGCGGGACAGTTGCGCGCGCATCGCGGCGAGGGCGAGGCCGACCCGGCATCGGCGCAAGCGATACGCGAGACCCTGGCGAGCCTGTGCGGCACGCAGGCGCAGGCTGCGAGCCTGCCCGCGCGGTCGCCGGCGGCGGCACGCACGCTGCACATTAGCTTCTGCGCCGCTGCCGGTGCGAGCAGCGACAATCTTCTCGCCGAGCTCGGTGCGCTCGGCGTGCTCGAAGTCGTGAAGCGCCCGCGCGCGCGCAAGGGCCGTGCCGGCCGGCCTGGCCAGTGGCGGCTCGCGCTGGTGACCGATCGCGGCGACGAGCATATCCGCGACCTGGTCGAATTCGTGGCCGAGCAGGGCTCGCTCGCGCTGAGCGAGGCCGCGCCGAGCCCCGAGACGCTCGCGCCGCCGGCCGCTGCGAGCGCTGAGGCCGATTGCGGCTACGGCTTCTTCGACGATCCAGCACCGCCGGCCGCACCCGCCGCGGCGGGCGAAGCAGGCGGCAGCTACGGTTTTTTCACCGAGCTGCCCGAGCCTGTGGCGAGCGGCGCCGACGGCACGCCGGCTGCGCATCCGCCCTGCGGCCGGCGCGCGACCGATCATCTGCAATCCGACGCTGCGATCGCCGGGCGGCGCCAGGGCGACAAGACGGTGGTCGCGGCGAACGCCGATTCCTCGATCCGGGTGAGCGTCGACAAGGTCGACAAGCTGATCAACCTGGTGGGCGAGCTGGTGATCACCCAGGCGATGCTGGCGCAGACCGCATCGCACGTGGACGGCGCGCTCATGGAGCGCCTCCAGGACGGGCTCAACCAGCTCGAGCGCAATACCCGCGACCTGCAGGAATCGGTCATGAGCATCCGCATGCTGCCCATTTCGTTCGTCTTCAGCCGCTTCCCGCGGGTGGTGCGCGACGTCGCCGCCAAGCTCGGCAAGGAGGTGGAGCTGAAGACGGTGGGCGAGGGCACCGAGCTCGACAAGGGGGTGATCGAGAAGATCGCCGATCCGCTCACCCATCTCGTGCGCAACAGCCTCGATCATGGCATCGAGCTGCCCGAGGTGCGGCTCGCGGCCGGCAAGTCCGCCCGCGGCACGGTGACGCTGCGCGCCTATCACCAGGGCGGCAACATCATGGTGGAAGTGAGCGACGACGGCCGCGGGCTGGACCGCGCGCGCATCCTCGCCAAGGCCACCGAGCGCGGCATGGCGGTGTCGGATGCGATGAGCGACCAGGAAGTCTACAAGCTCATTTTCGCGCCGGGATTCTCCACCGCCGAGGTCGTGACCGACGTCTCCGGCCGCGGCGTCGGGATGGACGTCGTCAAGCGCAACATCGAAGCGATGGGCGGGGGCGTCGAGATCGATTCCGTCGCGGGCCAGGGGATGCGCATCAGCATCCGCCTGCCGCTCACCCTCGCCATCCTCGACGGGCTCTCGGTGCGCGTAGGCAAGGAAATCTACATCGTCCCGCTCACCTACATCACCGAGTCGTTGCAACCGGCGGCGAACGACCTGCGCACCGTCGCCGGCTCGGGCATGACCATCCGGGTACGCGGTGAGTATCTCCCCGTCGTGAGCGCCGCGCGCTTGTTCGGCACCAGTGCCGAGGCGAATCGGCCGGAGCAAGCCATCATGGTGATCGTGGAGGCGGAGGGCGCGCGCATGGCGCTCGCGGTCGACGACCTCGTCGGCCAGCACCAGGTGGTGATCAAGAGCCTGGAAACCAACTACCGGCGAGTGCACGGGGTTTCCGGGGCGACCATCATGGGCGACGGGCGGGTGGCGCTGATTCTGGATGTCGCCGCACTGGTGCGCCACACGCGCAATCCGCAGCGGCTCGCCGCTTGAGCGGGTAGCGCCGGCCGGAATTCTTCTTGGGGAGTAAGCAATGAATCAGCCCATCACCGCGCAGCCACGCGCCGAGACCGGCCAGCACGCGCTCGCCGAAGCCGTCGGCGGGCGCGAGTTCCTCACCTTCCGCCTCGGCGCCGAGGAGTATGGCATCGACATCCTGAAGGTGCAGGAGATCCGCGGCTACGATGCCGTCACCCGCATCGCCAACGCGCCGGAGTTCATCAAGGGCGTGACCAACTTGCGCGGCACCATCGTCCCGATCGTGGACCTGCGCATCAAGTTCAGCCTCGGCAACGTGGACTACGACCAGTTCACGGTGGTGATCATCCTGAACCTGGCAGATCGCGTCGTCGGCATCGTGGTCGACAGCGTCTCGGACGTGCTCTCGCTCGCGGCCGAGCACATCCGGCCGGCGCCGCAATTCGGCTCGGCGGTCGACACCCGCTATGTGACCGGCATCGGCGCGCTGGCCGAGCGCATGCTGATCCTGGTCGACATCGAGCAGCTCATGAGCGGCGCGGACATGGGGCTGGTCGACGCCACGCTGCAATAGCAGCCGCTCGCCGCCCGGCTCGAACGCCAACCCCGACACGCGAGTGCCAACCTAAACGACGAGGCAGGAACATGCGGACCAATCTCCCGATAACGCAGCAGGAATGGGTCCTGCGCGACGGCACCACCATCGTCTCCAAGACCGACCTGAAGGGCCGCATCTCCTATGTAAACGACGATTTCATCGAGGCCTCGGGCTACACCGAGGCCGAGCTGATGGGCGAGCCGCACAACCTCGTGCGCCATCCCGACATGCCGGAGGAAGCGTTCTCCGACCTGTGGGTGACGCTCAAGCAGGGCAAGCCGTGGACTGGGCTGGTGAAGAACCGGCGCAAGAACGGCGACTACTACTGGGTCATGGCGAACGCGACGCCGATGCTCGAAGGCGGCTCGGTCGTGGGCTACATGTCGGTGCGCTCGAAGCCGGAGCGCGCGCAGGTCGAGGCGGCGGAAGCGGCGTATCGCCTGTTCAAGCAAGGCGCCGCCCGCGGGCTCGCGATCCGCGACGGCCGCGTGGTGCGTACCGGCGTGCGCGACTGGCTCAACGTCTCGCATCGCGCTACGCTCACGCAGAAATTCATGCTGGCGCTTTCGCCGCTGCTCGCGGCGCTCGTGCTGCTCCTGGCGGGGCTCGCCCTGCCCGAGGCGATGGCGTCGTGGCATACCGGCGCCGTCGCGCTGGTCGCGGCGCTGCTGCTCTGCGGCGGCGCGCTCGGCTTGCTGTTCATACGCTCGCTGGCGAAGAGCCTGCGCGCCCTGAGCTTTCAAACCAACGAGCTCGCGCAAGGGCGCTTCGAGAAGATCTTCGATGCTGCCGGCAACGACGAGATCGCGGACGTGCGCCGCGCGCTGCAGGCGCTGCGTACCCGGCTCGGCTTCGAGCTCTCCGACACGCGGCGCGCGGCCGATATCGCCAGCCGCATCCAGACCGCGCTCGACAACGTCGCGACCAACGTGATGGTTGCCGACAGGGACTGCAACATCATCTACATGAACCGGGCGATCGGCGAGATGTTCCGCAACGCCGAAGCAGACATCCGCAAGGACCTGCCGCAGTTCCAGGCGGGCGCCCTGCTCGGCGCCAGCATCGACAGCTTCCACAAGAACCCCGCGCACCAGCGCCAAATGCTCGAGCGCCTCAGCGGCTCGCATCGCGCGACGGTGAAGCTGGGCGGGCGCACGTTCGCCTTGACCGTCACGCCGGTGAACAACGCCAAGGGCCAGCGCCTGGGCACCGCGGTCGAGTGGGTGGACCGCACCAACGAGGTCGCGGTTGAAACGGAGGTTGCGGGGATTGTGGAGGCGGCTGCTGGGGGGGATTTTGGCAAGCGCATCGAGGTGAGCGGCAAGAGCGGGTTTTTCGCGCAACTGGCCGGTGCGGTGAACACGCTGCT
>JADLAC010000074.1 GCA_020848435.1 Burkholderiales bacterium | reverse complement strand
GTACTTGCTAAACTCTTTCATGACCTGCCCCCTCAATTGCGGCTCTGCGCCGCCGGTTGAACAAACCCCAAGCGTAACCCGCGTCAACTTGAGGTGCGGCAGGTCAATACATGCACATGATGTCTAGTTGCGGCTGACGCGGATCTCGCCCAGGTCGGGGATGCTGCGCAGGCGCTCGGCCAGCCCTGCGGCTTCTTCCGCGCTCGGCAAGTTCGCGACCCGCACGCGATAGCTGAAGCGCTCGCCGCCGAGCGGCACGGGCCTTATCTCGGCCGGAAAGCCGGCGGCGCGTACGCGATCGTAGGCGGCGAGCGCGCCCGCCTGCTCGCCGGCCTCGGCCACGTATACCTTCCATTGTCCGCCGCGCCGGATGGCTCCCGCGCCGGCGCGAATCTCGGTTTCCTCGGCCCACTGCGCGAGCTGCTCGCGCGGCACCGGCTGCACCGGCCCGGCGGGCGCGTTGCGCGGCGCGATGTAGAACGACAGCGGCTGATCCATCGTGAACGCCGCCTCGCCCTGGCGTTGCACCGAGATGCGGCCATCGATCAGGCAGACGATATCGCGCTCGGGGGCTGACTTGCCCCATACGTCGGTGCCGCGGATGCCTGCGGTCACGGTGGCGATGCGGATGTCGATCTCGCGCCGGCCGCGAAAGCGCTGGCTCGCCTGTGTCGTGAAGCGGAAGGCGCCGCGCAGGACATCGAGCGCGGCGCTCACGACACCGCCCTCGCGTTGCGAGCGCGCGTCCAGGCGATCGAGCGCGAGCTGAGCATTCTCGCCGAGCTTCACCAAGCTGCCTTCGGGCATGCGCAGCAACACTCGCGCATCCGCACCGCTCACGATCCGATCGCGATTGCCGATCGCCATGCCGGCGGCCAGCGGCTGGCGCTGATCGCCGCGTTCCACCCACGCGGGCGATTGCACCGCTTCGACCAGCGCCTGCGCAGCCGCGCACGCGGCACCCGGGACGATCGCCAGCAACGCCAGCAGCACGGTTCGGATCACGGCATTCCCCTTTCGTGGAAGGAAGATGCGGGCGAGATGATCTTCAGGCCACGTTTCCCGCGACCCGCAGGTGTTGGTGTGTGCCCGACGGGAAACGTGGGTGTCCCCTCTTGCGTGATGCGACCGAAACGTGATCTGTCCGATCGTCGCGCGCAGTAGTCTGATGCACGGCCGACCGGTGCGCAAGCAATGGCTGCCATCCGGGTGGGCGCCGGAGGCGATGCAGTATAATTTATTGTTTCTTTCGCCGCCGCGCCCGCGGCCCGGCGCCGAGCCTCGCCATGCACCAGCACTATCGCCCCAAGGACGTGGAAGCGTCCGCGCAGCAGTTCTGGCAAGAGCGCCAGTCGTTTCGCGCGCTCGAAGACGCCAGCCGGCCGAAATACTACTGCCTGTCGATGTTCCCCTATCCGTCGGGCAAGCTGCACATGGGCCACGTGCGCAACTACACCATCGGCGACGTGCTGTCGCGCTATTACCGCATGCGCGGCTACAACGTGCTGCAACCCATGGGCTGGGATGCGTTCGGCCTGCCGGCGGAGAATGCCGCGATGGCGAATCGGCAATCGCCGGCGCAGTGGACCAACGCCAACATCGCCTACATGAAAGGTCAGCTCCAGGCGCTCGGCTTCGCGATCGATTGGCAGCGCGAGTTGGCCACGTGCCGGCCGCAGTATTACCGCTGGAACCAGTGGCTGTTCCTGCGCATGCTGGAGCGCGGCCTGGTGTACAAGACCACCGGCGTAGTCAATTGGGATCCGGTCGACCAGACCGTGCTCGCCAACGAGCAGGTCATCGACGGCCGCGGCTGGCGCACCGGTGCGCCGGTCGAAAAGCGCGAGATCCCGATGTACTACATGCGCATCACGGCCTATACGCAAGAGCTGTTGCACGCGCTCGACGAGCTGCCCGGCTGGCCGGAGCGCGTGAAGACCATGCAGGCGAACTGGATCGGGCGCAGCGAAGGGGTCGAATTCAGCTTCGCAGTCGAGGATTGCGCCGAGCGCATCAAGGTGTTCACCACCCGCGCCGACACCATCATGGGTGCCACCTTCGTCGCGATCGCCGCCGAGCATCCGTTCGCGCGCCGGTGCGCCGACGACGATCCGCAGCTCGCCGCCTTCATCGAGCGCTGCCGTCAAGGCGCGGTGATGGAGGCCGAGATCGCCACGCGCGACAAGGAAGGCATGTTCACCGGGCGCCATGCCCTGCATCCCATCAGCGGCGAGCGCCTGCCGATCTGGATCGCCAACTACGTGCTGTGGGGCTACGGCGAAGGCGCGATCATGGTCGTGCCCGCGCACGACCAGCGCGATTTCGAGTTCGCGACCAAGTACGCGCTGCCGATCAAGCCAGTGGTGAAGCCGGCCGCGACGACGGTGGCCGCGCAGCCACTCGAGCGGGCCTACGAGGACTATGGCATTTGCTTCGCCTCCGGCGAGTTGGACGGCCTGGATTACGCCGCCGCCACCGATCGCGTTGCGGTCTTGTTGCGCGCGGCCGGGATCGGCGACAAGCGGGTGCAATACCGGCTGCGCGACTGGGGCATCTCGCGGCAACGCTACTGGGGAACGCCGATTCCGCTCATCTACTGCGCGCGCTGCGGCGATGTACCCGTGCCCGACAGCGCGTTGCCGGTGGTGCTGCCGGAGGATTGCGTGCCCGACGGCAGCGGCAATCCGCTCGCGAAGCGCGCCGACTTCGTCCAGACGCCGTGCCCGCAATGCGGCGCTCCCGCGCGGCGCGAGACCGATACCATGGACACCTTCGTCGACTCGTCCTGGTATTACATCCGCTATGCGTGTCCGGATGCGGCCGAACGGATGGCCGACGAGCGCGTGCGCTACTGGCTGCCGGTCGATCAGTACATCGGCGGCATCGAGCACGCCATCCTGCACCTGCTCTATTCGCGCTTCTGGACCAAGGTCATGCGCGACCTGGGCCTGGTCGGCTTCGGCGAGCCCTTCACCAACCTGCTGACCCAGGGCATGGTGGTGGCGGAGACCTTCTTCCGCGAGGCCGCGGACGGCAAGAAGTCATGGTTCAACCCGGCCGAGATCGAAGTCGAGCACGACGCCAAGGGCCGCCCGGTCGCGGCCAAGCTGATCGCCGACGGCGCGCCGGTTGCGATCGGCGGCATCGAGAAGATGTCGAAGTCGAAGAACAACGGGGTCGATCCGCAAGCCCTCATCGATGAGTTCGGCGCCGACACCGCGCGCTGCTACGCGATGTTCGCGTCGCCCCCGGAGCAGTCGCTCGAGTGGTCGGACTCCAGCGTCGAAGGCGTCTCCCGGTTTTTGCGCCGGCTGTGGGCGCTGGGCTATGAGCTGCGCGCGGTAGCGGCCGATCGTGCGCCAACGCCACCGGCGCTCGATCCCGGCTTGGTCGCCGTGCGGCGCGAGATCCATGGCCATCTGCGCCAGGCGAACTACGACATGGGCCGGCATCAGTTGAACACCGTCGTGTCGGCCGCGATGAAGATGCTCAATGCCCTGGAGCGCGTCCCCAAGGAGGCTGCCGGCGCGCGCGCCTGGGTGCTCGGCGAAGGCTTCGGCATCCTGCTGCGCATGCTCGCGCCGATCACGCCGCACGTCTGCCACGCGCTGTGGCGCGAGCTGGGCTATGGCGAGGACATCCTCACCGCGGCTTGGCCCGAGCCCGACGAATCGGCATTGATCGAAAGCGAGATCGAGCTGGTGGTGCAAGTCAACGGCAAGCTTCGCGGCAGCATCCGCGTGCCCCAAGGCGCCACGCGCGAAGCGGTGCAGCAAGCCGCGCTGGCAAACCCGGCGGTCAACAGGTTCTGCGAAGGCAAGGCGCCGAAAAAAGTGGTCGTGGTTCCGGGCCGGCTGGTGAATCTGGTGATCTGATGAATACAGCACAGCGTGCCGCGAGCGCAGGCGATCGATCCGCCACGCCGCTCGAGCGTAGCGTCCCGAGTCCGAAGCTCGCCGCACATTCGACGTGCAGTTGCGACCGCGGGCATTGCAGCGACGAAGCTCGGAGTCAGGACGTCGGCCGCAGGCGCCTGCTGCTCGCCGGCCTGGCCGCCACGCTGCTCGGCGCGTGCGGCTTTCGCCCGCGCGGCAGCGCCCAGTTGCCGTTCTCGAGCCTGTACGTGCAGGCACCGCTGTCCACCCCGCTGGGGCAGGAGCTCAGGCGTGCCCTGCGCGCGAGCGCCGTGCGGCTGACAGACGCGGCGGCGGCAGCGGACGCCACGCTCGCGATCCTGAGCGAGCTGCGCGAGAAGCAGATCCTGTCGCTCGGCGGGCAGGGCCGGGTGCGCGAATACCAGCTGCGCTATCGCCTGGCCTACCAGGTCACCGACGGCAAGTCGACAGTCATCACCCCGCCCACCGAGATCCTGCTCAAGCGCGACATCTCTTTCAACGATACCGAGGCGCTGGCGAAGGAATCGGAGGAAGCGCTGCTGTATCGCGACATGCAATCGGACGCAATCCACCAGCTCTTGCGGCGGCTGCAAGCGACCAAGATCGCGAAGCCATAGCAAGGCTCGGAGGGCATGGCATGCGCATCGACTCCGAGCAGTTGCCCCAGAGCCTCGCGCGCGCGTTCGCCAGCCTTTACACCATCGTCGGCGAAGAGCCCTTGCTCGCGCTGGAAGCCGTCGACCGCTTGCGCGCGCATGCACGCAGCCTGGGCTATGCCGAACGTACGCTGCTCGTGGTCGAGGCCGGTTTCGATTGGGGCAGCCTCGCGGCGGCCGGCGCAAGCCTGTCCTTGTTCGCCGAGCGGCGGCTGATAGAGCTGCGGATTGCGAACGGCAAGCCCGGCACGGCCGGGGCCGAAGCGATCGAGCGTTACGCGAGCAAGCTCGCCCCAGATACCGTGACGCTGGTGGCCTTGCCCGGCGTCGATCGGAAGACGACCCAGGCGCGCTGGTTCCAGGCGCTCGAGCGCCACGGCAGCGTAGTGGACGCACGCAGCGTGGAACGGCCGCGCTTGCCGCGCTGGCTCGCCGGGCGCCTGACGCAAAACGGCCAGAGCGCGGACGATGCCACGCTGCAATTCATCGCCGATCGGGTCGAAGGTAATCTGCTGGCTGCCTGGCAGGAGGTGCAAAAGCTCGCGCTGCTCTTTGCGCCCGGCAAGCTCGCCGCCGACGCGGTGCGCAAGGCCGTGCTCGATGTCGCGCGTTTCGACATCGACGATGCCTCCTTGGCGCTGCTGCGCGGCGAGGCTGCGCATTACGTTCGCATAGTCGATCACCTGCAGGCCGAAGGCGCCGCGCTGCCGCTGGTGCTCTGGGGCTTGGCCAACGATGTGCGCAGCGCCTACCTCGCAGCCGCCGCAATCGCTCGCGGTACTGCCGTCGCCAGCGCACTGCAAGAAGTGCGGGCTTACGGCGCACGCCGCGGCGCCCTCGAAGCGGCCGCGAAGCGCTGGTCCGCGACCGAGTTGGAGCGCGCGCTCGTGCGCTGCGCCGAGATCGATCGCCTGGCGAAAGGGCTCGGCAGCGGCAATGCCTGGGACGAGATCCGCAACCTCGGTGTCGAGCTCACGCGCGCAGGCCCGGCGGCGCCATCTCGCGCGCGCGTTGCAGTGTAGAATCGAAGCCGCCATGGACATCCAGAGCTACATGGTCGGCATCGGCCGCCAAGCGCGGGCCGCGGCGCGCGTGCTCGCGCGCGCCGATAGCGAGAGCAAGAATCGAGCGCTGAGCGCGATCGCCGCGGCGATTCGGCGCGATGCCGAGCGCTTGAGCGCCGCCAATGCGAAGGACGTGCGCTCGGCGCGCGCCCGCAAGCTCGACCCGGCGGCGATCGACCGGCTCACGCTCACACCGCAGGTGATCGAGGCCATGGCGGCGGGCGTCGAACAGGTGGCCGCGCTGCCCGATCCGGTGGGCGAGATCTCCGATCTCAAGTATCGTCCCTCGGGCATCCAGGTCGGACGCATGCGCGTACCCCTGGGTGTCATCGGCATCATCTACGAGTCGCGCCCGAACGTGACCGCCGACGCCGCGGCGCTGTGCCTGAAATCGGGCAACGCGGCCATTCTGCGCGGCGGCTCGGAAGCGATACATTCCAACCAAGCCATCGCGCTGTGCGTGCACGAAGGCCTGCAGCACGCCGGCTTGCCGCAGAGCGCGGTGCAGGTGCTCGAGGTCACCGATCGCGCCGCCGTCGGCGAGCTGGTGAGCCTGCAGGAGTACGTGGACGTCATCGTGCCGCGCGGCGGCAAGGGCCTGATCGAGCGCTTGATGCGCGAATCGCGCATTCCGATGATCAAGCACTTGCACGGGGTATGCCACGTCTACATCGACGATCGCGCCGATGCCGCCAAGGCGATTCGCATCGCCGACAACGCCAAGACGCAGCGCTACGGCACGTGCAACACCATGGAGACGCTGCTGGTGCACGCCGCGATCGCCGCGCGCGTGCTGCCCGCGCTGGCGGAGCTGTATCGGGAAAAAGGCGTCGAGCTGCGCGGCGACGACGCAGCCCGCGAGCTGGTGCCGGCGATCAAGGAAGCGAGCGAGGACGATTGGTATGCCGAGTACCTCGCGCCCATCCTCGCGATTCGAATCGTCAGCGACCTCGACGAAGCGATGCAGCATATCGCGACCTACGGCTCGCAGCACACCGATGCCATCGTGACCGAGGACATCACGCGCGCGCGCCGCTTCCTGCGCGAGGTCGATTCCAGCTCGGTGATGGTGAACGCCTCGACCCGGTTCGCCGATGGCTTCGAGTACGGGCTCGGCGCCGAGATCGGCATTTCGACCGACAAGCTGCACGCCCGCGGCCCGGTCGGGCTGGAAGGCCTCACCTCGCTCAAGTTCGTGGTGCTCGGTGACGGCCACGTTCGCCGCTAGCGACCCGCTCGCTTCCGTCCTGGAGCACGCGCGATGAGTCGTATCGTCGAGGTCGCGGTCCCCGACATCGGCGAATTCGAGAACGTGCCGGTGATCGAAGTCATGGTGCATGCCGGCGAGCGCGTCGCCAAGGACGATTCGCTGATCGCGCTCGAATCCGAAAAGGCCACCATGGAAGTGCCTTCGCCCGAGGCCGGCACGGTGCAGGAGGTTCGCCTCAAGCCCGGCGACAAGGTATCGAAGGGTAGCCTGATCCTCACGCTGGCCGTCGCAGGCGACGAGACGCCCGCGCCTCCGGCGCAAACCGCGGGCGCGGGCGCGCCCTCGGCACCGCAGCCAGCTCCCGCGGACACGCAGAGCATGCCGGCTCAACCGCGATCGGCCGAGCGTGCGCAGGCGGACATCCACGCGGAGGTGCTGGTCCTGGGTGCCGGACCCGGCGGCTATACCGCGGCATTCCGCGCCGCCGACCTCGGCAAGCGGGTCGTACTGGTAGAGCGCGGTCCGACGCTCGGGGGCGTGTGCCTCAATGTCGGCTGCATACCGTCGAAGGCGCTGTTGCACATCGCCAAGGTGATTGCCGAGGCCGATGAGGCGCGCGCCGCCGGCATCGATTTCGGCAAACCGAAGATCGATCTTGCCAAGCTGCGTGCGTGGAAGGAAAGCGTAGTCGCTCGCCTTACCAAGGGGCTGTCGGCGCTGGCGCGGCAACGCAGAGTCGAAGTGCTGCACGGCGTGGGGACCTTTACATCGGCGCACACGTTGCGCGTCGAGGCCGCTGGCGCAACCCGCAGCGTCGCGTTCGATCACTGCATCATCGCCGCCGGCTCGGAGCCCGCGCGCGTTCCGGGGTTTCCCTACGACGACGAGCGGCTGCTCGATTCCACCGGCGCGCTCGCGCTGGCGCGCCTGCCCAAGCGCCTGCTCGTGATCGGCGGAGGCATCATCGGGCTCGAGATGGCCGCGGTCTACGACGCGCTGGGCACCAAGGTGAGCGTGGTGGAGCTGCTGGACACGCTCATACCCGGCGCCGATCCGGACCTCGTGCGCGTGCTGCGCAAGCGCATCGACCAGCGCTATGAGCAGATCCTGCTCAAGACCAAAGTCGCGCGGCTGGAACCGCATGCGAAGGGTTTGAAGGCGCACTTCGAAGGCGGCGGCGCGCCGGCGGCGCAGGATTTCGATGCCGTGCTGCTCGCCGTCGGCCGCCGCCCCAATGGCCACGCGCTCGGCGCCGAGGTCGCCGGGGTGCAAGTCGACCCGCGTGGCTACATCCCGGTCGACCGGCAGATGCGCAGCAACGTCGCGCACATTTTCGCCATCGGCGACATCGCCGGCGAGCCCATGCTCGCCCACAAGGCGACGCACGAAGCCAAGGTCGCTGCCGAAGTCATCGCCGGCCGGCCGGCATACTTCGACGCGCGCACGATTCCCTCGGTCGCCTATACCGATCCGGAGATTGCATGGATGGGCTCGAGCGAGGCCGAAGCGAAAACGCAGGGCATCGAGGTCGACAAGGCGCTATTCCCGTGGGCCGCGAGCGGTCGTGCGCTCGCCATGGGCCGCGACGACGGCTTCACCAAGCTGCTGTTCGAGAAGGGGAGCCGGCGCTTGCTCGGCGCAGGCATCGTCGGCGCGAATGCCGGTGAGCTGATCGCGCAGACCGTACTCGCGCTGGAGATGGGTGCCGAGGCTGGGGATATCGCTTTGACCATCCACCCGCATCCGACCTTGTCGGAGACCGTGGGCTTCGCCGCCGAAATCGCCGACGGCTCGATCACCGACTTGTACTTGCCGCAGCGCTGAGACCTGCCGTCAGGCGCAATCGCCTCAGCGGCTCGCGACCGCCCGCAGGCGCAGGGTCGGCATCGGCCGGCAGTCGAGCTCCTCGAGCATGCTCATCGCTTCGAGCTCGAGATCGGCGTGTTTTGCCTCGCTCAGGCTCAAGGTGCGCAAGGCACCACCGAGCGCCGCCGCGGTAGCTTCCCGGCGAGGCAACCCGCGATAGCGCTCGAGCACCCGGTCGGCGAGCGTGCCGAGCGCGATCAGGCGCACAGCCGCCTCTTCGATCGGCCGCTCGGTCATGTCGAGGACGAAATCGGCGTGATGCCACAGAATCGCGTCGAACATCTCCGGCGGTAGCTGCCAGTCGCGCGCGAGCACCGAGCCGATCACGGCATGATCGACGCCGAAGCGCGCCTGCTCGAGGTCCGTCACGCTCGAGGAGCCGTCGGCCGCGCTCGCCAGGGCGAGCGGATCGTATTCCGGGAACTTGGAAATGAGCACGGCGATGCCGGCATCGCGAAACAGGCCGAAGGTGTGCGCTTCGTCGCGATCCATCGCATCGAGCACCCGGGCGAGGAAACCCGTGGTCAGCGCGAGCTCGGTGGAATCTTGCCAGAAGCGTCGCATTGCCGGCCGGCTGGAGCTCGGAAACGCGTTGCGCAGCAGCAGGCCCGCCAGCAGCAGCGCGGTACGGTCGAGGCCGAGATAGGCGATCGCCTGCTGCACCGAGCGCGCCTTGGCGGCGATGCCGTACCAGGCGGAGTTGACCGTCTTGAGCAGCCCCGCGGCTGCGGCGACATCGCGGCTCACCCAGCCCGCGATCTTCTGCACGTCCGGAACGTCGCGGCGCAGCTCGCGCACGATGTCCGCGATGATCTCGGGGCACGGCGGCAGATCGAGCTTGCGGACGAAGTTCTCGGCTTGCTCCTCCAGGTGGGTGAACTGCGGTTGCGGCATGAGCGTCAGCGCTGCTTCGCGCTCTCGGGCGGTCGAAATGTGGTTGCTCCGAGAGTATCGGCGATGCCGGCGGAACCTTTAGGCGACGCCCCAAGTAGCGCAGACGGGGACAAACCAAAGACAGACCACCAATTGCGCGAATAGCAGCCGTTGCGCGAATAGCGCAAACGGCGGCTGGGCCCCACAATCACGCCACCCGTGCCCGGCCCCCGCAGCCGGGGAAGCCTTGGTATGCTCGCGCGGTGACGACCCGTGCCGCCGGAGGCGCGTTGCCATGAATCGCACGCTGCTGATCGCCCTGCTGCTGACGACACATAGCTCGGCCTGGCTGGCGCCGGCGCGAGCGGCCGAGGACTATCCCCGCGGACCGATCCGCATGGTGGTCCCGTTCGCGCCCGGCGGCAGTACCGACACGCTCGCACGCTCGATCGGCCAGAAGATGACCGAGACCTGGGGCAAGCAGGTCGTGGTGGACAACCGTTCCGGCGGCAGCGGCATGATCGGCATGGAAATCACCCGAGCCGCCACCCCGGATGGCCATACCCTGGTGCTCGGCTATATCGCCAACCTGGGCACCGCGCCGGCGCTGCATGCCAAGCTGCCCTATGATCCGGTGCGCGATTTCACCCCCATATGCCACGTGGCTACGGCGCCCAGTATCGCGGTGGTCCCGCCGAGCGTGCCGGCAAAGTCGCTGCCGGAGCTTCTCGCCCTGGCGCGCGCGAAGCCCGGAAGCGTCAATTTCGGCAGCGCCGCGATCGGCAGCATGGGCCATCTCGCCGGAGAAATGCTGAACCGCCTGGCCAACGTGAAAATGCAGCACATCGCGTACAAGGGCGGCGGCCAGGCGACCATCGACGTGCTGGCCGGCCAGATTCAACTCGCGATCATCGGCATGTCGGCAGTAACGCCGCACATCCGCGGCGGACGGCTGCGCGCCATCGCGGTCACCGGCCTGAAGCGCTCGCCGGCGTTTCCGGAGGTCGGCACGATTGCCGAGCAGGGCTTTCCCGGCTTTTCGGCCGAAGCCTGGTACGGCGTGCTCGGCCCCGCCGCCATGGCGCGGCCGATCGTCGGCGCGCTCAACGCCGAGATCCGCCGCATCCTGGCATTGCCCGATGTCCAGGCCCGTTTGGCGAACGTCGGTTTCGAGATCGTCGGCTCGAGCCCGGAGGACTTCGCCAAGCTCATACGCGACGAGATCCCGAAGTGGATCAAGGTCGTGAAGGAAGCTGGGATCCGCGCCGAATGATCGCGGTCCATGGGGACAGGCGAGCGTTTCCGCACCGACCGCAGAACAAGGCTGCGATCTCGCGGCAATGGTGGTCTGTCGCGCTTATTTCTCGGCCGCCCCGCTGCCTTCCGCGTTCCCAGTGAGCGACGCGTGACTTTCCTATCGGCGAAGCGCACGGCACCGGCCCACCGGTCGTACAGCGAGGGCGCATGAAAAGATGGTGGCTAGCGTTTTTCATCGGCGGCCTGCTCGGCATGGGCGCCGGCTTCGCGCTCGGCATATTCGTCTATCCCTACCTCTTCCTCGCCGACATCGTCGCCACCGAGACGCTCGACCAGCAGGCGGCAGCCGCTGTGGTCGCGGAGGGTCGCTTCATCCATGCCAACCCGTCCGATCCGATTCATCACGGCCGCGGCAAGGTCTCGGTCTACGCCAATGTCGTGCGCCTCGAGAGCGACTTCGAAGTCGGTCCGGGGCCGAAGTTTCATGTCTACCTCGTGCCCGAGGCGAACGTGACCCCGTCGACGCGCGTGGAGCAAGCGATGTTCGTCGATCTCGGTCGGCTGCGCGCCTTCAAGGGCAGCCAGAACTATCCCATCCCGGCGGGTCTCGATCTCAAGAACTACCGCAGCGTGGTGATCTGGTGCGAGCAGTTCGGGGTGCTGATCTCGCCGGCTGCGTTGACCTTTCGCTGACTTCTCCCGATCATCGGGCAGCTTTGCCATGGTCGACTCATCCGAACGCAGGAGGCGGCTGCTCATGCCCATCGCGCTGTACACCTGGAATACCCCCAACGGCCGCAAGATCAGCGTGGCGCTGGAGGAGATGGGGCTTGCCCTATGACGTACACCCCGTAAACATCGGCAAGAACGAGCAGTTCGCGCCCGAGTTCCTCGCCATCAGTCCGAACAATCGCATCCCCGCGATCGTCGATCCCGCGGGTCCCGGCGAAGCGCCGATCAGCGTGTTCGAGTCGGGTGCCATCCTCATCTATCTGGCCGAGAAGAGCGGCAAGTTCCTGCCCGCGGATGCCCGCAAGAGGATCCAGGTCCTAGGAGCCTGTCGGACTTGATTTCACGTGTGCGACGGAGGCGATTTTCGCGCAGGGCTAGGAGGACGACGCAGCCGATAGCGAGACTATCGGCAAGTCGTTCGACACCGCCATGCGCGAAAATCGCC
>JADLAC010000073.1 GCA_020848435.1 Burkholderiales bacterium | reverse complement strand
CGAATCCTCGCCAGGTGTCCAACCTGGCTGCGATTCGCTTCGCGTCTGACGTCGATTTCGCCACTTTTGCCGCTCAGGGTACAGTCGTAGCGTTGCTCGCTCAAGCAACGAACTTCAGACTCAGGACACTAGGCTCTGGGCACCACCGGCGCCGAGACCGGACCTTGCCATCGACGCTGCCTAGTCCACCCGTGCGGGCCTCCGTTCGGGGCGGGAACGCGTCCACACGAGCGCTGCGTAATGCCATCGGCTGCGCTATCCTCGCGCCTATCCCATGAAGATTTTCTATGGCTGGCGCATCGTAGTGGCCGGCGGCGCCCTGCAATTCCTGCAGAGCATGCTGCTGAACCAGGCTTTCGGCGCCTATCTCGCGGTTCTCGTGGCCGAACGCGGTTGGAGCAAGACCGCGTTGTCGGGCGCCGCGTCGCTCAAGTCTACCGAAGCCGCCTTGCTCGGCCCGGCGCTGGGCTGGATGGTCGATCGTTTCGGCTCGCAAGGCATCATCCGTGCCGGCGTGGTCACGTTCGGTATCGGCTTCATGCTGCTCAGCCGGATCGACACGCTGGCGGGTTTCTACGGGGCCTTCGTCGTGCTCGCGCTGGGCGCCAGCATGTGCAGCAACTTCGCCGTCAGCGTCGCGATCATCCAATGGTTCGAGCGGCGCCGCGCGCGGGCGCTGTCGGCGCTTCAGTTCGGCACGGCGCTCGGCGGCTCGGCCGTGGTGCTGGTCGCCTGGTCGATCCAGAGCTTCGGCTGGCGGATCACCGCGTTCGCATCGGGCGTGCTCATCATCCTGATCGGCTGGCCGCTCGCGCGCGTGATTCGCAGCCGTCCCGAGGATCACGGCGAGACCATCGACGGGCTGCCGCCGGCGCCGAAGGAGGCGGGGACGGCGCACAAGCCCGCGGCCACGCGCGCCTTCAGCGCGCGCGAGGCGCTGCGCACCCGCGCCTTCTGGTTCATCTCGCTCGGCCACGGTTTCGCGCTCTTCGCCGTGTCCGCGATCAACGTTCACGCCATCAGCCACGTGAAGGAGGGCCTGGGCTACTCGATCGCCCAGGCTTCCCTCGTGATCACGCTGGTCACGCTGGGCCAGCTCATGGGGGTCATGCTGGGCTGGGTGATCGGCGAGCGCTTCGAAAAGCGCCTGGTCGCCGCCGCCTGCATGCTCATGCACGCCGCGGGCTTGCTCATGCTCACTTATGCCACCGGCGCCGTCGTGCTCGCTGCGGCGGCGCTCATCCATGGGGTCGGCTGGGGCCTGCGCGGCCCGTTCATGCAGGCGATACGCGCCGATTATTTCGGCCGCCGCTCCATCGGGCTCATCATCGGCCTGTCGTCGCTCATCACCGTGATCGGCCAGATCGGCGGCCCGATCCTCGCCGGTGCATTCGCCGACTGGACCGGGAACTATCGCGCGGGCTTCACGCTGCTCGCGCTGTTATCCGGTCTCGGCTCGCTTTTTTTCGTCCTCGCCAAGGCGCCGAAATAGGCGCCGAGGCTCCTGAGCCTGAGGTTCGTCGCTGATTTGCCCAGGGCCACAGGCCACTACGCCAGCAGCCGCTTGGGAATCGCGCCGTACACGACTTTGACGTGGTTCACGGCTTCGGCGATGCGAAAGTCCACGCTCAAGCTCGCCAACGCATAGGCCTGCGCCGCGCTCACGCCGGCACGCTGTTCGAGGAAGGCGACGCTTTCCACCACCGCGAGCCGCGCCGCCTCGTCCAACTCGGTCGACATCGCCATGACGTAGTGGCACGCGGCGTCCTCCGCGCGCGGCCAGCGCATGGCACGGCCCTCCCCCGGGTGCACGATGAACTGCAAGGTCGGCATGAGCGAGATCTCGATCGCCGTGCCGTTGACCTCGCCGTCGCCTTGCAGACCATGGCCGTCACCGGTGAAGAACTGTGCGCCGTCCTGGAACACCGGCAGGTAGAGCGTGGCCCCGCGCGTGAGCACCTTGAGGTCCATGTTGCCGCCGAAAGCGCCCGGGGGCCGGGTATGGGCCGGTGCGAGATCGTCAGGCGGCGCGACCGCCATGATGCCCATGAAGGGCGCCAGCGGCAGCTCGATGCGTTCGGAGAACAGGGCCACGCCGCGGGCTCGATCGATGCGGATGATCTGGCGCGCCACCGCGGACAGCAACCCGGGCGCGGCGCCCACGCCCGGCCCGGAATTGTTGGTGCCATAGCCGACGCGAAAGTCGACGTCCAGGATACGCACTTCCAGCATGTCGCCGGGGCGGGCCGGATCGACATAGATGGGACCGGTGAGCACGTGGGTGCCCGCGCCCGGCTGGCGTTTCACCTCGCGATAGATCGCCTTGACGTCGCTCAAGACCTCGTTCTCGGCGATCCCTGCTGCGCCGAAGAATTCGACCGGATCGATCCCGGCCGTGAGCCCTTGCTGCGACACCGTGTCGATCGCGACCGTGTCACCGGAGGCGATGCGCAGCGCCGGTGCGGCTCCGGCGCTGATCAATCCCCAGCTCACGTTGTCGGGCGTGGATCGAACGTGGTGCTTGGCCTTGCTCGCAGCCTGCGTTTGGGCAGCGCTGCTCACGGCGGTGCTCCGGATGGCGCTACGAGTCGCGCCATGGCGGCGATACGGTAGATACTGTCAGCGTTCACGTGCCTTCCTTTCCTCTGCGCCTGCGCCACCCCTCAGCGTACCACCCCGGCATGGATTCGCGTCACCGGCTGGAGCCATCGCGCGGCCGGCTTCAAGCCGGTAGCGGCCGATGCGGCGCTCCGATGCGTCAGCTCGAAGATCGTCACATCGCCCGGCGCGTCGAGCTGCAGGGTGCCGAGCTTGGCTTCTCTGCCGATCAGTCGGCCCGGGTTCGATGTCGCCAGCGCGACGACGTGTTCCAGCTCCAATCCCAGCTCCAGAAAAAGGCTCATGACCGCGGGCAAGCCCATCGCAGCATCAGCGCCGGCCGCCGCATCGAAGCCGCTCGAGATCACGTCCGGCACGAAACCCTGCTCGAGCGCGGCGGCCGCGACGCCGAGGTCCATGGGGGTACGGCCCGCGCCGGCCTCGATGATCACCCCGCGCTCGCGCGCGGCGCGCGCGGCCGGCACGATCTTCGCGCCTTGTAAGACGCTGCCCACCCCAGCGCCATAGGTGTGGGTGAGAATGTCGCCCGGACGCAAGCGCTCGAGAGCCGCGTGCGCCGGCCCCGGCCCGCCCTCCAGCGCATACATGATGCGCCCGCGCACTTGGGCTCGTTCGAGCGTGTCGATGGCGTGCGTGATCGCGGCCACGCCGGCCTCTTCGTTGCTGCGAGGGGGGCGTATGCGCACGCCGAGGACCATGTCGTGATTCCCTGCGATCACTTGTGCGGCACGTTCCATTGCAACGGGATCGGGCGCGTCACGGCCCGATGGCCCGACCCGCGTGCCGGCAGCGCCAAGATGAACGAAGGCATAGATGCGCACGGCCGTGCGGCTCGCCACGTGCCGGCGGAAAGCCTTGAAATCCTCCGTGCCGGCATCCCCGGCGCTGACGGCGGTCGTGACGCCGTGACGTGCCAGCAGCGCATCCTCGCGCCTGCCGGAGGTCCCGCTCGGATCGAAGTGCGCGCGCAGATCGATGAGTCCCGCGGTGACGATCTTGCCCCGCGCATCGATCACGCGCGTGCCCGGCGAAGCCGGCACATCCGCCTCGACCGCAGCGATCCGGCCGGCGCGTATCGCCACGTCCGCTCGCGCCTGCATGCTGCGCGAGGGATCGATCACCGTGCCGCCTTTGACGAGGATATCGAACGCCCGCAGCGGCTGGGCGAAAGCGCGCGAGCCTAACGCGGCGCTCGCCACTGCGCCGGTACGCGCGAGAAAGCGGCGCCGATCGAACGCGGTCATGGCTCGGGCAATTGGGGTCGGGTCTTGCACGTTTCAGCGAGTCAGGGTCAGGTCTTGCACCTTGCATGATGTGCGGCAACGTGCAGATGTGCGACAACGTGCAAGACCGGACCCGCAACGTTGCATGTTACCTTGCAACGGGCAAGACCTGACCTTCGGACAGCTTGCCGGGCTTCGCTACCCGAGTGGCTTCACGATGCGCACGCTTTCGCGGTCCGTGGGATCGGAGAGCACCCGGAAGCCGAGCGCGCGCGCAAACCGCAACATGCCGCGGTTGCTACGCAAGACGGCGCCTTCCATGTGCGTGAGCCCGCGCGCGCGTGCGGTCTCGATGAGCGTGTGCATCAGCAAGCCGGCGATGCCGCTCTTGTGCCAGCTATCGGCGATCACGATGCCGAATTCGCACCGGCGGGTGCCGGGCTCGACGATGAAACGGCCCTCGCCGACGATCTGTTCGCCGTCCCCGCCAGGGGCGACGCACACATAGGCGACGTGCGCGGCGTGATCGATGTCGGTGAGGAAGTGCACCAGCTTGTCCGAGGGCGCGGCCACCCATTGGTGGAAGCGCAGATAGCGCGACTCCGGACTCAGTGCGTTGAGGAAGCCCCGCTCGGCAGGCGCGTCAGAGGCGCGTATCGGGCGCAGCGTAACGCAGCGGCCATCCAATAGCCGGTGGACGTGCTCGACGTCCCCGGTGGCGGCTGGATCGCCGGCCGCGCTCGCCGGGGCGCGCTCGGTGCGTACGCGCAGCTCGCTGTTGAACATTCCCACGATCGCTTCGAAGGCAAGCCCTACTGTCGGCGCAAGCGCGGCGAGGCAGATTGATTCGGATCAAACGGCATCCATCCGGCGGCCATAAGGCGAAATAGCGACCCACAATCCGCGATCATTTGCGCTTCATCAAGGCACGCCAGCGCCTACGATCGACAATGGAAATGACCTGATCGGCACGGGCCGTAGCGATCGAGCGCGCCATCGTCTGGAGAAGAAGCCATGAGCATTCACGCCGATTACGAGGAGGTCGTCTGGATCGACCGCGATTTCAGACTGGTCGATGCCGAGTCCTACGAGCGCGTCTATTCCACCGACGACGGGCTTCCGCTGCCGCGCGGCTACTACGTCGCGCATTGGCCGGCGGGCACGCCCAATCCCCACTTTCTCGATCCGCGGCTGCGCTTCGAGGGTCCGTATCTCTCGCGCCGCGCGGCCGAGGCCGCGGCGATGGCGCACGATCCGCATGTCATGCAGTGATCGCCGCTAGGGTGGGCGCATCGCCGGTGGCTATACGCCGGCATTGACGTAACGCAATTCCCCGTCGCCCGGCGATCCCTACACCGTATCTGTTCGCCTTCGTCTCCGGCTTGACCGACCTGGATGCCAGCGCGTCTTCTAGCATGCGCCTGCACCTCGACGGGCGTGCCGATGCTCCGAGCGCGGCCACGGCGATCGCCATGGCATTGAGCGCCAACCTGGTCTTGAAAGCTGCCGCGGCGTGTGCCGTCGGCGGCCGCGCGCTCGCCGAGCGCATCGTCCCCGCCTTCGCGGTGATGGTGGCCGGGATCATCGCGGCCCAGGCGCTGACGTACTCGGTTTGACCGGCATCAACCTGGGCGCCTCGAACCGCGTTAGCATGCTGTAAACCACTTTGGGGGTGGCTGCCATGGCGGGTAAGGAAATCGTCTTCGGCGACGACGCGCGGGCGCGGATCGCGCGCGGTATCGGCTTGCTCGCGGAGGCGGTGCGCATCACGCTCGGGCCGAAAGCGCGCACGGTCATGCTCGAGCGCGGCTTCGGCGCGCCCACGGTGATCAACTCCGGCGTGGCCGTCGCCAAGGAAATCGAGCTCGCGGACCCGGTCGAGAACATGGGGGCACAGATGGCCCGCGAAGTGGCCGCAAAGACCTCCGAGGCCGCTGGCGACGGCACGACCACGGCCACGCTGCTCGCTCACGCCATGGTGACCGAAGGCATGAAGTACGTCGCGGCGGGCATGAATCCGATGGATTTGAAGCGCGGTATCGACAAGGCGGTCGATGCCATCGTCGAGCGCTTGCGCGCGCTCGCCAAGCCTTGCGCCGACAACCATTCCATCGCCAACGTGGCGAGCATCTCGGCCAACAACGACCGCGCGATCGGCGACATCGTGGCGCGTGCGAGCGAGAAGGTCGGGCGCCAGGGCGTGATCACCGTCGAAGAAGGATCAGGGCTCATGCCCGAGCTGGATGTGGTCGAGGGCATGCGTTTCGATCGCGGCTACCTCTCGCCCTATTTCATCAACGAGCGCGAGGGGCAGCGCGTCGTGCTGGAGGATGCGTTCATTCTGCTGGTGGAGCGCAAGATTTCCGCCGTTGCCGACTTGCTGCCGATGCTGGAGCACGCCGTGCAGGCGGGCAAGCCGCTCTTGGTCGTGGCCGAGGAGGTCGAGGGCGAGGCGCTCGCGGTGCTGGTCGTGAACGCCTTGCGCGGCGTGCTCAAGTGCTGCGCGGTGAAGTCTCCGGGCTTCGGCGATCGGCGCAAGGCGATGCTGGAGGACATCGCGATCCTCACGGGGGCGCGAGTGGTCGCCGAAGAGACCGGGACGAGCCTCGACAAGGCCGCAGCGGATGTGCTCGGTCATGCCAAGCGCATCGAGATCGACAAGGACAACACCACCGTGATCGGCGGTGCCGGCGAGCACCCGGCGATCGATGGCCGCGTCGCCCAGATCAAACGCCAGATCGAAGACACCAAGAGCGACTATGACCGCGAGAAGCTGCAGGAGCGCATGGCCAAGCTGGCCGGCGGGGTCGCGGTCGTCAAGGTCGGCGCGGCGACCGAAACCGAGCTGAAGGAGCGCAAGGCGCGGGTCGAGGACGCGGTGCACGCGATGCAGGCCGCAGTCGAAGAGGGCATATTGCCCGGCGGCGGCGTCGCGGTGCTGCGCGCGCGCGATGCATTGGCGAACGTGAAAGGCGACAACGAGGACCAGCAAGCTGGCGTGCGTATCGTCGCCCGCGCGCTGGAGGAGCCGCTGCGCCAGATCGCCCGCAATGCCGGTGCCGAGCCTTCGATCGTGCTGCAGAAAGTCATCGAGGGCGCGGGCGATTTCGGCTACAACGCGGCCAACGGCACCTATGGCGACATGGTGGCCATGGGCGTGCTCGATCCGTGCAAGGTGACGCGCACGGGATTACAGAATGCGGCCTCGATCGCGGGGCTCGTCCTGACCACCGACTGCGCGGTAGCGCGCATGCCGGAGCCGGCGGCGGCCGCGCCCATGCCGGGCGACATGGATATGGAGTGAGCGCGGCGCTCTCGCGCGTCCCGAGACCCGCGGGCGGTCAAGGCTCCCGCTCGGCCACGCACGCGCTTCAGCGCATCGTTACTTCCCGCCCGCTCTCGGATGCCTGCGCGACCGCATCCACCAGGTGGTGCAGCTCCAGCGCCGTCTCGAACGTCGGCTGGCGCCCCTGTCCGGTACGGATCGCTTCGGCGAACGCGCAGTACATCTGGCCGACGTTGAAGGCGTCGTTGCCCGGATCGCCGTCGCGGAAGTGGAACAGCCGTGCGGGCGGCACGATCTCGGCGAGGCGATTGTTGCCGCGGGCGCCGAAGAGCTTGACCCCGGCGAGCTGCGGGCCCCACACATCGCCCATGGCCGCCAGCGTGCCTTCGCGGCCGTAGATCTCCATGCGGTAGCCGCTGCCGGCCCAGGGGATCGCCGCGACGTGCGCCGAGACGACGGCGCCGTTCTTCAGCACCCCGCTGGTGAGGACGTTGTCAGGCGCGGTCACCTCGACCGTCCTGCCGGTGTCGGTCTCGTGCCACTGCGCGATGCGCGTGCTCACGACGCCGCCGATGCGGCCGAAGTCGCCCGCCACGAAGCGCAGCGCGTCGATGTTGTGGCCGTAAGCGATGGTGAGGGTGTTGGCACCGAGGCTCGCGTCGCGCTGCCAGGTTCGCGCTGCGGTGCGCTCCAGCACGCCGGCGCGCATCAGGGTCAGCACGCAGGCGGTGATCTCTCCGACGTAGCCCGCGTCGACCTGCTCCTTCATGTGCACGATCACCGGATTCACGCGCGCCTGCAGCCCGATCGCCGTATGCACGCCGCGCGCGTGGGCGAGCGCGGTGAGCTCCACCGCTTCGGCGCTCGTGCGCCCCAGCGGCCACTCGGTGTAGACGTGCTTGCCGGCTTCGATCGCCGCCTTGGTCGGCTCGTAGTGCACCGGCGCGCGCACGACCACCGCAACGGCGTCGACCTCGGGACATGCGGCCAGCGCCCGGAAGTCGTCGAATGCGAGCTTCGCGCCGTACATGCGCCGGGCCTCCTCGGCGCTCTCCATGCGCGTGGTGCACACGGCCGTCAGCTCGAAATCCGCGCTCTTCGCCAGGGCCGGCAGATGCGTGCGCGAGCCCCAGTTGGAGCGCACGTTGGCGCCGACGAGCCCGAGCCGTAGTTTGGTGGTCATTGCGTTCCCGTCTATCGGCTCACGGCGCGAGGCGTTCCATGAGCCAGCCGCCGTCGGCCCGGCGGCGATAGCTCAGGCGATCGTGCAGGCGATCGTCGCGGCCCTGCCAGAATTCGATCAGCGCGGGGATGACGCTATAGCCGCCCCAGTGCGGCGGGCGCGGCACGTGGTCGCCATAGCGTGCCGCGGTTTCCTTCGCCTGCACGTCGAGCCAATGGCGGTCGGGGATCACTTTGCTTTGGGGGGATGCGAGCGCGCTGCGGCGGCTGCCGAGCGGCCGGGTCGCGAAGTAGGCGTCCGAGACCGCGTCGCTCACCCGCGCCACCGTGCCCTCGATGCGCACTTGGCGCTCGAGCGGCACCCAGTGAAACACCAGCGCGGCATGCGCGTGTGCATCGAGCTCACGGCCTTTGCGGCTTTCGTAGTTGGTATAGAAGACGAAAGCGCCGTCCTCCACCGCCTTGAGCAATACGACCCTCGCCGCGGGATGGCCCGCGTCCGTCGTGGTGGCGAGCGTCATGGCCTCGGGCAGCGCCAGTTGCTCGCCGATCGCCTCCCGGTACCAGTGATCGAACAACACCAGCGGGTCCGTCGGCGCATGGCTCTCCAGCAAGGACCTGCGATGGCGATGCGATTCATTCATGGTGTACTCCGCCGGCCGGGTAAGCCGGTATTGCCGTTCATGTCGGTGTGGGCGCTCGATGGACCGGCAAGCGCCGAGCGGTTGCGAGCGAGAACACGATAACGACGGGCCGCACGAGCCCAGCCATTCGCGATTGTCCCATCCCTCGGGATTGCGGTCCAACGGTCGCGGCTCGGCAGGTGTCGATCGCGCCGGCTTGCCGGCTCTGCCTGGCGCCCGCGTCGGCTCGCGTGCGGCGCGGCATCGTCACCGAGACGGCAAGTACGTTGAGCGTGAAGCCTCGCGCGCTAGTGTCCTGAGTCCGAAGTTCGTTGCTTGAGCGACCAACACTACGACCGTACCCTGAGCGGCAAAAGTGTCGAAATCGGCGTCAGACGCGAAGCGAACCGCAGGCGAGGCTTGGACACCTGGCGAGGATTCGCGACAAAGT
>JADLAC010000072.1 GCA_020848435.1 Burkholderiales bacterium | reverse complement strand
GGCTCCCGGAGATTGCTGCCGACGCCGAGCGCAGCGCCGCTTAATCGCGAAGATGTAGTGCCGACTTTTTACTTAAGTCACTGATTTCGCGTCCCCCGACCCACGATTCTGCGCAAGTTGGGCTAGCCGCAACGCCCGCGCGCCCGCACGCGGCGCGCGCCGGCCGGGGGCTCGCACCTGGACGGTAGATCCACCACCGCCGGATGCTCGTCGCGCCCGTGTGCGAGGACGCTTGCTGCGCGCAGCCGGGCGAGACCGGCGACTTCACCGGGATCTCAATAACGGGCCAGCGCGGCGTGCCCGGACAACTTCGCGGCTTGGGCTGCACCGCTTTCGATGCGCTGCACGCGGGTGTGGATGACCTCGGTGGCCTGGTCGAGGTGGGCACGCATGAGGCGCTCGACCCGCTCGGGATCGCGCGACGCCAAGGCCTCGACCAGCGCTTCGTGCTCGCGCCACAGATCCTCGGGCCGGCCGGGTTCGAGAAAGGGGCGGAACTGCGAAATCACGCTCTGGGCGCTCAGCCCAAGCAGGAGCTTGGCGGCGGTTGCGTGATCGCCGATGCTCACAATGCGGTCGTGCAGGCGCTGGTTGTTCTGTGCGTAGGCGATCATGTCGCCGCTGTCGATGTGCTCGCGCAGCTCCCGCAGCAGCGCGCGCAGCTCGGCGAGCTGGGCATCGGTGATCTTGATCGCGGCGTGGCGCGCGCTGAGGGACTCGAGCATGGAGCGCGCTTGCATGATCTCGATCGCCTCGCGGCCCGAAACCAGACGCACGCGCACGCCACGGTTGGGCTGGCGCGTGACCAGTCCCTCCTGTTCGAGCCGGGCGAACGCCATGCGCAGCGCGCTGCGGCTCACGTGGAAGCGCGGTGCGAGGTCTTCCTCGACCAGGCGCTCGTTGGGCAGGAACTGACCCTCGATGATCGCGTCGCGGATCGGCTGGGTAGGATCGTCCAGCCCGCGCTTCTTCTGCTTTCTGGGCACGCTCGTGCTCCTCAGGCCAGGACCGGCTGCCGGGAATAGCGCGTCACGCGTGCCCCGGCTGCGCGCGCAGGTCGAGCTCGACGGCCGGGGCGGTTTCGCGACCCGGGGGTGCTGTACGCAGCCGCTGCGCGGCAGTCACGCCAATGACCGGCAAGGCGCTATCGAGGTACGTGCGCGGCATGCGATGGCTCCCGATGCACGGCTCGACCGGCACCCGCTCCGAGCCATGCGTAACAAAATTGTACCAATCTTGTTGCAAACAGTGTAGGCTCAGGTCGATCGGCGTACCGGCATCTGGCGCTATTGCCGCCGGCGACGCGTAACGACCGCGCCTAGCGGCGCCCGCTCGGGGTGGCGCGGCGCTCGGGGAGACGGGAAGTGCCGGCGTGTGAAGGTGTGAAGGTTGTGGAGATCGCTTCGGGGTTCGCGGCTGCCGGCCTGTGCGGCCAGCTACTCGCGGGACTGGGCGCCGAGGTGGTCAAGCTCGAGGTCGCCGCGGGTGATCCTCTGCGCACGGCCGGTCATCCGCTAGCAGACGGCAACGCCTATGCGTTCCATCTCCTCAATGCAGGCAAGGACAGCAGCATGTTGCGCGCGGACGCGCCCGCGCGCGCGCAGCAGTTGCAAGCACTGACCGAATGGGCCGACGTGGTGCTCGTGGGCGAGACCGGCGCGGGTGCAGGCATCGAGCCCGATGTCGCCGCCGCCCTCGCGCCCGAGCGCTTCGCCGCGCAGTGGCCCACGCGCGTGCTCTGCGCGATCAGCACCTTCGGCCGTGACGGCGCGCGCGCCGGCTGGGCGGGCAACGAATTCGTTGCCCAGGCGATGGGGGGGCTCATGGCCTGCACCGGCTATCCGGAGCGAGCGCCGGTGCGCAGCGGCACACCCTATGCCGCGCACGTCGCCGCGCTGTTCGGCCTGCAAGCCATCCTCGCCGGCTTGCGCGCGCGCGAGCGCGACGGCGCAGGGCAGGTCATCGACATCGGCGTAGTCGACTGCCTGGTCGCGTTGCTCGGCAACTTCATTCCCTCCTTCTTCCTCACGGGCAAGGAACCGAAGCGCATCGGCAACCGCCACACCATCGCCGCCCCGTGGAACATCTACCCGACGAAGGACGGCTATGTCGTCATCTGCACCGGCACCGGTGGCAGCCACTGGTGGAAGACCATTTGCGGCGTGATCGGGCGCGAGGACTTGGCGCTCGATCCGCGCTACGACGTGGAAGCCAAGCGGGTCGAACGGGTGGACGAAGTCGATGCGATCGTCGGCGAATGGACCCAGCGCCACACCATGGCCGAAGCCGCCGGCGCGATGAGCAAGGTCGGCATTCCGGCCGGCGAGATCAATCCGGTCGAAGCCATGCTCGCGCACCCGCACTATCGCGCGACGCGTGCGTTGGTGGTCGAGCGGAGCGTGCCCGGTGGCGCGCGTTCGGTGCAGCTGGCGGGCCTGCCGATCAAGGTCGGCGCATGGGAGCCGCCCAGCGGCAGGGCGGGGCCAGCGCTCGGCAGCCGGCCGGTACCGCGCGCCGCCGCGCAAGCTCGCGCCACCACTGCCCTATTCAGCGCCGGCCGGACCCCTTCGCTCAAGGGCATCCGCGTGCTGGAGTTCGGCTCGCGCACCAGCGCACCCATGGCGGGCCGCATGCTGGCGGACCTAGGCGCGGACGTCGTCAAGATCGAGCCGCGCAAGGGCGAGAGCCTGCGCGGCGCGGGCCAGCAGATCGGCGGCTCGAGCTACCTGTTCCATATCAACAACGGCGGCAAGCGCAGTGTTGTAGTCGAGCACACGACCGACGCCGGGCGCGAGCTGGTGGTGAAGCTCGCCGCGCAGGCCGACGTGTGGATCGAGAACCTCGCCCCCGGCGCGCTCGACAAGCTCGGCCTGGGCTACAAGCACCTCGGCGCGGGCAATCCGCGCCTGGTCTACTGCTCGATCAGCGGCTTCGGCTACCGCTCCGACTTCGCCGACGCCAAGGCCTTCGACACCGTCGTGCAAGCGGCCTGCGGCGGCATGTACATCACCGGCTATCCCGACCATCTTCCCGTCAAGATCGGCATGTCGTCGTCGGATCTCGCGGCGGGTGTGTCGGCGGTCGGCGCGGTCCTCGCCGCCTTGCGCGAGCGTGATCGCACCGGCGCTGGCATGCACATCGACCTCGCCATGGCGGATGTGGGCGTGTGGATGACGCAGAACGCTTGGCCCGAGGTGTTCCATGGGTCCGGCCATCCGCAGCGTAGCGGCAACCGCAGCGCCGAAGCCTGTCCCCATAACATCTTCGCGGTGCGCGACGGCTTCGTCGCCATCGCGGCCGATGACGATGCCATGTGGCAGCGCCTCGCCGGCCTCGTCGGCGGACCGGCATTGCGCGCCGATGGCCGCTTCGCCACGCTCGCATCGAGGCTCGCGCACATCGATGCGCTCGAAGCGCTGATCACGCACTGGGCGGCGAGTCAGGACGGCGCCGCGGCCGCGGCCGCGTGTCAAGCCGTGCAGGTCTGCGCCGCGCCGGTGCGCAAGCTGCGCGACATCGTCGAGGACGCCGACGTGCGCGCGCGAGGGCTGGTGATGGAAGTCGATCACCCGCTTGGCGGCCGGATGAAGGTACTCGGCAATCCGCTGCGCCTGTCGGGGACGCCGACCGCCGTGGGCGGTGCCGCGCCAGTGCTGGGCGAGCATACCGCCGAAGTGCTGAGCGAATGGCTGCACCTCGGGCGGGACCGTATCGACCCGCTCGCGGCCGCGGGCGTGATCGTGCTGGCCGATCCGCGCGCCGGTGCCGCGGCAGCCGATGCCGGCCGCAAGTAGCACCCCACCAGGACATCAGGAGAGAGCATGGCACGCACGCTGCCGGGACCGACCGGCTATTACTTCGAAGAGCTGGAGGTCGGCGACAAGGCCACGACCGCCGAGCGCACCATCACCGAGACGGACATCGTCAATTTCATGGGGCTCTCCGGGGTGTTCGAGCAGCTCCACATGAGCACCGAGTACATCCGCAAGCACAGCATCTTCGGCAAGCGGGTTTCTCCCGGACCGCTGACGTTCATCGTCGCCGAGGGCCTCGCCGTGCAGCTCGGCATGATCCACCACACCGGCATGGCCTTGCTCGGTATCGACAAGGTCCGCTATCCGAAGCCCACCTTCTGCGGTGACACCATCCATGTCGACATCGTCGTCACCGGCAAGCGCGAGACGAGCAAGCCCGATCGTGGCGTCGTCACCTTCCAGCACACCGTGTACAACCAGAACGGCGAGGTGGTGATGACGATGGACAAGACCCGCATGTTGCGGCGCCGTCCGGCGCAGTGACGCCAGTAGCTATTGGGGTATGAGGGCCAGGTCTGGGTATTGGATGACCCCACGGGATGGGAACGAACCAGGAGAGCGATCATCATGGCACACGCGACCAACGACGAGACCAGGGTATTGGCGCGCTATGCGGCGAGCATGCGCTACGAGGATATCCCCGAGGCGGTGCGCAATAGCGCCGTCGATCTGCTGATCGACCAGATCGGCGTGCAGATCGGCTGCTCGGAGCTGCCGTGGGCCCAGCAAGTGCGCGCGAGCTGGGCTCGCGCTGGCGGCGTGGCCGAGGCGAGCGTCGTGCGCTATGGCGATCGCTTGCCGGTGATGGCGGCGGCCTTCATCAACGCCGTCTTCGGCCACTCCTTCGAGTACGACGACGCCAACCCGCTCGTCCATGGCCACCTCGGCGCGGAGTTGATTCCCCCGCTGCTCGCCTATGCCGAGCGCGGGCGCATCAGCGGGCGTGAATTCCTCACCGCGCTGGTCGCCGGCTACGAGGTGCGCGGCCGCGTCGGCTGGGCGGTCTCGCCGGACATGCTGGAAAACGGCGGGCCACAGTATTCGACCACCTGCGGGCCGTTCGGCGTCGCCGCGGCCCTGGGGCGGCTGCACGGCTGCGACACGGAGCTCATCCGCGACGCGATGGGGATCGCCGGCACATATTCCGGCGGGCTCATGCAATACGACCACGGCGGAGGCTCGGTCAAGCGCCTGTTCGCCGCCGTCGGCGCGAGCGGCGGCATGCAGGCGTACGAGCTGGCGCGCGCCGGCATCACCGGTCCCGAAGGCATCCTGGAAGGCGCGCGCGGGCTGCTCAAGATCTACCCGGACGAGTACCGTCCCGAACGCCTGGTCGTCGACCTCGGGTCGAAATGGACCATCGACTACATGCTGTTCAAGCCCTACTGCTGCTGCGCCATCATCCACCCGGCGATCGACGCGATGCGCCACGTGCTCGCGCAGAGCAAGGCGAAGCCCGAGGGCATCGCCAAGGTGGTGGTCGCCTATCCCAAGGCATCGGTCGATCACTCGTCCATCACCGACCCGAAGGACTTGCTCGGCATGCAGTTCAGCACCGCGTTCTCGCTCGCCATCACCGCGCTCAAGGGGCGCAACACCCCGCGCGAATACACCCTGGAGACGATGCGCGATCCGAGCATCCGGGCCGTGGCCGCCAAGGTGAGCCTGGTCGAGGACAGCCAGCTCGACCAATTGTTCGAGACTGGGCACATGGCCGCCAAGGTGACGCTCGAGTGTACGGACGGACGCAAGTTCGAGCAGCTCGTGCAAGACGCCAAGGGCTCGCGCGCCGTCAAGTTCACCCAGGACGACGTGGAGGAGAAGTTCAACTCGCAGGTCGTCGACGTGTTCGGCGCGAGCAGGGCCGCGCATATCCTCGAGACTCTGAGCAACATCGAGAAGCAAGCCGACATGGCCGAGGTCGCGAAGCTGCTCGTGGTCGGGCCCAAGGGCTGACGCCACGGTCTCGCAACGCGCGTACTCGCGCAAGAATGCCGGCTCGACGATCATGATGGAGAAGGACCAATGAAGATGTCATACAACGTATCTGGCGCGGCTGCGACGATCGCGGCCGCGGCGTTTCTCGTCCTCGCCCCGGCGGGCGCATTGGCGCAAGGCAAGTACCCCGAGCGCGCGATCCGACTGGTGATTCCGTTCGCCCCCGGCGGCAATACCGACATCGTCGGGCGCCGCTTTGCCGCCAAGCTCACGCCGCTGATCGGCCGGCAAGTCGTGGCCGACAACAAGAGCGGCGCGAGCGGCAGCATCGGCACGGCCGAAGTGGCGCGCGCAAAGCCCGACGGCTACACCCTGGTCATTGGCACCGTGTCGACGCATTCGCTCAATCCGCTGACCATGGCGAACATCGCCTACGACCCGGTGAAGGACTTCGCCTACATCGACGTCATCGGCTTGACGCCCATGGGCATCGGCGTGCATCCGACCATCGCGCGCACGCTGCCGGAGCTGGTGAAGCGCGTGAAGGCGGCGCCCGGCAAGTTCTCCTACGGTTCCTGCGGGACCGGCAGCATCTGCCACCTGACCGGCGAGCTTTTCAAGAAACAGGCGGGCGGCCTGGACATCATTCACGTTCCCTATCGCAGCAGCGGCCAGAGCGTCACGGAGGTCGTGGCCGGCCAGATTCCGATCCTCGCCGGGACCTTCAGCTCCATGGTGACGCATCACCGCTCCGGGCAGGTTCGCATCCTCGTCGTATGCAACGACAAGCGCTCCAGCTCGGAGCCGAGCGTGCCCTCCGCGCCCGAGGTCGGCATGAAGGAGATGCTCGCCTACACCTACGCCGTGTTCGCCGCGCCGGCCGGAACGCCGGCGGCGATCGTCACCCAGCTTCACCAGGCCACGGCCAAGGCGATGTCCGAGCCCGCGTTCCAGAAGGAGCTGGAGGCGCTTACCGTGGAGCCTATGATGGATTCCGACCCGGCCAAGGCCACGCAGATGATCCGCACCGAGCTGGCGAAATGGGGTTCGATCGTCAAGGAAGCAGGTATCAAGCAAGAGTGAGGCGCTCGGCCTGAGCACCCGGAATCGTTTCCGGCAACACCCACGCAGGAGCTCGTGAACATGTATGCGAAAACGATCGCGGACTACGTCGCCTCGATGGCCTACGCAGATCTGCCCGCCGCGGTGATCGCCAAGGCCAAGGACTGCGTGCGCGACTACCTCGGCAGCGTGCTCGGTGCCTACCCGGTGCGCGAATCGCGCTTGATCGCCGAGTGGGTACGCGACCTCGGCGATCGCAGCGAAGCCACGGTGCTCGGCTGGGGCTTCCGCACGTCCGCGCGCAGCGCGGCGCTCGCGAACGGCTATTTCGCCGAGGTGCTCGAGACCCAGGACGGCACGAGCTACGGCAACAACCATCCGGCCTCGGTCATCCAGCCGGCCGTGCTCGCGGCCGCCGAGCACATGGGCGCGAGCGGCAGGGAGGCGATCACGGCGATCGTGGCTGGGTACGAGGTGATGAACCGGGTCGCGGCTTCGCTGCCGGGCGAGCAGAGCCTCGGATCGATGAAGACCGGCACCACGGGAACGATCGCGGCGGCGGCCGCCGTCGCCAAGCTGCTGGGGCTGGACGCGACCGGCATCGTCAATGCGATGGGAATCTCCGGCTTCATCGTACCGCTGTCGATGCGCGAAAACATGTGGGGGCCGACGGTCAAGCCGCTGCTCGGCGGGCAGGCCGCCATGGCCGGGATCCAATCCGCGCTCCTTGCCGCCAAGGGCTTCACCGGCTGCGAGGAGATCTTCAAGGGTACGGCGCCGCGCTTTCTCGGCTTCTGCAACTTGCTCAGCACCGATCCGGTGTTCGACAAACTGACTGAACGACTCGGCGAGCGCTACACGATCCTTGACGTCTATTACAAGCCGTACGCGGCGTGCCGCCTGTCGCACAGCGCGCTCGAGGCAGCGCTCGCGCTGGTGCAAGAACACGCCATTGCCGCCGACGCCGTCGAGGCGATCGAGGTGAAGACCTTCGCTCGCGCTGCGCGCGAGCTGGGGCGCTATCCCGAGCCCGACAGCAGCTTCATCGTGTGCCAGTTCAGCCTGCCCTACATGCTCGCCGTGGTTCTCGCCGACAAGACCATCGGCCCGGCCCAGTATCGGCGCGAGAAGATCGCCGACCCGGCGATCCAGGCGCTGTCGAGGAAGGTGCGCGTGCTCGCCGACGAGACCATGTCGAAGAGCTACCCGGCGACGACGCCGGCGCGCGTGCGCATCACTCTGCGCAGCGGCAAGACCTTCGAGAAGCAGGTCGAGCGCCACAAGTGGGAGCCGGAACGCGGCATCCCGCGCGAGGAGCTCATGGCGAAGTTCCGCGAGCTCGCCGGTGCGTGCCTGCCGCGCGAGCAGGTCGAGACGCTCGCGCGCACGGTCGATGCGCTCGACGAGCTCGCCAGCATCGCGCCGCTCATTCGCCAGGCTGTGATCTAGCGCAACAGGAAGGATCATGGATTTCGAACTGACGCAGGAGCAGCGCATGCTGCAGGCGTCCGCCCGGCGCATGGTGGCGGAGTTCATCGAGCCCATCCTGAAGGCGCACGACCCCGAGAAACCCATCCCGAAGCCCGAGATGCTGCGGATCTTCCAGCGCTTCGGCGAAGAGGGGCTGACCGCGCCGCGCCTGCCGGTCGAAGACGGCGGCTCGGGCATGAAGATGTTCGACTACGGCATCGTGTTCGAGCAGATGCCCTCCATGATCGGCCACGCGATGCTCTCGCACGAGGTGACGGTCACCCGCATCCGCGCCGGCAGCAGCGAGGAACAGTGGCGCCGCCTGCTGCCCGACATGATCGCCGGCAGGCGCATCGGCTGTACCGGTTCGACCGAACCGGACACCGGCTCCGATTCGCGCGGCGTGCGCACGCGCATGCGCATCGAGGGCGAAGAAGTCGTGGTCGACGGGCGCAAGATGTGGATCACCAACGGCGACATCAGCGATCTGTGCCTCGTGACCTGCTCGGCGGGCGTGGATGCGAACGGCCGCAACCAGCTCCAGCGCGTGATCGTCGAGCGCGAGGTCGGCCGTTACGAGTCGCGCAAGATCAAGTGCATCGGGCTCAAGCAGGGGCACATGGCGGAGCTGCTGTTCGACAACTGCCGCGTGCCGAAGAGCGGCGCGGTGTCCGACAAGACGGACATGGCGCGCCTGCTCACGGTGACGTGGAACGCCAATCGCGCGTTGCTGGGACTGATGGCGGTCGGAATGGCCCAGCGCGCGTTCGACACCGCGCTCGCCTACGCCGGGATCCGGCAGGCGTTCGGCAAGCTGATCGGCGGCACCCAGCTTGTGCAGGAGCGGCTGGCGGACATGGCCGCCGCCATCGAGGCCAGCCGCCTCATCTGCTACAAGGCGCTAGCCGCCATCGATCGCGGTGAGCGCGTCAACGCCTTGGTTGCGATGGCGAAGCGATACGCGACCAACGCGTGCCTGGACGCGATTTCGTGGGCGATGGAAGTGCACGGCGCGATGGGTTTGAGCGAAGAGGTGGGGCTCGAGGAGCTATATCGCGACGCGCGCATGCTGCTCGTACCCGATGGCACCAACCAGATTCTCGCGCTCATCGTCGGCCGCGAGCTGACCGGCCAGGACGCCTTCCGCCGCTAAAGCCCCGGCCTGCGTGCCGCCCACCGCACAGGTCTAGCGTTTCCTGCGGCAAACACCAGGCGCGACGAGCCGTACGCCCCCGCCGGCCCTGCGGACACGTCCTGCGGTGGCCTCGCGTTTCTGGCAGGATGGGTGTGCCGCGCACGCACAGCGTGGAAGGACTCGCTGCCATGGACACCCTGCCGCATCTGTTCGCCAATAACCGCGCCTGGGCCACCGACATGACGCGCTCGGACCCGCAATTCTTCCGCCGCCTCGCCGGGCAGCAGGCGCCGGAGCATCTCTGGATCGGCTGTTCGGACAGCCGCGTGCCCGCCAACCAGATCGTGGGTCTGCTGCCCGGTGAGATGTTCGTGCAGCGCAACGTCGCCAACCTGGTCGTCCATACCGATCTCAACTGCCTGTCGACCATTCAGTTCGCGGTCGAAGTGCTGAAAGTGAAGCACATCGTCGTTTGCGGCCACTACGGGTGCGGCGGGGTGCTCGCGGCCCTGCGCAACGAGCGCTTGGGGCTGGTGGACAATTGGCTGCGCCACGTCCAGGACGTGCGCGTGCGCCATCAGGCGCAGCTCGCTGCCTTCGCGAGCGAGAGCGAACGCCATCACCGGCTGTGCGAGCTCAATGTCATCGAGCAAGTCGTCAACGTGGGTGAGACGACCGTGGTGCGCGATGCGTGGCGCCGAGGCGAGCGCGTTGCCCTGCACGGCTGGATCTACGACATCGGCGATGGCTTGTTGCGCGATCTCGGCATGGCCGTCGCGGACGAGAGGGCGCTCGTCGAGCACGCTGCGGCTGCGCGAGCCGGATCGTAGCGCTCGGGCCGAGGCCGAGCGGCTACCTCGGCGTAAGAACGGCTCGTGCGCAAACCTCCGGCCACGCAACGCGAGGCTGCGCTGTCGTGAGGAATCAGCACGATCCCTTTTGCTTGACAGCGCACGCCCGCCGCACCGAGACTCGACCCGTTCGTCTTCCGGGGAGCATCATGTCCTTGCCGAAAACCATCAGTGATCATTTGCGCCTGCCCGTGCTCGGCGCGCCCATGTTCCTGTGCTCGGGGCCGGAGCTGGTCATCGCCCAATGCAAGGCGGGTATCATCGGATCCTTCCCCGCACTGAACGCCCGCCCGCAAGAGGATCTCGACCGCTGGCTCAGCCGCATCGAGTCCGAGCTCGCCGCCCATCGGCGCGAGCATCCGCAGGCCAAGGTCGGACCGTTCGCGGTCAACTTGATCGTCAACATCGCCAACACCCGCCTGGACGCGGACCTGGAGGTGTGCGTGCGTCACAAGGTGCCGATCATCATCACGTCGTTGAGCGCACCGCGCGCGGTGGTGGAGAAAGTGCACGGCTATGGTGGCATCGTGCTGCACGATGCGATCAAGGTGCGGCATGCACAGAAGGCGCTCGAAGGCGGGGTCGACGGCTTGATCCTGGTATGCGCGGGCGCGGGCGGTCATGCCGGCACCACCAATCCGTTCGCGCTGGTGAACGAGGTGCGCCGTTTCCACCAGGGCCCGCTGGTGTTGTCGGGGGCGATCACCAACGGCGCGAGCATATTGGCCGCGCAGGCGATGGGCTGCGATCTCGCCTATATCGGCACGCGCTTCATCGCGACGCGCGAATCGCTGGCGTCCGAGACCTACAAGCAGATGATCCTGGAATCGAAGGCCTCCGACATCGTGTATACGCCGCTGTTCTCCGGAGTGCACGGCAGCTATCTCGCCGGCAGCATACGCGCGGCCGGGCTCGATCCCGACAATCTCCCGGCGCAGGAGGGCAAGGTTCAGTACCGCGGCCGCGCCGATCGGCCCAAGACCTGGAAAGACATTTGGGGCGCGGGCCAAGGCGTCGGCGACATCGACGATGTGCCTGGCGTCGCGGAGCTGGTCGATCGCTTCGAGGCGGAGTTTCAAGCCGCGCGGCGCCGGATATGCGCCTGAGGCGAATGCGTTCGCGCTGCCGCCTCAAGCCTCGCCGAGGACGAATTCGCGCTGCTCGACGGCTTCCAGCGCGCGCAGCAGCAAGCCTGCATCATTGGCGCGCAAGGCCGCATGGTCGGAGAGCATCCGGCGCCAGCGGCGCGCTACCGGCCGGCCGCGATAGAGGCCGTGCAGGTGACGCACGATATGCCGCAGCGGCGTGCCGAGCCGCGTCTGGTCCTCGGCATAGCGCGTCATGGCGCTGACCACACGGGTACGGGTGGGCTCGGCCGAGGACTCGCCGAACGCGCGCCGGTCGGCCTGCGCGAGCAGCCAGGGGTCGTTCTGCGCGGCGCGCCCGATCATGACGCCGTCCGCCTCGGTCCAGCGTTGCTCGATTTCGGCCCAGGTGCGAATGCCGCCGTTGACGACGATATCGAGCTGCGGGAAATCGCCCTTCAGGCGTTGCACGAAGTCGTAGCGCAGCGGCGGGATTTCGCGATTCTGCTTGGGCGTGAGCCCCTTCAGTATGGCGTTGCGCGCGTGCACGATGAAGGTGCGGCAGCCGCTCGCGGCCACCGTGTCGACGAAGCGGTGCAGGAACGCGTAGTCTTCGCTGTGATCGATGCCGATGCGGTGCTTGACCGTAACCGGGATCGCGACCGAGCGCTGCATGGCCGCGACGCACTCGGCCACGAGCGCGGGCTCGGCCATCAGGCAGGCACCGAATGCGCCGCGTTGCACGCGCTCGCTCGGGCAGCCGATATTGAGATTGATCTCGTCGTAGCCGTAGCGCTCGCCGAGCGCGGCGCAGTGCGCCAGCTCGTCCGGCTCCGAGCCTCCGAGCTGGAGCGCGACCGGGTGCTCTTCCGGATGGAAACGCAGATGCCGCTCGACGTCGCCGTGGATCAGCGCGCCGCTGGTCACCATCTCGGTATAGAGCAGGCTGCGGCGCGTGATCTGGCGCAGAAAATAGCGGCAATGCCGATCGGTCACGTCCATCATGGGCGCAACCGAAAGGCGGTGATCGAGGCCGGGGATCGCGGCCATCGCCGGAGCGCCCGACGCGCGGGGGCGCCTCAGAACGTGTTCAAGCTGGCAATGCCGGTGGCGAGATCCATGTGCTCGACCACCTTGCGGCCCACGAGGTTACGCAGCGTTTCCGTGGTGCCGCCGCCGAGGCTGCCGAAGCGCGCGCCGCGGAACAGGCGCGACACCGGGAACTCGTCGACGTAGCCATAGCCGCCGTGCACTTGCACGGCCTGGCTGGTGACGCGAATCGCCATCTCGTTGCAATAGATCTTCGCCATGGCGGCCATGGTCGGATCGGGAAACGGATCGCCGCTCACGGCTGCCCGGTAGAGCAGCCCGCGCCCAGCCTCGATCTCGATCATCATGTCGGCGGCTTTCCAGCGCATGCCCTGGAAGTCTCCGATCGGCTTGCCGAACGCCTTGCGATCGCGCAGATACTTCACCGCTTCCTCCAATGCGCCTTCGGCCATGCCCAGGCAGATGGAGGAATTGAGGCAGCGTTGCATGTTGAACGCGGACAGAAGCTTCTTCATGCCGTTGTCGCGCAGGATCACGTTCTCGACCGGCACTTCGACGTTGTCGAACACCACCTCGCACAAGTGCTCGCCGCCCATGGTGTGGTACTTGCCCTCGGCCTGGTAGCCCTTGGCGCCCTTCTCCACGATGACGCAGCCGATGCCAGCGGCCCCGGGCGCGTTGTCGATGCGCGTGAACACGATCATCAGGTCGGCGATATCGGCGCGCGAGATGAGCGTCTTCTGCCCGTTGACGATCGCCTTCGCGCCCTTGATATCGGTGTTGGTGCGATAGTTCGGCACATCGGTGCCGGCATCGGGCTCGGTCAGCAGAATGGCGAGGATGTAGTCGCCGCTCGCGATCTTGGGCAGCCATTTCTTCTTCAACGGCTCGGGCGCGAACTCGCTGATGATGCGCGTCTGCACCCCGATCTCGCCGAGCGCAGCGAGCGCGGTGACGTAGCAGCTCTTGCCGATTTCCTCCATCGCCAGCACGGCATCGAGCACCGTGGCGCTCGAGCCGCCGTACTGCTCGGGCACCGACATCCCGAGGATGCCCATCTGCGCCAATTGCTTCAGGTTCTCGTATGGGTAGTCGCCGTTCAGCCAGCGGATCGCCTTCGGCGCAAGCTCCTTCTGCCGGAACTTGCGCAGCGTGTCGACCATCTCGCGTTGCTCATCGCTCAGTTTGAAGTCCACAGGGAGGTCTCCGTATCAGTCTCGTCGGCGCCTGGTCAGTGCGCTTCCATCTTGGCATCGTGAGCGACCTTGATCCACTTGGCGATGTCCTTGCGGATGATGTCGCCGAACTCGGCCGGGGTCGCGATCATCGGTTCGGCCGCCTCCGCCGCAAGACGCTTCCTGGTGTCGGCCTCGGCGAGCGTCTTGCCGACGGTATCGTTCAAAGCGGCGACGAGCGCGCTCGGCATGCCCTTGGGCGCGAGCAGCCCCCACCAGATCGTGACTTCGTAGGGCAATCCGGATTCCATCACCGTCGCAACGTCCGGGAGCACGGCTGCGCGTTTCGGGCCGCCGGTGGCGAGCACGCGCAGCTTGCCGCTGCGCGCATGCGGCAGCACCTGTATCAAGGTGCCGAAGAGCACAGGCACGTGGCCTGCCATGATGTCGACCATCGCCGGCCCGCCGCCTTTGTACGGCACGTGCGTCATCTTGATGCCGGCGGCGGAGTTGAACAGCTCGCCGCCGAAGTGATTGAAGCCGCCGACGCCGGAGGAAGCGTAGTTGATCTGGCCCGCCTTCGCCTTCGCTAAAGCGATGAGGTCCTTCACCGTCTTGGCCGCGAAGTTGGGATTGACGACGACGGCGTTGGGCCCCGTGCCGATCATCGACACGGGCACGAGATCCTTGATCGGATCGAACGGCATCTTCTTGTGGATCGCCGGATTCATGCTGTAGGACGTCGACACGATCAGCAGCGTATAGCCGTCCGGGGTCGCGCGCGCCGCGATGTCGGAACCGATCAGGCCATCGGCGCCCGGGCGATTGTCGACGATCACCTGTTCCTTGAAACGCTCGGTGAGCTTGAGCGCCATGAAGCGGCCGAGGATGTCGTTGCTGCCTCCAGGGGGGAAGGGCACGATCAGGCGCACCGGTCGATTGGGGAAGTCCTTGGGAAGCTCGGCTGCGCCGGCGGCGAGCGCGCCGAATGCAATCGAGCCTGCGATGGCAGCCGCGGCGGCAAAAGCGGTGGCTTGGACACCCATGAGCATCTGTCCGTGTAGCAATAGCGGGGGGAATGGCAGGAATTCTAACACGCTCGACGCTCGCAAGACCCGCGCGCGAGCTGAGGCGCGCGAGGGCGATGCTATACTTTCGCGACGCCGCGACGCCATCGCACGACGCTCGATTCACCCTTCCTCGCTCGAGAACGATCCGTGACCACGCATGCCGTTACCGCCGCCGACGATAGCGTCGCGGCTCGATTCGCCGCATGGGCGCCGGCGCTTCGCTGGCACGCATTCGATTCCGAGGTGCGGCGCGCCGCAGCGAGCGAGCTGCTCGATTTCGCCGGCGACATGATCGCCGGGCGCGCTGCGGTCGGCATGCCGGCTTGGCTCGAGGTGCTGCTCGACGATGGCGGTAAGCGTGCGGCGACGGTGGCGGGCGGCCACCAGAGCGCGCCGTGGACGGCGGCCATGGCGAACGGCTACTTCGGCCATGTGCTCGAGCTCGACGATACCCACGACCTCGCGGTGCTGCACGCGGGCGCCAGCGCGATCCCCGCGGCCCTTGCAGCCGCCGAGCACCGGGGCGGCATCGATGGCGCCGGCTTTCTTGCCGCCATCGTGGCCGGGATCGAATTGAATTGCCGCTTGGGCGTGGCCACAGATTTGAGCCTGGTCGAAGGCGGCTGGATTTATTCGGCCCTGCTCGGCCACTTCGGCGCGGCGCTCGCGGCGGCCCATGTGCTGGGTCTCGACGAGGCGGCGACGCGCAATGCGCTTGGCATCGCTTACTGTTTCACCTGCGGCAACCATCAGTCATCGCGCGAAGGCGCTCCGACCAAGCACCTGCAGCCCGGCATCGCGGCGGGCAACGGCTTGAAGGCGGCGCTCATGGCGCAGCGGGGATTGACAGGGGTGCGTGCGCCCTTCCTCGGTGAAGACGGCTTCGCGCGCGTGTACTTGCACGGCCGTTTCGATGCCGCGCGCGCGGTTCGCGACCTGGGCCGCGCGTACGAGACCGCGCGGCTCTCGATGAAGCCCTATCCCTCGTGCCGCTTGACCCATCCCGCGGTCAGCGCGGCGCTCGCGCTGCGCAGCAAGCTCGGTGAGCGGCTGGGGCAAGTCGAACGCGTGCACATTCGCATGGGTCGCCAGGCGCATGATGTCGTCGGCCGCGCGGAGGCTTTCCGCCTGCAACCGGCGCGCTGGCTGGACGCACAGTTCAGCGTATTCTGGACCGTCGCGGTCGCGTTGTGCCATGGTGCGGTCACGCCTGCGCACCTGCTCGAGGAGGTGCCGCCGCGGGGGGACGTGCAAGCCTGGATCGAACGGCTGCGTGCCGAGCCCATGGCAGAGAGCGCGCTGCGCGATGTCGGGGCCTGCAAGCTCGAAGCTCGAGGACCCTTCGGCAGCGTCCAGGTCGATGCGAACGAGGCCAAGGGCCATCCCGACAATCCGCTCACGGCCGAGGAATTGGAACAGAAATTCTGTGCCAACCTGGCCTTGGCCGGGATTGGCGAGTCGCAGGCCAAGCGCGTGGCGCAAGCGTTGCTCGCCCTCGACTCATCGCCCGACCTCGCGCCGCTGCTGGACGCATTGGGACGCGCGCAAGCACGCAAGCCCGTCAAGGAACGCTGAATGTATTTGCTCGAGCACGATGCCAAGAGCTTGCTCGCGCAAGCCGGCATACCCGTTCCGGCCGGCTGCCTGGTGGAGAGCGTTGATGCGGTTGCGAGCGTGGCCTTGCCCGCGGGCCCCTGGATGGTGAAGGCGCAAGTGCCCGTGGGTGGTCGCGGCAAAGCCGGATTGGTGTGTGCCACGGAGGCTCGCGAGGAGCTCGCGCCTTTGGTCGCGAGCATGCTGGGGAAGAATCATCGCGGTCATCGCGTCGGCGCATGCCGCATCGAGAGCCGGCGCGATGCGCAAGACGAGGCGTACTTGAGCTTCATGCTCGCGCCCGAAAGCGGCGGGGTGCGCATCCTCGCATCGGCGAGCGGCGGTGTGGAGGTCGAAAGCTCCGGCGCGGTGCAGTCCAGAATCGTCGCGCCGGAACCGGCGGCGCTGGCGAGCGCGGTGGCCGATCTTGCCGCCACGGCAGCCCAACCCATTCGGCATGCCTTGACGGATGCGGGTCGTGCCTTGGGCGCGATCTTCCTCGACCGCGATGCGGTGCTGCTCGAAGTCAATCCGCTGTTCGTCTCCAAGGACGGCGGCTGGTTCGCCGGCGATGCGAAGATGGTGGTCGACGACAATGCGCTGGGACGCCAGCCGCAAGTGCGCGCGTTGCTCGAAGCGCGCGCGCACGCCTACGTCGAGACGCACTTGAAGTGCACCCACGGCTTCGATTACGTCGTGGTCGATCGCGACGGCGAGCTCGGCCTGCTCACCACCGGGGCGGGACTGTCGATGATGCTGATCGACGAGCTGCGCGCAAGCGGCATCCGGCCTTACAACTTTCTCGACGTGCGTACCGGCGGCTTGCGCGGCGATGCCAGCCGCCTGGTGAAAGTGTTGAGCTGGATCGCTGAGGGCCGCAATGTCAAATGCGTGCTGGTGAACGTGTTCGCCGGCATCACCCATCTGGGCGAGTTCTCCCGCTTGCTCGTGCAAGCGTTGGAGGAGGCGCCGGCGCTCAAGGTGCCGGTCGTCACCCGCTTGATCGGCAATGGGCTCGACGATGCGCGTGCCGTGCTGGAAGAAGCCGGCATCGCGGTCGAGCCCGATCTGGACGAAGCGTTGAAGCTCGTGCGCGCGGCGCTGGCGGCGGGAGACCCGCGCGCATGATCGATCCGCGCATCACCCGCGCCACGCCGGTCATCATGCAGGGCATCACCGGCCGCGCCGGGCGCAGCCATTTTCGGCTCATGCGTGCCTACGGCACCCACATCGTCGCGGGCGTCTCGCCGCGCGCGAGCGCCGGCGATACGCTCGACGGCGTGCCGCTGTTCCCCACCTGTGCCGAAGCCGTGCGCGCGACCGGGGCGCGCGCGAGCATCCTCTTCGTCGGCGCGGATCAGCTTCTGGCGGCGATCGAAGAAGCGCTCGCCGCGGGAGTGACGCTCATGGTCACGCCGACCGAGGGCATGCCGGTGCACGATGCCTTGAAAGCGAAGCGGCTGACACTCGCTGCCGGCGTGACCTGGATCGGACCGTCGACGCCCGGGATGGCGGTGCCGGGGGAAGCCAAGCTGGGATTTCTTCCCGACACCACGCTCGCGCCCGGTCCGCTCGGCATCATGTCGAAAAGCGGCACGCTGTCGTACGAGGCGGGCTATAGGCTGGTGCAGAAGGGGATCGGCCAATCGGTGTGGGTCGGCGTCGGCGGCGATCCCGTCAAGGGCGTGCGCTTCGCCGACCTGGTGCCCTTCTATGCGGCCGATGCGCGCACCGAGGCGATCCTCATCATCGGCGAGATCGGCGGTGCGGAAGAGGAGGAGTTCGCGCGCAAGCTGACGGCGCAGGGCTTGCGCAAGCCCGCGTTCGCGTTGATCGCCGGCCGCAGCGCGCCCGAAGGCGTCAACATGGGGCACGCGGGCGCGCTCGTTCACGGCGCCCATGGCACCTATGCCGCGAAGAAAGCCGCGCTCGAGGCGGCCGGGGTACGCGTGTTCGGCTCGCTCGACGAAATGACACGCGGGATCGTCTCGGTACTGCGACGCTAGACGACCCGTGGGCTCGTCGCAGTCGTGGGCGCCGAGGCCGCGCATTCGACGGGCTGCGTTCGGCCTGCGTCGTGGAACGCTATCCCCTGCGCTCGCGGTCTCGGCGATCAGCGCGCACGCCCCCGGTGGCGCGCTTGGCTGCGGCTCGGCACAGGTGTAGAGCTTTCCGACAAATTGCATGGCTTCGCGCCGCGCCCGAGCGCGCATTCCTTTTCGTTTCCGCGCGTGATAAGCCATCGCCGGCGCTGCGCCTCCCCGCTGTGGACCTGTAAGCGAACGCGCACGAGCAATGGCACAGACGTTGCTCGAATGCGGCTACACGGAAGCGTTGGAGCATCAAGTGAAGAAGTTCACGCGGCTTAATTTCGCCGAGCTGGCACGCACCTACGGTTGGTCGATCACCTACGCGGACGGCTACGCCGACGGCGAGGCCTATCGCGCTCGACGCCAAAGACCCCCTGGATACCTGCTGTGGGGCTTCGACGAATACTCGCAAGGCTTTCAGGCCGGCTATAAGGGCGACAGCATGGCGACCTCGCGCTGCGAGCTGCCGGCCGGATCGTAGCCCGCGCCCGAACCTGCGCCAGGCTCAGCCGAGCGCGCAGCCCCGAATCTATCGGGCGCTGTCGGCCTGCGGCGGTGCGCGCCGCGCCAAGCCGATCGTCGAGGCGGCGCGCGTCTACGTCACCGCCTCTGGCGGCTTCACTGTGCGCAAGGTGTTGTTCTACACCGTGCTGGCTCCTACGGCAGCCGCGCGCTGATTACAATCGCGCGGTTGCCGCCATCACATTCGACGCAAGTCCATGCCCGACATAGGAGCGGTCGCGACACTCTTCACGGCAGCGGTCGTGCTCGGCGCCTACGTCGTGCGGGGCGTGTCGGGTTTCGGCACCTCGCTGGTCGCAATACCGCTGCTGGTATTCGTCATGCCGATTCACGCGGCGGTGCCGCTGATGACCGTGCTCGGCTTGTGCGTGACCCTCATGCTGGGCGTGCGCGATCGCGGTCACGTGCGCTGGGACGAGATGTGGCGCTTGCTCGGGCCGACGCTCGCCGGCGTATTCGCCGGCATCTATGTCTTCAGCCTGCTCGATGCGCGTTTCATGCAGAAGCTCCTCGGCGCGTTCATCGTCTCCTATGCCGTGTACATGATCGCCAGCCAGTTCGTGCGCACCAGCACGGCGCGCTGCTCGACGCGCTGGGCGTATCCGGCCGGTTTCATCAGCACCGTGATCGACTCGATGTTCGGCGGCGGCGGCGGTTTGCTGGTCGTGATCTACATGCACCGGCGCGGCTATGACCCGGTGGCGTTTCGGGCCACCCTCTCGGTGTTGTGGTTGGTGGAATTGATCGTGCGCGTCGGCGGCTATGCCGTGGGCGGCTACTACGATCGCTCGCTGCTCGTCCTGGCGCTCGTGTGCCTGCCGGCGATGGTGTTGGGGAACCGGGCGGGCGAGGCGATCAGTCGTACCATGAGCCAGCAATCCTTCGCCCGCCTGATCGCAGCGGTGCTGTTCGCCAGCGGCGTCAGCTTGATGCTGAAGTGAGCGGGCGAGGCGGGCCGGCCTACAAGTACAGCACCGCGGGGAATACCGTGACGGCGAGCACCAGCACCAGCCACTCGAGATTGTGATAGCGCAGCCAGCCGGTGAAATGCAGTACCAGGATCGTGATCGCGATGAGGTAATAAACCAGAAGCAGCATGCTACAGCCCGCCTGGGACGAATTGTCCGCAGGCGCGATTCTACCGTCTTAATATCGGCTACGCTCGCGTTGCAGCATCGAAATACGCGCGGCTGCGAGGTCACCCGTCGAGCGCGGCGGCGATGTCCCCCGGAGGGTACGGCAAATGAGATACATCCTTGCGCTCGACCAGGGCACGACCAGCTCGCGCGCGATCGTGTTCGATCGCTGCGGCGCCGTGGTCGCGCAGTCTCAGCGCGAGCTCGCGCAAATCTTTCCGCGGCCGGGTTGGGTCGAGCACGATCCGAACGAGATTTGGGGCTCCCAGCTCGCGGTAGCGCGTGCGGCGCTGGCGCAAGCGGATGCGCGCTTGAGCGACGTGGCAGCGATCGGTATCGCCAACCAGCGCGAGACCGCGCTCCTGTGGGATCGCGTGAGCGGCGAGCCCATCGGTAACGCCATCGTCTGGCAGGATAGACGCACGGCCGAGCAGTGCGAGCGCCTCAAGCAGCGTGGCTTGGAGGCGGTGTTTACCGAGCGCACCGGGCTGGTCCTCGATCCCTATTTTTCGGCCACCAAGCTTTGCTGGATGCTGGACAGCGACCAGGCGCTGCGCGAACGCGCCGAGCGCGGGGGGCTCGCCTTCGGCACCGTCGATAGCTGGCTTGCGTGGAAGCTCACGGGCGGGGCGGCGCACATCACCGACGCCACCAATGCAGCGCGCACCTTGCTCTACAACATCCACGACCACGATTGGGATCAGCGCCTGCTCGACGTGCTCGCGGTGCCGCGCGCGATCCTGCCGCGCATCGTGGATTCGTCGGGAATCATCGCTCGTGCCGACCCGGCGCTCTTCGGCGCTGACCTCCCGATCGCCGGCATCGCCGGCGATCAGCAGGCGGCATTGTTCGGCCAGCGCTGCGTCGCACCCGGCATGGTGAAGAACACCTATGGCACCGGCTGTTTCATGCTCATGCATACCGGGCCGAGACCCGTGCAATCCGATTGCAGGCTGCTGACGACGGTGGCTTGGCGCATCGGGCAAACGCTCGCATATGCGCTCGAAGGCAGTGTATTCGTCGCGGGCGCGATCGTGCAGTGGCTGCGCGACGGCCTGGGGATCATCGACTCGTCGCAGGAGGTGGAGGCGCTCGCGCGATCGGTCGCCGACAACGGCGGCGTATTCCTGGTGCCGGCATTGGCCGGGTTGGGTGCCCCGCATTGGGATCCGCTCGCGCGCGGAGCGATTCTCGGCCTGACGCGCGGCGCGACCAAAGCACACCTCGCCCGCGCCGCGCTCGAATCGATCGCCTTTCAGAGCGCCGACCTGACCGAGGCGATGGAGCATGATGCCGGCATCGCGCTCGCCGAGTTGCGCGTCGACGGCGGCGCGGCGCGCAACGACCTGCTGCTGCAATTTCAGGCCGATCTGCTCGGGGTGAGCGTCGTGCGGCCGCGGATCACAGAGACGACCGCGCTCGGCGCGGCCTATCTCGCCGGCCTGGGGGTCGGTTTCTGGGACGACCCCGGCGCGCTCGATGCGCAATGGCAAGTCGATCGCGTGTTCGAGCCCGCCATGGGCGCCGACCAGGCGGGCGCGCTGCGCGAGGGCTGGCGGCGGGCCGTGGAGCGCGCGAAGCAATGGGCCGATGCGTGAGGGGGCGCCGGGCCGTGGAGCGCGCGAAGCGATGGGCCAATGCATGAGGGCGAGGCGCGTTACCCTCCGGCGTCGCCGGCGCGCACTAACTGAACATGATGCCTTCGTGGTGCCAGGGATGCGCGATCAAGCGCTCGATCGTGGGCTCGATCTCCGCGCCGTGATTGAGCACCGCGTCGACCGCGGCGGTGATCGGCATGGAGATGTCGAGCCGGCGCGCGAGCGCGGCGAGCGCCTCGGCGGAGTACGCGCCCTCGGTAACTTCGCGCCGCTCGCCCAGCACATCGGCCAGGCGTCGGCCCTCGCCCAGGGCGAGACCGAGCGACATGTTGCGCGACTGCACGTTGTTGCACGTGAGCGTGAGATCGCCGATGCCCGAGAGCCCCATGAAGGTCTCGAGCTGCCCGCCTTTCGCGAGCCCCAGACGCGCCATCTCGGCCAGCCCGCGCGTGATCAGCGTGGCGCGCGCGTTGGCGCCGAGCTTGCGGCCCTCGGCGATGCCGCAAGCGATGGCAAGCACGTTCTTCATGACCCCGCCCACGGTGGCCCCGGCCACGTCATCACACAGGTAGGTGCAAAAACGCGGGGTAGCGATGGCGCGCGAGACCCGTTCGCCGACGCCGGCATCGGCGCAGGCGAAGGTGACGCCGGTCGGGAGGTCGTTGGCGACTTCACGCGCGAACGCCGGACCCGATAGCACCGCAACGACCACACCGGGCAGCGTTTCGGCCAGGACCTCGGGCATCAAAGCGCAACTGCCGCGTTCGATGCCCTTGGCGCAATTCACGATCGGCATCCCGGGCGCGACCAGCGCTCGCATCGCCTCGGCCACCGTGCGCACGAACTGCGCCGGCACGGCCATGAGCAGAAAGTCGGCGCCGTGGATGGCTTCGGCTAGCTCGTTGGTTGCCCGGATGCCGGCCTCCAGCTTGATGCGAGGCAGGTAAAGCGGATTGATGCGATCGCGATTGATCGCGGCGACCGTGAACGGTTCGCGCGCCCAGAGCAGCGTCTCGTGACCGCCACGGCGCATGACACAGGCCATGGCGCTGCCGAAGGCGCCCCCGCCGATGACTGCGACCCGACTCATGGCATCTCCCGTAATGGCGTAAGAAACGATCCGTCCAGCGTTCGCGCCGCGAGCGCGCGAGCGTTCATGCCAAACACGATTGCGTCCGCGAGCGCTTGGCCGTGTCGAGCGCAAGATCAGCGCGGCGATGTCGGCGAAACGTTGCACTCCAAGCGCTGCCGCGCCCGCGCTCAAGCGGACGTGCTTGCGCATCGATGCCGCAAATCACTATGCTTGATAGCGGACGCAACGCCGTTGACCGCGGTGGCGTTCACAATGGTTGCCTCGCGCGCAGCCGATGCCGTTGATATATGTCAACGGCGATCCCCGCCGCAGGCGGCGGCGATCGCGGCGGCAAGCTGCGTGCGTCGCCGGCGAAGATGCTCGCTGGCGCGCTCGCGTGCCATGCGCGCCGAGGCGGCGGGTAGTTGATCGGCGTCAAGGGAATCGCGCGGCGATTGGCTACAGTGGGATCGCGGTTGCCTCGGGCGGGGTGGGTACGAGGCGCGCGGCGGTAACGCGGCTATCCAATGACGAGGAGGAACACATGATCTCGCGGCTGAAAACTCTGGCGATCACGGTGCTGGGCGCGCTTTGCTTTGCGGCAGCCGCACCGGCGCAGCAGGTCGAAAACGAATTGGTGTTGATCACCCCGGTGGCGAAGACCCTGACCGATCCCACCCTGGCGGATTTCGCGGCCTACGCGAAGGAGCGCTGGAACATCACGGTCAAGACGAGCGCCCTGGCGGCGGGGACGCCGGTCGCCTACGGGCGCATCCTGGAATGGAAGGGCCGCCCGGAGGCGGATATCTTCTGGGGCGGCGAGAGCGCGTTGTTCGACAAGCTGGCCGAGCAGAAGCTGCTTGCCAGGCTCGATCTGCCGGCAGCCGTGATGGACGCGATTCCGGCCACCATCGGCAAGCCCAAGCCCATCTATCTCAAGGACCCGAAGGGCTTTTGGACCGGCACGGTGCTGGAGCCTTACGGCCTGGTCTACCACCCCAAGCTGCTGCAACGACTGGGCGTGCCGGTGCCCAAGGACTGGGACGATCTGTTGCACCCGAAGCTCAAGGGCAACGTCGCCCAGTGCGCGCCGAGCCGCTCGAGCAGCTCGCACGCCACCTATGAAGTCATCCTGCAACGCGACGGCGACGAGAAAGGCTGGAAGTGGCTGCGGCAACTCGGCGCCAATACCGGCATTTTCACCGCTCGCAGCCGCGACGTGCCCTCGGTCGTGGCGCGCGGCGAGTTCGCAGCCGGCTTCGCGGTGCCGAGCTACATGGCCTTCGAGGACAAGCTCGCCGGCTTCGATCTGAAGTTCGTCGCGCCCAAGACGGCCTGGATCACGCCGGAGCCGATCGCCATCCTCGCCGGTGCGAAGAATCCGAAGGCGGCACGTGCGTTCATCGAGTACATGCTGTCCGAGCGCGGGCAGCGCGTGGCGATGGAGCGGGGCGTGTTTCCGATCACGCCGAAGTTCCGCGTCCAGGGCGCGCCGGGCTCACGCGCGGAAATGGCGGTCGAATTCACCGGCGGCATGCGCTCGTACTTCGACCTCGAAGTCGTCAATATCTACGACGACGACAAGGCGCAGAAGCGCTACGAGCAGGTGAACGAGCAGTTCCGCAAGGAGATCGAATCGGTCTGGGCGCAGCTCAAGAAGTAAGCGCCGATCGATCATGCGCATTTCCGTTCACGGCCTGACCAAGCGGTTCGGTCAGAACGTCGTGGTCAACCGGGTCGACCTGGCGATCGAGGAGGGCGAGCTGTTCACCCTCCTCGGGCCCTCGGGCTGCGGCAAGACGACGCTGCTGCGCCTGATCGCCGGATTCTATGCGCCCGACGAGGGCGAGATTCGCTTCAACGAGCGCGTCGTCAACGCCCTCCCGCCCGATGAGCGCGGCATCGGCATGGTGTTCCAGAACTACGCCCTGTGGCCGCACATGACGGTGGCGGAGAACATCGGCTACGGCCTGAAGCTGCGCAAGATCAAGGCGGCCGAGATCGCGCAGCGCCGGGACGCGATCCTGGACAAGGTCAAGCTGAGCGGGCTGGGCAACCGGTATCCGGGCCAGCTCTCCGGCGGCCAGCAGCAGCGGGTGGCGCTCGCCCGCGCGCTCGTGTTGAACCCCAAGATCCTGTTGCTCGACGAGCCGCTGTCGAACCTCGACGCCAAGATCCGGGTGCAGGTGCGCGCGGAGATCCGCAAGCTGCAGAAAGAGCTTGGCATCACCACGGTGTACGTCACCCACGATCAGGAAGAGGCGCTCACGCTGTCCGATCGTATCGCGGTGTTCAACCAAGGCAAGGTGTACCAGATCGGTCCGCCGAAGGCGTTGTACGAGCGGCCGGCCAATCGCTTCGTCGCTGATTTCATCGGCATCAGCAACCTCATCGAAGGCACGGTGACGGCGATCGATGCCGAGCGGCGCCGCCTGAAGATCGAGACCGCGCTGGGGGCGCTGTCCGCGCTCTACGACGACAGCTTCCGCGTCGGCGACGCCTGCGTCATATCGGTGCGTCCCGAGAATGCCGCGCTCGACGGCGAGGCGCGCCCGGACCACAACCGCTTGCAGGGCAAGATTTCGTTTGCAGCGTACCAGGGCAACACCTTGCGCTACGACGTCGACATCGGCCATGGGCCGGCGTTCAAGGTCGATATCCGCGATCCGTGGCACCACGAGCAGCGCGGCCTCAATAGCCCGGTGAGCGTGAGCTTCATCGCCTCGAGCACGATCGCTGTGCGTCCGGACTGACCATGCCGGGCTTATCGCGGCGCGCGCTCGGCATCATCGGCTTCAGCCTGATCTGGCTGTTTCTGATCGTCTTCATACTCTATCCCCTGACCCGCATCTTCTACGATGCCGTCAGCAACGAGGCGGGCACGCTCACGCTCGCCAACTTCGTCGAGTTTTTCAACGACGATTTCTACATGCGCTCGTTGTGGAAGTCGCTCGTGCTCGGGGTAGCGGCCGTGATCACGACCTCGATCATCGGCATCGCCGTCGCCTTCCTCATCATTCGCTACGATTTTCCCGGGCGCGAGATGTTCTCGTACCTGACGATGCTGCCGATCATTCTTCCGCCTCTGGTCGGTGTGCTGGGCTTCGTGTACATCCTCGGCCGCGCCGGCACCGTCAACATCCTGCTCATGGATTGGTTCGGGCTGGAGCATCCGGTGAACTTCATGTACGGTCTGCAGGGGGTGCTGCTGGTCGAGACGGTGCACCTGTTTCCCTTGATGACCTTGAGCATCCTGGACTCGCTCTCCAAGATCGATCCCTCGCTCGAGGAGGCGGCCCAGGTGACCGGGGCGAAGGGCTGGCGGCGCTTCTGGACCATTACGCTCCCGCTCACCACGCCCGGCTACATCTCGGGCGCGCTGCTGGTGTTCATCTGGACCTTCGCCGATTTCATCACCCCGCTGGTGCTCGGGGTACAGGATTTGCTCGCGCCGCAGGCGTATCTCAACATCATGCAATTCGTCGACCGGCGGCTGTTCCGGATGGGCATCGTCATCTCGGCGCTGCTGGTGGTGCTGGCCATCGTGTTCGTCGTGGCCGCGCGCCAGTACGTGGCCGTCAAGGACTACAGCTCGCTGTCGTATTCGCGCGTCGAGCGCCGCCAGTTGGGGCCGTTCCAGCGCTGGCTGGCCGTCGCCCTGCTCATGCTGCTGATGGCGATCTGCATCATCCCGCAGGTCGGGGTCGTGCTCGCCGCGGTGGGGCGCGGCTGGTCGCTTACGCCTTTCCCGATCCATTACACCTGGGAGTTCTTCAGCCAGGTGAGCATCCAGACCCCGCGCTTCATCATCAACTCATTCCTGTACTCGGGGCTCGCGCTGATATTCTGCCTGCTGATCGGGGTGCCGATGGCCTGGATCATGGCGCGCACCCGCGCGCCCGGGCGCCAAGCGATGGATGCGCTCACGACCCTCATCCTGGCGATTCCCGGGACCGCCATCGGCATCGCCTACATCCGGGCGTTCAACGTGCCGTTGCCCTTCACCGATACGGCCCTGACCAGCATGTGGATCATCCTGCCGCTGGTGCTCGCGGTACGCCGGCTGCCGTACACGGTACGGGGCAGCTTTTCCTCGCTCCTAGTGGTGCACCCGTCGATGGAAGAGGCGGCGGCGAACGTGGGCGCGACCAAGCTGCGTACCTTCAAGGACATCACGGTGCCGTTGGTATGGAAGGGGATCCTCGTGGGCGGCCTGTTCTCCTTCATCATGTCGATTCAGGAGGCCTCGGCCACCATCTTCCTCACCCTGGGCGGTTGGGAAATGATCCCGTTCGGCATCTTCACTTTCTATATCGCCGGCTCGCAAAGCCAGGCGGCGGCTCTCGGCGTGATCCTGATCGTGGTGTGCGCGATCAGCCTCTACATCGTCAACCGGGTCGCGGGCACGCGCGTGGGCGGGCTGTTCGGCTGAGCCGCGGAAATCGGGCCATCATTCGGGCTCGGTGCGAAATCCCGCCCGGTAGCGGCGTGCCAGGTCCTGGTAATAGCTCGCGGCGAAGCGCAGCTCCTCGATCTCCTCGGGCTTGAGCGCGCGCACGATCCTTCCCGGTGAGCCCAGCACCAGCACGCCGTCGGGGATCACCTTGTTCTCGCCGATGAGCGTATTGGCGCCGATGAAGCAGTGCTTGCCGATGCGCGCGCGATTCAACACCACGCTCTTGATGCCCACCAGCGAGCCTTCGCCGATCGTGCAGCCGTGCAGCACGGCCATGTGACCGACGGAGACGTTGCGCTCGAGCACGACGGGTACGCCGGGATCGGTATGCAAGACGCACCCGTCCTGGACATTAGATCCCTCGCCTAGCGTGATCGAATCGTTGTCGCCGCGCAAGACGCAATTGAACCAGACGCTGGCGTCGTGCTCCAGGATGACCGAGCCGATCACCCGCGCGCCGGGGGCGATGAAGCAATCGCCTTTGCATACGACGCGCCTATCTTCGAAGCTGTATTTCACGTTGTCGTCCTCTGCTGCGCTGGGGCCGCGAAAAGGGGAGGGAATTCTACCGTCTCCGCGGTTTACCCGCTTGCGCCAAGCTCGGATAATGTCGGTTGCAAGCGCGCTACAAAGCCCGATCCCTGAACTACAGGCCGGAGGCCATCATGACTGCACGAGACAAGCTGACCGACATCCCGGCGCTGCTCGGCGCCGACGCCGACAAGTTGCTCACGTACGCCTGCAAGGGCATCCCGAAGGAGTCGCTGCACCTGCCCGGGCCTGATTTCGTCGAGCGCATTGTCGCGACCTCCGATCGCAGCGCGATGGTGATGCGCAGCCTACAGCAGTTGTTCGACCACGGCCGCCTTGCCGGGAGCGGCTACGTCTCGATCCTGCCGGTCGATCAGGGGATCGAGCACTCGGGCGGCGCATCGTTTGCTCCGAACCCGCAGTATTTCGACCCCGAGAACATCGTGCGACTTGCCATCGAAGGCGGGTGCAACGCCGTCGCCTCCACGCTCGGGGTGCTCGGCGCCGTCGCGCGCAAGTACGCGCACAAAATCCCGTTCATCCTCAAGTTCAACCACAACGAGATTCTGAGCTATCCCAATACCTACGATCAGACCCTGTTCGCCAGCGTGAAGCAGGCCTTCGACATGGGGGCCGTCGCGGTCGGTGCGACGGTGTACTACGGCTCGGCCGAATCGCGCCGTCAGATCTGGGAAGTGTCGCAGGCATTCAAGCAAGCGCACGAGCTGGGCATGGCGACCGTGCTGTGGGCCTACACGCGCAACAATGCCTTCAAGCACGAGGGCATCGACTACCACGTGTCGGCGGATCTTTCCGGCCAGGCGAATCACCTGGCGGCAACGATCGAGGCCGACATCGTGAAGCAGAAGATGGCCGAGAACAACGGCGGCTACAACGCGCTCAAGTTCGGCAAGACCCACGCCAAGGTCTACAGCGAGCTCACGACCGATCATCCCATCGATCTGGTGCGCTACCAGGTCGCCAATTGCTACATGGGCCGCGCGGGCATGATCAATTCCGGCGGCGAATCGGGCAAGAACGATCTCGCGGCGGCGGTGCGCCCCGCGGTGATCAACAAGCGAGCCGGCGGCATGGGGCTCATCTCCGGGCGCAAGGCCTTCCAGAAGCCGATGAGCGACGGGGTGGAGTTGCTCAATGCCATCCAGGACGTCTACCTGTCGAAGGATGTGACGATCGCCTGAATCCCGCTCGGTCTGCCGAAAACGAAAACGGCGGACGAAGTCCGCCGTTTTCGTTGCAGCAGCACCCGCTCGCTAAATCATCAGCGGCACGATCATCAGCGCGACGATGTTGATGATCTTGATGAGCGGATTGACCGCGGGGCCGGCGGTGTCCTTGTAGGGATCGCCGACGGTGTCGCCCGTGACGGCCGCCTTGTGCGCGTCCGAGCCCTTGCCGCCGTAGTTGCCTTCCTCGATGTACTTCTTGGCGTTGTCCCACGCGCCGCCCCCCGTCGTCATGGAGATCGCGACGAACAGTCCCGTCACGATGGTGCCCATGAGCACCCCGCCCAGCGCCTTCGGTCCGAGGACGAGCCCCACCACGACCGGCACCAGCACCGGCAGGATCGACGGGATGATCATCTCCTTGATCGCCGCTCGCGTCAGCATGTCCACCGCGCGCGAATAGTCGGGCTTGGCGGTGCCTTCCATGATGCCCTTGATCTCCTTGAACTGGCGGCGCACTTCCGCCACCACGGCGCTTGCCGAGCGGCCGACGGCTTCCATCGCCATGGCGCCGAAGAGGTAAGGCACCAGGCCGCCGATGAAGAGCCCGATGATCACCATGTGATCCGACAGGTCGAACGAGAGCTTGGTGCCGGCCGATTCGAGCGCGTGGGTGTAGTCGGCGAACAACACCAGCGCGGCCAGCCCTGCCGAGCCGATGGCATAGCCCTTGGTGACTGCCTTGGTGGTATTGCCGACCGCATCGAGCGGATCGGTGACGTTGCGCACCTCCTTGGGCAGCTCGGCCATTTCCGCGATGCCGCCGGCGTTGTCGGTGATCGGACCATAGGCATCGAGCGCGACGATGATGCCGGTCATGGACAGCATCGAGGTCGCCGCGATGGCGATGCCGTACAGCCCGGCCAGGTAGAAGCTCACGCCGATCGCGACGCACACCGCGAGCACCGGCAGCGCGGTGGATTTCATCGACACGCCCAGCCCCGCGATGATGTTGGTGGCGTGGCCGAACTGCGACGAGCCGGCGACGTGCTTTACCGGCGAATAGTCCGTTCCCGTGTAGTACTCGGTGATGTATACCAGCGCGGCGGTGAGCAGCAGGCCGACGATGGCGGCGCCGAAGATTTTCATCTGGCTGCCGGGGGCGCCGAGCGCGTCGTCGGGTATGAGCCAGGTCGTGACGGGATAGTAGGCGATGAGCGCGAGCACGCCGGCGACGATGAGCCCCTTGTAGAGCGCGCCCATGATCTTGCCGCCTTCTGCAGTCTTGACGAAGAAGCAGCCGATGATGGAGGCGATGATCGACACCCCGCCCAGCGCGAGCGGGTAGATCACCGCGCTTTCGCCCGCCGCCTTGAGCATCAGCGCGCCCAGCAGCATGGTCGCGATCACGGTGACCGCGTAGGTCTCGAACAAGTCCGCGGCCATACCGGCGCAATCGCCCACGTTGTCGCCGACGTTGTCGGCGATGACCGCGGGATTGCGCGGATCGTCTTCCGGGATGCCGGCCTCGACTTTGCCGACCAGATCGGCGCCCACGTCCGCGCCCTTGGTGAAGATGCCTCCGCCCAGCCGGGCGAAGATCGAAATCAGCGAGCCGCCGAAGGCGAGGCCCACCAGGGGCTGAATGGTGTGGTGAATGTCGGCGCCGCCCATGCTCTTCAGGATGGCGTAGTAGCCGGCGACCCCGAGCAGTCCGAGCCCGACGACCAGCATGCCGGTAATCGCGCCGCCCCGAAATGCAACGCTGAGCGCGGGGCCGAGGCCGCCGCGCGCGGCTTCGGCCGTGCGCACGTTCGCGCGCACCGACACGTTCATGCCGATATAGCCGGTCGCGCCGGAGAGCACCGCGCCGATCAGGAAGCCGATGGCCGTCCACCATGACAGCGCAACACCGATCAGCACGAACAGGATCACGCCGACGACGCCGATGGTGGTGTATTGCCGGTTGAGATACGCGGACGCGCCTTCCTGCACGGCTTTGGCGATCTCTTGCATGCGGGCGTTGCCCGCGGGCAGCGCGAGGATCGAGCGGCTGGTGATCACCCCATACAAAATGGCGATGACGGCGCAGGCGAGTGCGAGGACGAGTCCCCCGGACATGGAGCTTCTCCCTATTGGCGTTAACGACGATACGGCGGGCGGGCACCCGGCCGCGGAAAAACGGGCAATTCTAACCCGAAACTTTCCTTGCGGCCGCCATCTTCACGCGCTGCGTGAGTCTGTACGGCGCACGCTGGGAAGCTCGCGTCCCGCCTCGGCAACGCGCAGGTCCGTTCTCCGAAGACATCTGGTCCGAGCGCAAACTGGAGTCCAGGGCGGCGTCGTGAGCGCCGCCGAGGGCGGCTTCCGAAGCTTCGATCCCGATCGAGCTGCCGTGCCGCCGCAACGACGCTTGCGGGGCTGCGACGCGCGCTAGGAGCCTGTCGGACTTGATTTCACGTGTGCGACGGAGGCGATTTTCGCGCAGGGCTAGGAGGACGACGCAGCCGATAGCGAGACTATCGGCAAGTCGTCCGACACCGCCATGCGCGAAAAGCGC
>JADLAC010000071.1 GCA_020848435.1 Burkholderiales bacterium | reverse complement strand
TGTTGGCGGGGTTGCAAAAGCGCGTCATTTTGGGGATGGGCGCGGATTGGTCCGAAGCCGCATGGACAACGCGATAGCCGGAGCACGGTCGCGCCCGGGCTGAGCAGGTACCCCCAGTCAGAACGGTGGATCGTCGCTGGCGATGCCGCGTTGCGTACTGGCGAGCGCATCGTAGTGGTGCTTAAGCGCGGCGCCGTAATGGCGTTCGAGGGCTTCGCTGAGTTCGTGCAGGAAGTCGATGAGTTCGGCCGCCGCTTCGGGCGGCAGGTCGAGGGGCAGACACACGAGCGGCAGGTCGTTGGGTTGCAGCATGATGATCAGGTGGTCTGGCGTGGCGACGCAGTGCGCGCCTTGGCTTTGCGCGCGGCGCGCTCCTGTGCTTCCTTGAAGCGATAGCTCTTGCCGTCGAGGGTGATGATCTCGGCGCGATGCAGCAGCCGGTCGACCAGAGCCACGACGCAGGCGGCGTTGGGAAACACCTGGTTCCATTCGCCGAAGGCCTTGTTGGTGCTCAAGGCGATGGGGCGCTGCAGCTCGTAGCGGCGGGTGATGACTTCGAACAGCAGATCGGCGTAGCGCGGGTCGTAGGAGAGGTAGCCGACCTCGTCGATGGCGAGCAACGCGCAGCGCGTATAGCGACGTAGTCGCCGCGCGAGCGCGACCGTCGAGTCTTGCGCGGCGAGGTCGTGGAGCATGTCGGAGGCGAGGGTGAAGCGGGCGCTATGGCCATGCAGAATCACCTGGTGGGCGAGATTCTTGAGCAGCATGGTCTTGCCCAGGCCGTTGGGGCCGATGAGTACGACGTTGGCGGCCTCGGCCAGGAAGCCGAGCGAGAACAACTCCTCGATGGCGCTGCGATCACACTTGGTGGGCCAGCTCCAGTCGAAGTCGGCGAGCGATTTGAAGGCGCCCAGGCGGGCGTTATCGAGGCGGCGCTTGAGCGAGCGGCGGGCGCGCTCGGCCTCTTCGATCTCGATGACGCGGATGAGCCACGGTTCAGTGAGTAGCGTTTCGACCTGCGCGAGCAGACCGTAGAAACCGAGTCGGCGCAGCCGGGTGCGGGCGCTGTCAAGCGTGAGGGTCGAGGTCGGTGGGTTCATCGTCGGTGGTGGTGGCGAGTTGGTGGTAATCGCTCAATGGCTGCGGTTGCACGGAAAGCGGCAAGCGTGGATCGGCCGGCAACGTCACCGCAATGGGCGGACGTTGGCCACGGGCGTGGGCGTGCTGATCGATGAAGTGGCGCACCGCGCCCAGATGCGCGGCGTCTTCGGCGAGCGCGGCGGCGATGGCGGCTTCGAGGGCGGCGGCGCCGTGGCTGGCGAGCAATTGCAGCAAGCCGCGGCTGAGTACGCCCAAGTGTGCGCCGCGCTCTGCGGCACGCAGGAACAGCGCCTTGGCACTGGGCGCGGCATGCTGCAGACGATCCTGCGCCCGATGCGCGCGGGCGGCGCGTTTGTCGGCGACGAGCGCGGCGATATGGGCCGGGTCCTCGATCTGCGCCCCGCGGTCGAAGCTACGCGGGTGGGTGGCGATCAGGTCCTGGCCATCGACAATGCGTACCCGATCGAGGCTGGCGAGCACGCTGAGCGTGCGCTGGACGTAAGTGTGCGGAATGCTGTAGTCGTTTAAGTCGAAGCGCACGTACGGCGTCTTGTGCGCGCTCACCGTGACGCGTTCTTCGCACGGGAATGGCGCCGCAGGCAAGGCGAGCAGATGCGTCTTTTCCTCGGCAAAGACTTCGCGCACGCGGCGTCCGCGATCTTCCGGACACGGTCGCTCGGCGGCGCTACCGGCGCACCAGGCCAACGCTTGGGCATTGAGATCGTCGACATCGCGGAAGCTGCGCGCGGCGAAGAAGGCATCGCGTGCAAACCGAATGGCTCTCTCGACCCGCCCCTTCTCATTGCCGCGGGCCACGGCCACCGGGCGGGGCTGGAAGCGGTAGTGGGCGGCCAGTTCGAGCAACGTCGGATGAAAGCGGATCGCCTCATCGCGGCGCTCGAGTACCGCACTGCGCAGGTTATCGTAGAGCACGGTCCTGGCCACGCCCTGGAAGTGATGGAAGGCTTCGACATGGCCGCGGATGAAGTACGCCATGGTGGCGCCGAGATAGAAGCGCAGGAACAAATGGCGCGAGTACGACAGCACCATCACGAACGCCATCAGCGGCCGCAGCGCGCGGCCAATGGTGAGCTTGCCGAAGTGCGCCCAGTCGACCTGTGCCTGTTCGCCGGGCAAGGTGCGCAGCCGCAGATACGCTTCGGCCGCCGGCCGCGGGCGTAGCCGCGCAACGATCGCGCGGAAGTGATCGGGGGCACCGGGATAGCCGCGCTCACGCACCATGGCGTAGAGGCGCGAGGCGCGCAAGGTCGGGTACTTGGCAAGCGTCTCGCTGATGAAGGCGAGATACGGTTCGACCATCGACGCACGCACCGGCTTTTGTGCCGGCACGCCGGCTTGTGCGAGCACGCGGCGCACCGTGCCGTGATGCACGCGGAGTTGGGTGGCGATGGTACCCACCGGCCAGTGCTCGGTGGCATGCAGGCGCAGGATCTCGGCTTCGAGCGCGCGCGAGATCATCGCCGGCATCCTTGATCAGGGGCCGCCGCGCAACGGGCCCACCC
>JADLAC010000070.1 GCA_020848435.1 Burkholderiales bacterium | reverse complement strand
GCGCCTATCGCGACGGCACGACCCACATCGTGATGTCGGCGCTGGAATTCATGCAACGGCTCGCAGCGCTTGTGCCGCGCCCGCGGCTACATCTCATCGGCTTCCACGGGGTGCTCGCCCCGCATGCGAAGCTGCGCGCTGCGATCGTGCCGGATGCGGTGCACCCGACGAGCGAACCCGCGCACGAGCACGCGCACAGCAAAGTCCAGCGCATGACTTTGGCGCGGCTGCTCAAACGCCTGTTCGACATTGACGTTGAGCATTGCGCGTGCGGCGGTCAAGTGAAGATCATCGCCGCGATCGAAGGCCTGATTGTGATCGTGAGGATCCTCGCGCATCTGAGCCTGCCCGCGCGTGCGCCGCCCCGCGCACGGGCACGCACGCTACAGCTCATACACATGGCCTAATGCAAAGACACGCCAACGGTTCTGTAGCTGAACCGACGAACTCGCTCGGCCCGCGTTCGCGCGTCGAGCGGAAGCTGCGTCGAAACAATGCAGGACGGGGCGATGCCGGAGTCAAAAAGTCGTCGAGCGAGCACAATTTATCAGTCACACTCCGCAGTCCGCTCTATGAACAACCGGCTGAGTTTACCCACTCAGATTTCAACAGAGGCAATTCTCAGCGAATACCGTGAATTGACCGTTCCGAGCGCTGGCGATACAGTGGTCGGAAGCAGAAAAAGGTGTTTTGGAATTCTTATTCGCAGAAATCCGAGGGAAGCATAATCAACGGGAGAGGCGATCGATGAAGCGCGTGCGGGTAGTGGCAGGAACCGCCGTTCTGTTCTTGTGCAGTGTGGCCACGGGATGGTCACAGCAGAGTCCGTATCCCTCGAGGCCGGTCCGGATGCTCGTCGGGTTTCCTCCGGGCGGCAGCGCCGACATCCTGGCGCGCGCCGTCGCGCACAAGATGACCGAAGCGTGGAACCAGCAGGTTCTGGTAGAGAATCGTCCCGGCGCGGCGGGAACGATCGCGGCGGCGGCGGTCGCCAAGTCACCGCCCGACGGCTATACGATCCTGATGGCCGCGCTTGCATCGCAATCCATCGCGCCGAGCCTCTTCAAGTCGCTGCCGTACGATTCGGAACGCGATTTCGCCGCCATATCGAACGTGGCGGAGTTGGCGCTCGTGCTGGTCGTGAATCCTGCGCTGCCCGTCAAGAGCGTGAAGGAGCTCATCGCGCTGGCAAAGGCGCGCCCCGGTGAGCTCAACTACGGATCGGGCGGTGTCGGCTCCTCCCAGCATCTCGCGACCGAGCTCTTCAGCATGCAGGCCGGTGTGAGGATGGTGCATGTCCCCTATAAGGGCTCGCCTCTCGCACTGGCTGATCTCCTCGCCGGCCAGACGGTGCTCAGTATCGACAATCCGACCACGGTGCTGCCGCAGGTGAAGCTGCGCAAGTTGAGGCCGCTCGCGGTCAGCTCCGCCCGCCGCTGGCCCGCTGTCCCCGAGCTTCCGACGATCGCGGAGGCGGCAGCGCTGCCGGGCTTCGAAGTGATCGGGTGGTTCGGGGTCGTTGCGACGGCGGGCACGCCAGCCGAGGTCGTGACCAGACTGAATGTGGAGATCGGACGCATCCTCAAGCTGCCCGACGTCAAGCAGCGACTCTCCGAGCAGGGCGCGGAAGCGGCGCCTTCCACGCCGCAGCAGTTCGCGGCGCTCATAAGCTCCGATAAGCAGAAGTACGCCAAGGTCGTTCGCGCAACTGGAATGCAACCTCAATAGGACCATCATGGATCTCGGCATAACGAATAAAGTCGCACTCGTCACAGGCGGCAGTATGGGCATCGGGGGTGCCACGGCATCGCTGCTTGCGCAGGAAGGTGCCCGTGTCGCAATCACCGCACGCCGTGCGTCCGAGCTCGAAAAAGCCGCCGAGAGGTTGCGCAGTGAAACCGGTGCAGAGGTGCTGCCCGTTCCAGCCGATTGCACGAAGGAAGCGGAGGTGAAAGCGCTGGTAACCAGAGTTGTAGAGCACTATGGCCACATCGACATCCTGGTGAACTCCATCGGCGCGGCGAAAGCGGGCAGCTTCCTGAAGCTGAGCGAAGAGGACTGGCAGCAGAGCCTCGCGCTGAAACTAATGGGCCAGATCCGCGTCGCGCGCGAAGTCTATCCGCACATGGAGAAGCAGCGCTGGGGCCGCATCGTCAACGTTATCGGAACGCATGCCGTATTGGCGGAGGCGCACGCGATGCCGGCAGGCGTGGCAAACGCGGGGCTGCTCAACTTCACCAAGGCGCTCGCCGAACTCGGCGGGCCCAATGGCGTTCTCGTGAACGGCGTCAGTCCAGGCACGGTTCGCACGGCTCGCCTCGAATATCTGATGAGCCAGGGTGTGGAATATGACCTCGACAGGATCACGCTTCGTCGGTTCGCGGAAGCGCACGAGATTGCGAACGCCATCGTTTTTCTCGCCTCGGAGCGAGCGAGCTACATCTGCGGGTCGGTTCTGACCGTCGACGGGGGCCAGCTGAAAACCATTTGACGAGCTCGTCACCTTGTCGGGTGCGAATTCATAAATCATAGCGCGGGCTGGCATCATTGTGCATACTTGCGCAGCAGCGCCGACGCGATGGTGTTCGGCCCATGCGCGATCTGCTCGTCCTCGCGGTCCACCTCCTGGTCACCGTCGCGAAGCTTTTTCGCCCCGGAGGCGTCCGCGCCGTTGCCGCCGAATTACTGCTGCTCAAACATCAACTGCAAATCAGCAGCCGCACCCGACAACGCGCCCCGAATCTGACTTCCCTCGATCGCTTCATGCTCGGACTGACCACGCTGTTCATCAGGCCACATCGAATCCCGAAGCTCGCGACGATGCTCAAGCCGGCAACGCTGCTCAAGTTCCACAAGGCCTTAGTCGATCGAAAGTACCGCCTGCTGTTCTCGTTCTCAACGCGTCCACGCAAGCCGGGCCCGAAAGGACCATCCGCGGAAGTCATTGCAGCGATCGTCGCGATGAAGTCCCGCAATCCAAAGTTCGGCTACATGCGAATCGCGCAACAAATCTCGAACGACTTCGGCATCGAGATCGACAAGGATGTCGTTCGCCGCGTGCTCGCAAAGCAAAACCGACCCGAGGACCATGATTCCAATGGCCCTTCCTGGCTCAGTTTTCTTGCTTACACCATGGACAGCCTCCGCGATCATCCCGCAACCCGCGCACAAGGACAGCGCGCCGGTGCACGAGCACGCGCATGCCAAAACGGCGAGGATGAGTTGGGCGCGGTTGCTCAAGCGCGTGTTCGACATCGACATCGAGCGTTG
>JADLAC010000069.1 GCA_020848435.1 Burkholderiales bacterium | reverse complement strand
GACGGAGGCGATTTTCGCGCAGGGCTAGGAGGACGACGCAGCCGATAGCGAGACTATCGGCAAGTCGTTCGACACCGCCATGCGCGAAAAGCGCCCCGTCCCTTCGGGTTGCGCCCATAACGCATCGGGCGAGATCAAGTCCGACAGGCTCCTAAGCACCACGAACGTGCTCGCAACCATGACGCTGTTTCGCACAGCGGCGGACAAGCACGTTGCGCGGGAATCTCTTTCTGCTCTGCGCGCGAAGGCAATGGTTCGGCGCGTGGCGCCTTTGTGATCGCTCGAATATCAGGGAGCTGTTGCACCATGAAAACGTTGCTGCACGCCGTGCTCGCCGTAGCGGCCGCGCCTGGGCTCATCGGCGCGTCCTATGCTCAGACCTATCCCACCAAGCCGGTTCGCATCGTGGTCCCGTTCTCCCCGGGCGGGGGCACCGACATCGTCGCGCGCCTCGTCAGCCCCAAGCTCGCGGAGCGCTTCGGCCAACCCTTCATCGTCGACAATCGCCTCGGCGCGGCCGGGACCGTCGCGACCGAATTCGTCGCCCGTTCCGCGCCCGACGGCCATACCCTGCAAGTCGGATCCAGCTCGGAAATCGGCATCGGCGCCACGCTGCACACCAAAACGTCGTACCGGGTGCAACGCGATCTGATCGCGGTGAGCCCGCTCGCTTCCACGCCCATGGCCCTGGTGATCCATCCCTCGCTGCCGGCGAAGACCGTGAAGGATCTGGTCGCGCTGGCCAAGGCGCGACCTGGCGAGCTCAACTACGGGTCCGCCGGCGCGGGCACCGGTAATCACATGTGCGGCGAGCTGTTCCGTTATCTGACCAAGGTACGAATCACGCACATCCCTTACAAGGGCGCGGCGCCGGCGCAGGCCGACATCGTGGGCGGCCAGATCCATTTCATGTTCTCCACCGTGCCGGCATCGCTCGGGCTGGTGCAGGCCGGACGGCTGCGGGCGCTCGCCGTCACGACGGAAAAGCGCTATCGCAGCTTGCCCGGAGTGCCGACCATGATCGAAGCGGGGATCGCCAACTACCAGGTCGAATACTGGTACGGTTTCTTCGCGCCCGCGGCCACGCCGCTCGCCATCGTCGAACGCATTCACGAGGAGACGGCGCAACAGATCCGCAATCCCGACATGATCGCGAGCCTCGAGGCGCGCGGGCTCGATCCCTTACCCAAGGCGCGCAAGGAGTTCGAGGCCTACGTCAATCGCGATATCGAGCGTTGGGGGCCGGTGGTGAAGGATTCGGGCGCGACCGGGTTCTGAGCAACGCGAGCCGGCGCGCCCGTCCTGATCTAGTGTCCTGAGCCCGAGGTTCGTCGCTGAACTGCCCGATGCCATGGGCGCCGGTTTGTGCGGCGACCTTCGGACTCAGCACACCTATTCCGCCTTGATATCGGCTGCGCGCGCGACCTCGCGCCAGCGCGCCAGCTCGGCGGCGAGATAGGCCGCGAACTTCTCCGGCGGCCCGCCCACGGGATCGACCCCCACCGCTGCCAGCCGCTCGATGACCTCGGGCGCGGCCAGGGCCTGGTTGAACGCCTCGTTCAGTGCCTGCACGACCGCTCGCGGCGTGCGCGCGGGCGCCCACAGACCGTACCAGTTGTCGAAGGTGTAGCCGGGTAAGCCAGCCTCGACCGCGGTGGGCACGCCCGGAGCCGCGCGCGCCCGTTGCGCCCCCGTGGTCGCCAGCGCTCGCAGCTTCTTCGATTGCAGATGAGGATCGAGCGCGGCCAGCGTGGTAATGAGCATCTGGGTTTCGCCGCCCAGCACTGCCGCCGTCGCCGGGCCTGCGCCGCGGTAGGGCACGTGCAGCAAGCGAATGCCGGCCGCGAGGCGGAACAGCTCGGTGGAGAAGTGAATCACCGTCCCGCTGCCGCCGGAGCCATAGCGAATCTCCCCCGGGCGCGCTCTTGCCAGCGCGATCAGCTCGCGCAGCGACTTCACCGGCATCGACGGATGAACGACGATGAGGCTCGCGAGCTGCGTGGCCAGCATGACCGGCTCGAAATCGCCGGCGACATCGTACGGAAGCTTCGATCGCACCAGCGGTACGAAAGTGAAATTCACCCCGGTCATGAGCACGGTGTAGCCGTCGGCCGGTGCTTTCGCCACGGCGGCCGTGCCGATCGCGGTCGCACCGCCGCTCACGTTCTCGACCACCAGCGGCGAGCGCCAGATCTGTCCCAGTCGCTGGCCGAGAATGCGCGCGACGATATCGGTCCCGCCGCCGGGCGCGCTAGGGATCACCAGTCGAACGGGCTTGTGCGGAAAATCGGCCGCCCCGGCGAGCTCTGCCGCCAGCAGCGCGCCGAACGCCGCGGCCGACAATGCAGCGATGGCGGTACGGCGACGCACATGCCTGCCGGCCGGCACCGCGCTGGCGAGCGCGCCATCCCGCATGCTCTCGTTCGTCATACGCTCACCTCTTCGAGGGATGTTCGCAGCGCTTGCCACCCGCCCGCGGCGCGCAGCGCTTGCCACCCGCCCGCGGCGCGCAGCGAACCGCCGCCTGATCGCGGCGTGATCGGCACGGCACGAGTAGAGCGGCGCGGCCGCTGCGCTGCGGGCGCCGCACGAACTTATCGTACCATTGGCGCCACCGATAGAGGCGCGACGGCGAGCCCCGCGAGCGACGTCAAGGCTCGCCCGCCGCGTGCTCGTCCGAAGCATTCCGAGCTCGTTCGATGGAGGCTTGGTGTCCCGAGTCAGGGATTCGTTGCTGAAGCGGAAACACTCATGTCGAAGTCGGAAGGCAAGAGCGCCGAAATCGGTATTAGACGCGAAGGAAACCGCCGCCAGGTTGGACCCCTGGCGAGGATTTCCGACAAAGTATGGCGCCTATTTCGGCGTCTTTTCCGCAGCGAATTTCTGACTCGGGATACTAATCATGCAGCAAGGCTACGAAACGATCACGCTGGAGACGAGCGCCGATGGCGTCCTGACGGTCACGCTGAATCGCCCGCAGGTCGCCAATGCGCTCAATACCCGGATGGGTCACGACTTGTGCGATGTGTTCACGGCGCTCGCGCACGCCCCCGGAGCGATCCGCTGCGCGGTGCTCACCGGCGCAGGCGACCGGGCTTTTTGCGGCGGCGCGGATCTCAAGGAGCGCAACGGCATGAGCGACGCGGACTGGCTTGCCCAGCACGTGCTGTTCGAGCGCATGTTCCGCGCCATTCTCGACTGTCCGCTGCCCGTGATCGCGGCGATCAATGGCGCGGCCTACGCCGGCGGGCTGGAGATGACGCTTTGCTGCGATTTTTCCTACGCCGTGCGCAACGCGCGCTTCGCCCTGACCGAAGTCACCCTCGGGATCATGCCCGGCGGTTGCGGCACGCAAACCCTGCCGCGCACTGCGGGCGAGCGGCGCGCGAAAGAAATCATCCTCACGGGCGAGCCCTTCAGCGCCGAGCAAGCCTACGACTGGGGCATCGTCAACCGCCTGTGCGAGCCCGGAGAAGTCGCGAGCCTCGCAAACCGGACGGCGCAGCGGATCTGCGCCAACGCGCCGCTGTCGGTGCGTCAGGCGAAGCTCGCCATCCATCGTGGGCTGCAAATGGATCTCGCGAGCGGCCTCGAGTTCGAAATCCAGGCGTACAACCGCTTGGTCGCGACCGACGATCGACGCGAAGGCATTCAAGCCTTCAACGAAAAACGCAAGCCCATCTACCGGGGACGCTGAGCCTCGCGTTCAATCCGCCATGGTGAGCCCGCCACTCACGCTCAAGACCTGGCCGGTGATGTAATCGGCGCGACTGCTGGCGAAAAAGACGATCGCATCGGCGACTTCCGACGGTTTGCCGAAGCGCCGGAAGGGAATCGCGCGCATCAGGGCTTCACGCTGCTTGTCCGGAATGGAGGCGAGCAGCGGCGTATCGGTCGGCCCCGGACAGACGCAGTTGACGTTGGTGGCGTAACGGGCCGTCTCGCGCGCCAAGGCCTTGGTGAAGGCGATCACCGCACCCTTGGTGCCGGAATAGACCGCCTCGCCGCCGCTGCCGACGCGTCCCGCGTCGCTCGCGACATTGACGATCTTGCCGTTCGGTTGCGCGGTCAACTGCGCCAGAAAGGCACGCGTCATGTTGAGCGTGCCGACGTAGTTGAGCTCGATCAACCGCCGCCACAGCTCGGGGCTGGTATCGGCGAAGCGCTCGACCTTGCTCCATCCGGCCGCGTTGACGAGGATATCGAGCCGCGCGTGCCTGGCCTGCACGCATTGCACCGCCGAGTCGATCGATGCATCGCTCGTGACATCCAGGCGCACGAAAGCGGCCGTGCCCGTAGCATCGATTTCGCGCGCGGCCGCGTTACCATTGGCTTCGTCGATGTCGCCCAGATATACGCTCGCTCCAGCCTGCACCAGCGCGGCCGCGGTCGCGCGCCCTATGCCGGATGCCGCACCGGTCACCAGTGCCACCTTACCGTCCAGTTTCATCGCTTCTCCCGATTCAAATTGATCACGAGGTCTCAAAGATAGGCTCTCAGCTCGCCAGCGCGCGAGCGGCGCCCGGCATGCGCAACACCCTAGCGCTGCTCGGCCCGGCGGCCGCCATCGCGACGCCGAGATCCGCATACAGCGTGGCCACCTGCTTGACCGACATCGTGCCGCCCAGGCGAAACCATGCGATCAGGTGTTCCACCATGCCGATCACGGCGAAGGCGAGCGGCGCCAAGCTTGCGTCCGAGCCGCGCTTGCCCCGAACGCCCGCGATCAGCTCGCGGCACATGCCGTAGAACTCGCGCTCGAGCGACATGACGCGTTGGCGCTGCTTCTCCGGCAGGCTGTTGCGCAGGTGTCCCAGCGCATAGATGCGCTCGTAGGCCGCCGACAGCTCCTGCTGCTGCAACTGCCACAGCGCGTAGGCGTAGACGAATTCCCACAGTCGCTGACTGGGCTCGGAGGCGCGCACCTGGCTGCCGACGAACTCGATCAGATCGGCAATGGTGTGCTCCAGGAACGCGAGCAGGATTTCTTCCTTGGAGCGGAAATACCAGTACAGCGCGGGCGCCGTCATGCCGAGGCGGCGTGCAATGTCGGTCATGCCCGCGCGCTCGTAGCCGCATTCGCGATAGATCTCCGCGGCCGCACGGACGATGCGCCGTCGCGTCGCGTCGTCGCGCTCGGCGGACTTGCGCTGCCGCGAAGCCGACGAACGCGCGTCCGGCGGTGCTCTGCGCGCCGCGCCGCGCTTGGCCTCGGCCGCGGATTGCCCGTTCCTGCTGCGAGACATGGGCGCGCTCAACTGCTCATATGCGCGATGTCGGCTTCCCCGTACCCCATCGCCGACAGAATCTCGTGACTATGCTCGCCCAGCGTCGGCGGGGGCGTCTTGATCTGTCCCGGGGTGCGCGAGAAATGAACCGGGATCGACGTCGTCACCATCGCCCCCGCCTGCGGATGCACGTAGTGATGAAAGAAGCCGGTCTCCACCAGGTAAGGATCGCTCGGCAGGTCCTGCAGCTTGCGCGCGACGCCGTTCGGAATGCCGGCGGCATCGAGCAGCACCTGCCACTCGGCGGTCGTGCGCTTCTGCATCTGGTCCGCGACCAGCTGGTAGAGCTCGGGGAAGCGCTTGGAGCGCTCGGCGACGCTGCCGAAGCGCGCGTCCTCGCACAGCTCGGGCCGGTCGAACGCCTTGAACAGGCCCTGCCACTGGGCATCGCTGGTCGCCATCAGGCAGACGTACGAATCCTTGGTCTTGAACGGGCGGCGGTAGGGCATGAGCGCGCGATCGTAGCCCAGGGGGCCGAGCGGAGGATCGAACGCCCCCATGAACAGGTGCTCGATCAGGTTGAACGACATCATGGTCTCGAGCATCGGCACTTGCACCTGCTGGCCCTCGCCGGTGCGGGCGCGATGCACCAGCGCCATCCCGATCGACGAGGCCAGGATATGGCCGCAGAACTTGTCGGCGATGACGATAGGCAGATAGCGTGGCTCGCCGGTCGCGAGCTCGGTGATGCCGGCGATGCCGCTTTCGCCTTGAATCACGTCGTCGTAGGCGGGCCGATCGCGATATGGACCGTCGGGACGGTAGCCCGGGGCGCTCGCATAGACGATGCCAGGATTGCGCGCGGACACCGCGGCGTAACCCACGCCGAGACGCTCGGCTGCCGGCGGGCGCATGCTATGCACCAGCACGTCGGCCGTTTCGACCATGCGCTTCAACGCCTCCAGCGCCTCGGGCTTGCGCAAGTTGAGCACCACGCTGCGCTTGTTGCGATTCATGCCGAGGAACAACGCCGCCATGCCGGGGTGGCGCGCGGGGCCGATGCTGCGGTTCAAGTCTCCGCCCGGTGCCTCCACCTTGATCACGTCCGCGCCATAGTCGCCCAGGATCTGGGTCGCGATCGGGCCGAGAACGAACTGGGTGAGGTCGATGACGCGAAAGCCGGTGAGCGGGCCGCCGGCGGCAGACGGGGTCGTCGGGTTCGTGCTCACGCGGCGGCTCCTTCGCGTCGCTTCACCATGCGCAGCGGGGTATAGGTCAGCACCTTGGTGCCGTCCTGCTTGACGACGTCGTTGCGCGTGCGCACCAGGCCGCGATCGGGCCGACTCTGGCTTACGCGTGCCTCGATCACCTCGACTTCGACGTGGACCGTGTCGCCGGCGAACACGGGGGCAAGCACATCGAGCTCCATGTTGAGGAAGGCGAGCGCAGTGTGCTGCATCGTGGCCTGCGCCAGCAAGCCTTCGGCGAACGCGTACGCCAGCATCGCCGGCGCGAATCGACCCTCGATGGCGGAGTGCTGCTGGCGGAACTCCTGGTCGGTGAACAGCACCTCGGTGAGACCCGTGCAGTTCACGTAGTTGACGATATCGACTTCGCCTATCGTGCGCCCGAGGCTGCGAAAGCGCCGCCCGACCGGCAAGTCCTCGAAATGAAATCCCGTTCCGACGAGCTCCACGCTTTTCTCCCGCGCCGCTGCGAGCCGCAGGGCTTGCATGTCGCAGGCGACGCTGCGGCGTGCAAGACCTGACCCCGGCCTCAGCTTCGCGCCGGGCGGCCCAACAGACTGTTGGCGACGATGTTGCGTTGAATCTGGTTGGTGCCCTCAACGATCTGGAGCACCTTGGCGTCGCGCATATAACGATTGATCGGATACTCCGACGAGATGCCGGCCGCGCCGAAAAGCTGCACCGCGTCGGTCGTGACCTTCATCGCGCAATCGGTCGCGAAACACTTGGCCATCGCGCTGATCGGCGCCAGTGTCTGGCCGCTCGCGCCGGCATCGACCATCGCGGCGGCTCGGTAGACGAGATTGCGCGCGGCCTCGGTCTGCATCGCCATATCGGCGAGCATCCAGCGCACGCCCTGGAAATCGCCCACGCACTGGCCGAAGGCGTGACGGCTGCGCACGAAGTCGAGCGCGTGATCAATGGCGCCTTGCGCGAGACCGACGCCGCGCGCGCCATGAATGGGCCGCGCGACGTTGAAGGTTTCCATGACCGCCTTGAAGCCTTTGCCTTCCTCGCCCAAGCGATCCTGCGCCGGCACGAATACCTCGTCGAGAAAAAGCGGGCACGAGGGAATGCCGCGCGCACCCATCTTGTCTTCCTTGCGCCCGATCCGCAGGCCCGGCGCATCGCGCTCGAGCGCGAACAGATTGATGCTGCCGCGGCCCTCGCCTTCGCCCGTACGGGCGGCGACGAATATGAAATCCGCGATCGGCGCCCCGGTACACCAGATCTTCGCCCCGTTGATGCGATAGCCCCCGTCCACGCATCGCGCTCGCGTGCGCATGCCGGCGACATCGGAGCCGCTCTGAGGCTCGGTCACGGCGATGGCGGCGCGCTTGCGCCCGCTCGCCAGATCTTCGAGGTAGCGCTGCTTCTGTTCCGGCGTGCCGGCCGCGAGTATGGCGCCGATGGGCGTCCATTGCACGACCAGGATATAGGCCGTGTTGTAGCAAACCCGCGCCAGCTCCTCGATGACCACGCAAGCGCACAGCATGCTGCCGGTACCGCCGTACTGCGCCCCGAAAGGCACGGCGAACAAGCCCAGCGCGCGCAAGAGCTCGAACATGTCGTGCGGATACTCGGCGCCGCGGTCGATGGCGTTCGCCCGCGGCGCGATTCGTTCCCGCGCCACGCGACGCACGAGATCCTGCAGGGCGCGCGGCTGTTCATCGAGCGCGAACGCCATCGCCGGCCGTTGCTCCTTATGGGGGATCGTATTGACTCGGTACCGAGTCATGCCCTAGCCTTCGACCCTAGCTTAACGGCCATTCAATTCGCTCGCAAGCCGCCACGGAGATCAACACGTTTGGCTCAGACCCACGACGCGACGCGCATCGCGCTCATCACCGGCGCCAATCAAGGGATAGGTTACGCGGTCGCGCAACGCCTGGCCGCGGACGGCATGCGCGTATTGGTCAACGGCCGGCGCGTGGACGCGCTGACCGAGGCGGTGCGCACCCTCACAGCCGCCGGTGCCGAGGCCTTCGCGTTCCCGGCCGATGTGTCGAGCGAAGCGGCGGTGAGCGCCATGTTCGATCAGATCAGCGCGCGCTTCGGCCGGCTCGATGTCGTGGTCAACAATGCCGGCATCGCCCCCAGGATCGGCGGGCGCAGCGCGCGCGTGGAGGACACACCCTTCGAGTACTGGGAGCGCACGCTCGCCGTGAACCTCACCGGCGCGTTTCTTGTCTCGCGCGCGGCGCTCGCGCTCATGAAGCCGGCGCGCTGGGGCCGCATTATCAACATGTCCTCGCAGTCCGGACGGATGTATACCGGCTTCGGCAGCGCCTACTATGCCGCTTCCAAGGCCGGGCTGATCGGATTTTCGCGCGTGCTCGCGGGCGAAGTCGGCGAGCACGGCATCACGGTGAATTGCGTTTCGCCCGGACGCATCAAGACCGCCATGGCCGCGAGCTTCGCCGACGAAACGGGCGTCGATCAGCAATACATCGTTCGCACTCCCGTGCGTCGAGTGGGGCATACGGGCGATGTCGCCGCGGCGGTGTCGTTCCTCGCTTCCGAGGCCGCCTCGTTCATCACCGGCAGCGTGATCGACGTGACAGGTGGCTTTTTCATGCCTTGATTGAGACAGATCGGAGCAGACATGTCACAAACCTCGCAGCGCTTTCGCGGTAACGGCGTGGACTTCAAGACTTTCGCGCCGGAGCATTTCCTCTGGCAGCTCGACGGCAAGGTCGCCACCATCACGCTGAACCGCCCGGAGCGCAAGAATCCGCTCACGTTCGAATCCTATGCCGAGCTGCGCGACACGTTTCGCGACCTGACATACTGCGACCAGGTCAAGGTGGTCGTGGTCACCGGCGCGGGCGGCAACTTCTGCTCCGGGGGCGACGTGCACGAGATCATCGGTCCGCTGGTCGCCATGCAGCGCGCGGACGACATGCCGGGCCTGCTCGAATTCACGCGCATGACCGGCGACCTGGTGAAGGCGATGCGCGCCTGCCCGCAGACCATCGTCTGCGCGCTCGATGGAGTCTGCGCCGGCGCGGGTGCGATCATCGCGATGGCATCCGATCTGCGCTACGGCACGGCGCAGAGCAAGGTCGCCTTTCTGTTCGTGCGCGTCGGCTTGGCCGGCGCCGACATGGGCGCGTGCAACATCCTGCCGCGTATCATCGGGGCCGGCCGTGCCGCCGAGCTGCTGTACACCGGGCGCTCGATGGACGGCGCGGAAGCCGAACGCTGGGGCTTCTTCAACAAGCTCTGCGAGCCGCAGCAGCTCCTGGCCGAAACCATGGCGCTTGCCCGCTCGATCGCGGCCGGCCCCACGTTCGCGCACGCCATGACCAAGCGTTGCCTGCACCAGGAATGGAGCATGGGGATCGACGAGGCGATCGAAGCCGAAGCCCAGGCGCAGGCGATCTGCATGCAGACCAAGGATTACGAACGCGCCTACGACGCATTCGTCGCCAAGAAGCGACCCGTCTTCGAAGGCGATTGAGGCGATCGCAATGGCGCCCAGACTACTGCTCGTTCGCGCGGCGCCCAATCCACGATTCGAGCCAACTTTCTGGAGAACGCAATGACCCTTGATTCCCGCAGCATCCGAGCGCTCCTCGCGGTGCTCGTTGTGGCCGCGTCGCCGGCCTTCGGCCAGGCGTATCCGAACAAGCCGATACGCATGATCCTGCCCCTGCCGGCCGGCAGCGCGACCGACGTGGTTGCGCGCATGGTGGGCGTACCGCTCGGGCAGTCGCTAGGCGTGAACATCGTGATGGACAATCGGCCCGGCGCCGACGGCGGCATCGCCGGCGCCGAGACCGCGCGCGCGACGCCCGACGGCTATACCCTCATGTTCGGCACCAACAGCCCGCTATCGGCGGTGCCGACGATGCGCAAGAAGCCGCCGTATCACCCGTTGAAGGATTTCACGCCCATCGGGCGTGTCGGCTGGTACACCCACTTCGTGGTCGTCCACCCGAGCGTGCCCGTGAAGTCGCTGAGCGAATTCATCGATTACGCGCGCGCCAACCCCGGCAAGCTGAGCTACGCCACCGGCAACACGTTCGGCATTCTCACCATCGCGCAGCTACAGAAGGTCGCGGGGATCAAGATGCTGCACGTTCCGTACAAGAGCGATCCGGCCGCACTGATCGATATCATCGGCGGGCGCGTGCAATTCATGTACGCCACCCAAGGCCAGGCCGCGACCTTCGTGCGCGAAGGCAAGGTGCGCGCCATTGCGGTCACGGGCAGCAAGCGCTCTCCCCTCACGCCCGATGTCCCGACGGTCGCCGAAGCCGGCTTGCAGGTGCCGGTGCTCGGGTGGGGCGGCCTGGTCGGCCCGGCAGGCATGCCTGCCGCCATCGTCCAACGGATCAACAAGGACCTCAACGCGGTGCTGCTGCAACCCAAGCTCATCGAAGAGGTGAGTCGTCAGGGCTTCGAGTTCGCGGGCTCCACGCCGGCGGAATTCGGCGACTGGCTGCGCCAGCAGTACGACTTCTGGGGAGCTATGGTGAAAGAGCTCGATCTCTATACCTATTGATCGGTGAGCGCTGCCGCCAGCCGTTACAGTCGATGCCGTCACCCCGGCCACCCACTCGAAAGCCGAGCCGCCATGAGCAAGAACCTGAAGGCGTACAACATCTTCGACCTGCGCGAGATCGCGAGGAAGCGTGTTCCCCGCGGCCCGTTCGAGTTCGTCGACCGCGGCACCGAGGATGAAGTGGCGCTGCACAACAACCGCGAAGTGTTCGAGCGCATCCGCTTCAAGCCCCGCACCTTCGTCGATGTCTCCAAGCGCAGCCAGAAGACCGAGATCTTTGGCGTCGAGCACGCGATGCCGCTGGTCATCGCGCCCACCGGTACCGCCGGGCTCATCTGGTACGAGGGTGAAATCGCGCTCGCCAAGGCGGCGCGGGCAGCCGGGATTCCTTTCTCGCTCGCCACCGGATCGATGACCGCGATGGAGCGCGTGGCCGACGAGGCGGGCGGCGAACTATGGTTCCAGCTCTACCTGTGGCCGGATCGCTCGATGTCGCACGAGCTGGTGGAGCGCGCCAAGACCGCGGGCTACAAGGCGTTGATCGTCACGGTCGACGGCGTATCGGCGGGCAACCGCGAGTACAACATCCGCAACGGCTTCACCGTGCCCTTCACGTATACGCCGGTGGCGCTGGCGGACATGCTGATGCACCCGCGCTGGCTGTTCGGTGTGCTGTTGCGCTATCTCGCCACCAGCGGCATGCCCATGTACCAGAATTACCCCGCGCGGGCGCGTGCCAAGATGACCGCCGGACCGATGGGCCGCTCCAGCCTGCGCACCGACGCCATCAAGTGGGAGGACCTGGACGCGCTGCGCAAGATCTGGCCGCGCAAGCTGATCGTCAAGGGCATCCTCAACGCCGAAGATGCCGCCATGGCGGTGGATCACGGTGCCGACGGCATCGACGTTTCCAACCACGGCGGGCGCAATCTCGACGGCATCATTTCGCCCATCGAAGTGCTGCCCGAAATCGTCGATGCGGTCGGCAAACGCGCGACGATATTCTGCGACAGCGGCTTTCGCCGCGGATCCGACGTGCTCAAGGCCCTGTGCCTCGGCGCCCACGCGGTCATGATCGGGCGATCCACTCTCTACGGCGTCGCCGCCGCCGGCGAAGCAGGTGCGGCGCGCGCGCTGGAGATCTTCCGCGACGAAATCCATCGCAACATGGGCCTGCTCGGCGCCAACACCTTGTCCGAGCTGGGACCGCAATACCTCAAGTTCGCCGATCCGTCGCTGCGCCCGCCTCAGCTTCGGCCGAGCCTGCGCGCCGTACCCGAAGGGCGCGCCGCGGAGGCCTGAAGGGCGCGCCTCGACAGCCCCGCGCGCATGGCCCGAATCGGGAGTATCCTGGGCCGACGATGTTTCCGCGGTCCTCGCTGAGAGCGCGCCTGCGTCCCTTGCGCGGCCACGAGCAGGATCGGGCGGCAGGGGACATGGACACGTAGATGAAACCGGATTGGACGCCGACGGCGGACGATGTGCTGCGTGACGCGCGTACGGCATATGACGAGATGCGCGAACGCTGTCCGATCGCCTACAGCGAGCTCATGCACTGGTCGCTGTTCCGACACGAAGACGTAAGCCGCGTATTGCACGATCACGCGAGCTTCAGCAACGCGGTATCCGCGCACGTCTCGGTGCCTCACGGGATCGATCCGCCGGAGCACGGCGCCTACCGCCGCATCATCGATCCGTATTTCGCCCCGGAACGGATGACGGCCTTCGAGCCGATCTGCAAGGAGATCGTCGTCGAGCTGGTGCAGGCGGCGCTTGTGCGCGGCGAAGTGGAGATGATGGCGGATGTCGCGCTGCCCTTCGCCGTGCGCGTGCAGTGTGCATTCCTCGGCTGGCCGGGAAGCCTGCACGAATCTTTGATCCGTTGGACCAGGAAGAACCACGCGGCCACGCTCTCCCGCGATAGCCGGATGCTGGCGGAAGTCGCGCGCGAGTTCGATGATTTCATCGACGCTCAACTGGACGCGCGCGCTGCGGCAGGCGGCGAGCCGGCGGCTGACGTTACGGCCGAGCTGCTGCGCGAACGCATTCATGACCGGGCGTTGAGCCGGGAAGAGATCACCAGCATTCTGCGCAATTGGACCGCGGGCGAGATCGGCACGATCTCGGCGGCTGTCGGCATCCTCGCGCACTACCTGGCGCAGCACAGTGGATTACAGGAACGGCTGCGCGCCCAACCGGACTTGCTGCCGGCGTCGATAGACGAGATTTTGCGCATTCACGGACCTCTGGTGGCCAATCGGCGCGTCACCACGCGCGCGGTGGATATAGGCGGGCGCAGCATCGGCGCCGGCGAGCGCATCTCGCTGATCTGGATCTCCGCCAATCGGGATGGCCGTGTCTTTCCTGATCCGGATGCGTTCCGGCTGGATCGTGATGCGAGCGCGAATCTGCTCTATGGTGCGGGCATTCACGTCTGCCCCGGCGCACCGCTGGCGCGTATGGAGCTGCGCCTCTTCATGGAGGAACTGCTCCGACGCACGCAGATCGAACTCGTAGCGGGCATGGAACCGGTCAACGCCACCTACCCCGCCGGCGGCTTTTCGAGCGTGCCGCTCAGCATACGGGCCGCGCGCTGACGCCTGCACAGACCGGGCGAAGCGCCCGCGATGCGGCAGGAGTCGGCTGACGGTGCGTGCGAAAGTGGGTGATTTTGCCGCGGGGCGCGATCACCTGTGCCGATCCAAAGCATCGGGCGGCTTCACTCTCGGCGTCTCCGCTATTCACTCCCTGCCTTGATTCACAGCGAGAGGAAACCGACATGCCACGAAGCAACAACCCCATGAGCGCGGCGAGCGGTTCGCAATCGGGCTTGGCCGCGCGCGGGCGCACCGTGGTCCTGGTCGCGACACGCAAGGGCGCTTGGATTTTTCACGCCGATGCGGCCCGCCAGAGCTGGCGTCCGGACGGGCCACACTTCCTCGGCCATGTCATCAGCCACCTAGTGCTCGATGCGCGCGACGCACGCACGCTCCTCGCTGCCGTGAAGACCGGCCATCTCGGCCCCACCCTGTTTCGCTCCACCGATCTCGGCCGCAACTGGCAGGAAGCCGCCAAGCCGCCGGCCTTCGCGCGCGTCGCCGACGATCCGAAGGCACGCGCGGTGGATCACACCTTCTGGCTGACGCCGGCACACGCTTCGCAGCCCGAGGTCTGGTACGCCGGCACCTCGCCCCAGGGCCTGTTCCGTTCCCAGGACGGCGGCAGGAGCTGGGAGCCGTACTCGATGATCAACGACGATACCGACTATCGCCGCTGGATGGGGACGGTGCAGGACGGCACCCCCGACGGGCCGAAGCTGCACTCCATCATCGTCGATCCGCGCGACCCCGCGCACCTGTATTTCGCCATGTCCGGCGGCGGCGTGCACGAATCGACTGACGGCGGGCGTACGTTTGCCCCGCTGCTCGACGGGCTGGATGTGGTCGAGGGCTTCGACGGCAAGGAGCCCACGTTCCACGATCCGCATTGCGTGCGGCTTTGCCCAAGCAATCCCGACCGCCTGTACCAGCAAAACCACTGCGGCATCTATCGCCTGGACCGGCCGTCGAGACGCTGGCTGCGGATCGGCAAGAACATGCCGGCCGAAGTGGGCGATATCGGCTTTCCGATGGTCGTGCACCCGCGTGATGCGGATTGCGCCTGGGTGCTGCCGATGGACGGCACCAGCGTGTGGCCGCGCACCAGCCCCGGCGGCAAACCCGCGGTGTACGTCACGCGCGATGGCGGCGAGACGTGGCAGCGGCAGGATGGCGGAATGCCCGCCGAACAGGCGTGGTGGACAGTGAAGCGCCAGGCAATGAGCGCGGATGGCGCCGATCCAGTGGGCCTGTACTTCGGCACTACCAGCGGGGAGCTGTGGGCAAGCGGCGACGAAGGCCGCAACTGGCGCTGCATTGCGCGCCATCTGCCCGAGATCTACGCGGTGGAAGCGGCCGAGCTGCGCGACCGATGAACGTGCTGATCCCAAGCGCGCTGCGGTCTTACACGCAGAGCGCACACGCGCAGGCGAGCGGCGATACACTCGCCGCGCTGCTCGCCGACCTCGACCGGCAGTACCAGGGCATTCGCTTTCGCATGGTCGACGAGCAGGAGCGCATCCGGCCCCACATCCGCGTGTTCGTCAACGGCGCGCAAGTGCGCGAGCTGGGGCAGCGCCTGGGCACAGCCGACGAGGTCGTGATCGTGCAAGCGCTGAGCGGGGGCTGACTCGGCCGGGCTCGTTTCACCCAGCATGCCACCCTGTCTGCGCATCGCTCGTGCCCGCATGCCCCCCGCGGGTCCCCCACCGAGCGAGCGTTCGCGGTAAGCTGCCGTTGCTTGCTCCGGCATTTTTCGCCGTGCGTGTCTGAACGCCGCGCCACCACTACAGGGGAGTCGAATGAAAGCAACCCGTTTGTTCGCCGAGTCGTTCACCTGCGTCATCTTCACTTGCGGTGCGGTGTGGTCGCAGTCCTACCCCGTCAAACCCGTGCGCGTGATCGTCCCCTTCCCTCCGGCAGGGGCGAACGACATCGCAGGGCGTATCGTCATGCCGAAGCTTTCGGAGCAGTTGGGCCAGACATTCATCATCGACAATCGCTCCGGCGCGGGCGGGACCATCGGTACGGCATTGGTCGCTCAGAGCAAGCCCGACGGCTATACCTTGATGATTCAAACCGTGGCTTCCCACGTTGCCAACGCGCACCTGTATAGCAAGCTGCCGTACGACGCGCTGCGGGATTTCGTCGGCGTCAGCCCGCTCGGGCGTCTATGCAGCGTGCTCACCGTGCATCCGTCCATGCCGACACGCTCGGTAGCGGAATTCATAACGCTAGCGAAGAAGCGTCCGGGCGAGATCCTGCACGGTCACTCGGGCATCGGCAGCTTCACGCACATGAACGGCGTGCTGTTCGAGTCGCGCGCCGGCATACGCTTGACCCAGGTACCGTTCAAAGGCGGCGGGCCTGCGGTGATCGCGCTGGTATCGGGGGAGACCCAGGCGCAGGTCGCCGCGATCAGCGAGCTCATCGGACACATCAAGGCGAATCGTGTGCGGCCGCTGGGGGTGACCGCGGCGGAACGTGTGCCGCAGCTTCCCGATGTGCCCACCATCGCCGACACGATACCCGGCTACGAGTCGTGTACGTGGGTGAGCGTCTTTGCATCGGCGGGAACTCCCCGGCCGATGATCGACCGGCTCAATGCGGAAATCGGCAAGGCGCTGAGCGATCCAGACGTCGCAGCCAGGATGACCGCTCAGACGATGGATCCCGCGCACCGGCCGCCACAGGAGATAGCGCAGCGGATACGCGCGGACTACGAGACGATAGGAAAGCTGTATCGGCAGTTGAACCTGAAGCTCGATTAGACGGGTGCGAAACCAGACCGGGTCACGATCCGGCGTATCGCCAGCAGGCTGGCCGACATCGTGACGCGCAAGCCGATTCCTTGAGCGAGGTGTGTGCAACCTGCGGGTGATCGTCCTCGAGACGGCGATCGATGCATTGACATCAGGCGTCATCGGCGGCGTCGCGCATGGCCTTGTTGCTGACGGCGTATACATCAGCAACCAGACCTGCGCGGCCGCTGGAGCTGGGGCTGGAGGCTCTGCCAGCCTCGGGGTCAAAGCGCGATGCTTGCAGATGACGGAACTCGACCGGAACGAAATCGTAGCCTTCGTGCGGCGCGTGCACGATGAAGAAATACGCTTCCTCGTCGGCGCTCGGGTTGTACACCTCGTGCTTCACGCCCGGCGGCATCGCGCAGAAGGCGCCAGGGCGCAACTCGAACATGCCGTTCCCGTGCTGACCCTCGTAGCGGATCTCGAGCAGTCCCCTGATGCCGACGAAGATGTCGTAGACCCTCGAGTGGAGATGGCGCGGGACGCCGGACCCCGGCGCGACCCGGAATACAGCGGACTGCACCGGGCCGTCCTCATGCATGACGGCCTTGTCCAAGCCGGGGCGGCGGGACTGGAAATCCGCGCGGGTGATATCGTCGATCGCAACCACAGGCTGCTGTGCCATCGGTGACCCCTCCTCGAGTCCAGTGCGAGCGTGCCGGGGGAAAAGACTGCCGCAGGCTTGCCGGCGTCAGGCGCCGCAAACGATCATTATCCGCGCTTTGCGGCACACAAGACCACGCACGCCCCTGCCGGCAGTAGCGCACTACTCGTTCCTGAAATCGCATCGCCCTCGTCTTTGCGCATGCTCGCCGGCTCGGCGATTGGCGCTTCTTCCCATGCGGCCGTCCTCGGAAGCGAGGTGTGCCGCCATGACCTGGGTCAATGTTCGCGCCGACGGGCGCGCCTTATACTCGCGGGCATCATCGCGGCGTACTACGTCCCGGCTGCCCGGTTTGCGTGCGCAAGCATTACACGGGCAGCGCCGGCACGACCCCTTCCCGATACCCTTGCCCCCACTCGTGGACAACACCAGGAAGAATGTAACGTTGTTGTCGATCAGCCAAGCGCTGCTGCTGACCAACAATTCCATTCTGATCGCCACCAACGGCCTCGCCGGCTATGCGCTCGCGACGGACAAGACGCTGGCAACACTGCCGGTGACCGCCTATATCGCCGGCGCCGCGTTGAGCACGATGCCGGCATCGCTCTTGATGCGCCGGATCGGGCGCCGCAGCGGATTCACGTTGGGCGCTCTGTTTGGCATGGCCGGCGCGCTGATTTGCGCCTACGCGGCCTTCCGGCATCAGTTTTGGCTCCTCTGCGCGGGTGCGCTCGTCCTGGGCGTCTACAACGCGACCGGCCAGTACTACCGCTTCGCCGCGGCCGACAGCGCGAGCGCCGATTTCAAGAGCAAGGCCATATCGCTGGTGATGGCCGGCGGCATCGCCGGCGGGATACTCGGACCGGAAACGACCAAGCTCACCAAGGACTGGATCGCGCAAGCGACCTTCGCCGGGTCGTACTTGTCGCTGGCGCTGTTCTGCCTGATGTCGATCGGCGTGTTGTCGCTGCTGCGTATCCCGGCGTTGAGCGCGGCCCAGCAGACCGAGCCGGGCCGGCCGCTCGCGCTCATCGCCCGCCAGCCGCAGTTCCTGGTTGCCGTAATCAGCGCGGTCGTCGCTTTCGGCGTCATGAACCTGCTCATGACCGCCACACCGCTGGCGATGGACGCATGCCGGCTACCCTTCAGCGACGCGGCGTTCGTCATTCAATGGCACGTGATCGCGATGTTCGCGCCGTCGTTCTTCACCGGGGCGCTGATCAAGCGCTTCGGCCTGCTCAACATCATGCTGCTCGGCGTCGTGTTATCGCTCGCTTGCGTCGGGGTCGCGCTGGCGGGCGTCGACATCCACAACTTCTGGCTGGCGCTCGTTCTCATCGGCGTCGGCTGGAATTTCATGTTCGTCGGTGCAACGACGTTGCTCACCGAATGCCATACACCGGCGGAACGCGGCAAGGTCCAGGGCGTGAACGACTTGGCCATCTTCGCCACCATGATCGCAACCTCCTTGTCGTCGGGGCTGTTGTTCACCCTGCAGGGCTGGATGGCGATGAATCGAATGGCGATACCCTTCCTCTTGCTCGCCGGTGGCGCGATCGTATGGCTCGGAGCCAAACGCCGGCGCCTTGCCCGCGCCAGCTTGCGAGGCGGCGAGTAATCGCCGGAGGATCGCGCGCTCAGTCCGCCCGCGCCCCCGACTCCCGGATCACACCGCGCCAGCGCTCGAGCTCGCTGCGGGTATAGCTGCCGAGATCCTCGGGCGTGCTGGTCGCGGGCTCTGCGCCCTGCGCCGCGAGCCGCTTGCGCATCTCGGGCGCGTCGACGATGGCAACGATCTCCTGGTTGAGCTTCTGCAGCAACGCAGTGGGCGTGCCTGATCGGACATAGGTCGCGAACCAGGCATTCGCCTCGTAGCCGCGCACCCCCGACTCGCTGATCGTCGGCAGCTCCGGTGCTGCCGCCGAGCGGCGCGCCCCGGTCACCGCGAGCGCGCGCAGCTTGCCGCTTCGCACTTGCGGCAGGATCGACAGCATGGTCGCGAACATCATGTTGCTCTCTCCCGTCACCACGCCGACGATCGCCGGACCCGCGCCCTTGTAGGGCACATGCAGCAGCTTGGTCCCCGTCATGTGCGCGAACAATACGCCGGCTAGGTGAGTCGATGCGCCGCTGCCGGTCGAGCCGAAGGACAGCGACCTGGCCTTCGCCAGCGCGATCAGCGCCTGCACCGAATCGGCCGGCACCGACGGGTGCACCACCAGGATGTTCGGGATGGTCGCGATCAGCGTGACGGGCGCGAAATCCTTGAGCGTGTCGTAGGACAACTTCGGGTACAGGCTGGGGTTTGTCACGTGCGAGGTGAACGCCATGAGCATGGTGTAGCCGTCCGGGCTGCTCCTCGCGACGATTTCGCTGCCGGCGATCCCGCCCCCGCCCGGACGGTTGTCGATGATCACCTGCTGGCCCCAGCGCTCGGCGAGCTTCTGCCCGACGGCGCGCGCCAGGGCGTCAGCGCCGCCACCGACCGATCCGCCGACGACGTAGCGTATCGGGCGCGCCGGGTAAGCATCGATCGCCGCTGCGCTCGCCTGGTTCGCACCGGCGGCGCAGATGACAGCGGCAGCCAAGCGCCGGCCGATGCGCGCAGCCCCCGCCTTCCAGCTCGCACGCATCGACGCGATCATTGCATGCGCTCCTTCATCCCGATCGGTGCGAAGGGCCCCGTCAGCGCACCGTGATGTTCGCTTCCTTCACCACGCGCGTGAATTTGGCGATGTCCTCGGCGATCACCGTGGCGAATTCGGCCGAGCTGTTGCCCACCGGATCCGCGCCCTCGGCGGCGAGGCGCTGGGCGAAATCGGGACTCTTCAGGTGCTTCACGATCTCGGCGTTGAGCCGGCCCACGATGGCGCCCGGGGTGCTGCGCGGGACGAGGACGCCGAACCAGTTGGTGACTTCGAAGCCCGTCACGCCGGACTCGTGGATCGTCGCCACTTGCGGCAGGGCCGCGGAGCGCTTCAGGCTGGCGATGCCGATCGGCTTCAGCCGGCCGGACTTGATGAACGGCAGCCCCTGGATGACCGTGCTGAACAGAAGCTGCACCTGTCCGGCGATCACGTCGTTCAGCGCCGGCAAGCCGCCCTTGTAGGGGACGTGCACCATCTTCGTGTTCGACATCATCGCCAGCAGCTCGCCGGCGAGATGCGGCGAGGAGCCGTTGCCCGAGGACGCATAGTTCAGTTGGCCCGGCTTGGCACGTGCGAGCTCGATCAGCTCCTTCACGTTGTTGGCCGGCAACGATGGATGGCTCACCAGCACGAAGGGCACCGATGCGATCTGGGTGACCGGCGCGAGGTCCTTCACCGGATCGAAGTTCAGCTTGTAGGTCGCCGCGTTGACCGCGTAGCTCGCCGATACCATCAGGGCCGTGTAGCCGTCGCCGGCCGCCTTGGCGGCCAGCTCGACACCGATGTTGCCGCCGGCGCCGGGGCGGTTGTCGACCACCACTTGCTGCCCCATGCTCTCGGTCAGCTTCTGCCCGATCAGTCGCGCCAGGATGTCGGTACCGCCGCCGGGCGCGAACGGCACGATGAGTCGAATCGGACGATTGGGATACGGCTGTGCGCCCGCCTGCGACGCCACGACCAACAATGCGATCGCACCCAACGCCATGCGCCATGCGCTGGCTTTCGATCGCTGCGCAGGCGACCTTACCTCACGCTTGTCGCCTTTCATCGACGTGGCTGCTGCTGCGGATCGCGTGATGCGTGCGCTCGCCGCGGCAGGACCACCACCGCCCAGCCGCCCGCCGTGGTCTCGCCGCGCTGGTCGGCGCACTCGACCTCGAGCTTCACGCTGCCGGAGACGTCATCGCGTGCCTGTTTCGACACGACCGTGCCGCGACAGTAGGTGAGATCGCCGATCAAGTTGAAACGGCGCACTTCGCAGTACAGCTCCGAAAGAAATCCATCGTCACCGATCCAATTGGTCAACATGGTGGCGACCCACGCGACCCGCTCGGGACCGTAATCGTAGGCCTCGGGAACGCCGACCGAACGGGCGAGCGCGGAATCCCAGTGCACCGCCTCGGGCGGCTCGGGAATGTTATACGGATTGGCGATGCCGGCGGCGGGATGACGGCGCAGGTAATCGAACCAATAGCCATGTGCCTTGATGTACAGGCCGCCCCAGGCCTGCTCGAAAGCGACCGCGATGGTCGCGGTATACGGGCCGCGCACGATGCTCGGCACCGAGGCGCCGAGCGCGACATCTTCGAAATACAAAGGCTCGCGGCCTCGGCAATGCTCTTGCGCGTAGAGCCTCGCCACCTGTTCGAGCTGCTCGCGCGTGTACGGCGGCGCCGGCTCGAGCTGCTTGTACTTGCCTTTGTCCCTGGCGGCGACACGCTCGACGCGCATGCCCCAGGAATCGGCCTGCGCCAGCTCGCGGCCCTCGCCGTTCAAGAAGCGGATGAGCGAGATCTGTTTGAACATCCGACCGGCGAAGCGGCTCGGCAGCTCCACCAGGTCCTTGAAGGTGACTTCGGGCTCGATGCGCTCGCCGACGCGCACGGCTTCGTGCCAGCGCCAGTGTGACCCCGCGAAGAACGAGTGCACGCCCGGCAGGCCGCCGCGGTAGCCGATCGAAATGCGGCTGAAGGCATAGAGCTGGCACGGCGGCGCGATCAGGGTGCCATGGCGGGAAGCGCGGGCGTAGGCATCATCGATGAACAACGGGTTGCGATCTCCCGTGGCATGCGCCCAGTGCCGGATCGAATCGCGCGTCACCTCGGTGAGATACGGCGGTTCGGAAATGGTGACCTTCTGGCCGATCTTGGCCCTGAGGCGCGCGAGCTCGGCGTCGCTTGCCGTTGCGTGTACTCGTTCCATGACTACTCCTGGCGTGCCGCGCGCGCGGGCTCGGCGATGACTTTGGCGGCAACAAGGCGATCGATTTCCGCGCTGCCCAGACCGAGCAATGCACCGAGCACATCGCGCGTATGCTCGCCGAGCAGCGGCGGCGGATCGAGCGGCGAGCGTTCGGGATGACCGTCGAAGCGCAGCGGATTGGCGAGCACCTTCACAATACCCGCCGTCGGGTGCTTCACTTCGCGCACGAAGCCGCGCTCGCGCACGATCGGCTGGCTCACTGCCTGGCCGATGCTGTTGACCGGCCCGTGCGGCACATCCGCAGCATCCAGGATCTGCTGCCACTCGGCAACCGTCCTGGTGCGCATGATGGCTTCGATCTGCCGCTCCAGCTCGTCGCGATTGGCATGGCGGTCCTTCACCGTGCGAAAACGCGGATCGGTTATCAGATCTTCGCGGTCGATCGCACGACAGAAGTTGCGCCAGAACCCGCCGACATGCAGCGCCAGCACGATATGCCCGTCCTTCACCGGCATCAGCCCATAGGGCACGATGTTGTGGTGACTGTTGCCCATGCGGCCCGGGCTTTCGCCGGTCACGAAATAGATCCCGGCGAGGTAGCCGAGCAGGCCCATCAAGCCTTCGAGCAGACTCAGATCGATATGCGCACCCTGGCCGGTGGCATTGCGCTCGTTCAACGCGGCCAGGACGCCGATCGCCGCCCAGACACCACCGCCGATGTCGCCGAGCGGCAATCCGAGCTTGGTCGGCGTGCCCTCGGCGTAGCCGTTGATGCTCATGACCCCGCTCAACGCCTGCGTCACCAGATCGAACGAAGGCTTCGCGCTCATCGCGTTGCCGGCGCCGAAGCCGCTGATGGAGCACACGATCAGCTCCGGTTTGAGAACCTTCAGGGTCTCGTAGCCCAGGCCGAGGCGCGCCATCACCCCGGGCCGAAAGTTCTCCAGCACGACGTCGCATTGCTTGACGAGATCGAGCAGCAGCGCGCGCCCGGCGTCGGTTCGCGCATCGAGCGCGACGCTGCGCTTGTTGCGGTTGATCGCGAGGAAGTAGTGGCTCTCGCCATTGGCGAACGGCGGAATGGTGCGGGTCTGGTCGCCGCCATCGATCTCTTCGACCTTGATCACATCGGCGCCGAGGTCGGCAAGGATGAGCGAGCAGAACGGGCCGGCGAGCACCCGCGAGAGGTCGAGCACGCGTACTCCGTGCAGCGGGCCGCGGCGTTGGGCGGCGTTGGTCTGGGTCATGAACGGCAGTCAGTGTCGGGCCCCGGCCGCGCATCCGATCGATCGCGCCGTGGCGGATGACTTCATTATTCGATCCGGTCGACACGCCCGCAAGCGTGCAGCCGGCCGCGCCTGCGCTCCTGTTTTACAATGTGAACGATATGAAACACGCGCCTCGACACGGAACGCAAGCAATCGACCGGGCCGCGCTGGTGTTGAGAGAACTGGCGGTTCGAGGCAGCATCGGCTGGCGCCTGTCGGATCTCGCAACCAGTTGCGGCTTGGATCGAAGCACCACCCACCGCCTGCTCGCCTGCCTGGTGCGCAATCGCATGGCGGGCCAACGCGCGAGCGACCGTCGCTATGTACCCGGCCCGCTGCTGTTCGAGCTGGGTCTGTCGCTGCCCGCCATGGCCGCGTTCCAGTCGGCGTGCGCAACGCCGCTCGCTCGCGTTGCGCGCCGCTTGAACGCGGTGTCGCTGCTGTGCCTGCGCAGCGGCGCCGAATTCGTCTGCGCCGCGCGTTCGGGCGCGCTCGAGATCAAGGCGCTCACGATCGATGTCGGCACGCGCCGGCCCTTGCTCTATTCGGTGGGCGGGGTGGCGATACTGCTGGGACTGCCCAAAGCCGAAGCACGCTCGATCGTCGCCGGCAACTTGCAGCAGCTCGCACGCTTCGGCGACACGCGGATTCGCATCCTGCAACGGGTGCTGCGGCTTGCCGAGAGTCGCGGTTACGCTTCGAGCCAGAACGAGATCGTGCCGGGCGTGAGCGCGTTCGGGGTGCCGATCATCGACACGCAAGGAAGCGCCCTCGGCTCGATCAGCGTCGTGGCGCCGTCGAGCGCCTTCGCACCGGCACGCACGAACGAGGTGGTGGCGATCCTCATGCGCGAAGGCGACGCGATCGCGCGCGAAGCGGCCCGTTGGCTCGCCGCCGCCGACTGAGGCGGCCGCGAGCGAGCGGGCACGGCGCGAGTCCGCGCCTGGATACCGCCTATAATCGTCGCCTCTCTGACCCCTGCAGCATCGCGATGAATTCATCTAATGACAGTATGCGCGCTGCCCTGCGCACGCTTCGCCACGCATGCGTCGCGAGCATCGTCCTCGTTGCAGGCTGCGGCGACAAGACGAGCGATCCGGCGGCAAAGAGCGCGACCGCCCCGGCTGCAATTCCGGTCACGGTGAAGCGCGTCGAGCCGCAACGTGTCGCCATCGCGCTCGAAGCGGTCGGCCAGGCGGAAGGCTCGCGCGAAGTTGAGATCCGCGCGCGCGTCTCGGGCATACTCGAAAAGAGGCTTTATACCGAGGGCGCGCCGGTGAAGGCCGGCCAGACGTTGTTCGTCATCGATCGGGCGCAGTACGAGATCGCGGCCGCGCAGGCGCAAGCCGCGCTCGCGCAAGAGCGGGTGCGCCAAGAGCAGGCGCGGCGCGAGGCGGAACGCCTCAAGCCGTTGTCGGAGAGCCGCGCCATCAGCCAGCGCGAATACGACGAAGCGCTCTCGACGCTCAAACAATCCACGGCCGCGATCGAAGGCGCGCAGGCTCGAATCGACGAGGCCAAGCTCAATCTCTCGTATACCCTGGTGAGCGCCCCCATCGGCGGCATCACCAGCCGCGCGCTGCGCTCCGAAGGCAGCCTGGTCGCGGCCAATACCGACTTGCTCACGACGATCATCCAGGTTCATCCCATCTGGATCCGATTCTCGCTCGCCGAGGCGGATTTCGAACGCATCCGCGGTCACGAGCGGCGTGCGCAAGTGCAGCTCCTCACGCAGGACGGCGCGGTGGCAGCGAACAACGGGCGGCTCAATTTCGCCGCCTCCACGGTCGATCCCAAGCTCGGCACGGTGCAGTTGCGCGCGGAGTTTCCCAACGAGCGCCAGCGCTGGCTTCCGGGCCAGTTCGTTCGGGTACAGATTTTCGCCAGCGAGCAGGAAGCCTTCCTGGTGCCGCAAGCCGCCGTGGTGCAGACGGAGCAGACACGCGCGGTCTGGATCGCGGCCGCCGACGGCAAGGCCGTCATGAAGCCGGTTCAGACGGGACATTGGATCGGCTCGGATTGGGTGATTATCGGCGGGCTCCAGCGCGGCGATCCGGTCATCGTCGACAACCTCATCAAGTTGCGCCCCGGTGCGCCGATCACGCCCCGCTCGGCCGGCGCGGCCGACGGACCAGGGTCGGACCAGGGTGGGTCGGACCAGGGTCGGACCAGGGTCGAAGCGGGGTCGGAGCCGGCGGCCGGCGCCGCCAAGAAATAGCGCCGCGGGAGGATCGGTGGGCAATTTCTCGCGCTTTTTCATCGAACGGCCGATTTTCGCCAGCGTCATCGCGATCATCATCACGCTGGCCGGCGTGGTCGCGGCGCAAGTTTTGCCGGTCGCGCAGTATCCGGAGATCGCCCCGCCCACGGTCACCATAAGCACGAGCTACCCGGGCGCGAGCGCCGAGACGCTGGCGAAGACCGTTGCTGCGCCGATCGAGGAGCAGCTCTCCGGCACGGAGCACATGCTCTATTTCAGCTCCAGCGCCGCCGCCGACGGCGGCATCGCGATCACGGCCACGTTCGAAGTCGGCACCGACGTCGACCAGGCCGTGTTCCAGTTGAACAACCGCGTCCAGGTCGCCCTGCCGCGCTTGCCCGAGGAAGTGCGCCGCAATGGCGTGGTGGTGCGCAAGCGCTCCAACGACATCCTGCTGGTGATCGGTCTTTTCTCTCCGACGCGCGATCGGGAAACCGTCTACCTGGCCGACTATGCGACTGTCAACCTGCTCGACGAGCTGAAGCGCCTCCCGGGCGTGGGCGACGTGACGCTGTTCGGTTCAGGTTACGCCATGCGGATCTGGTTGCAGCCCGATCGGATGGCGCGCCTCGGCATCACGCCGACCGACATCGCCAACGCGATCCGCGCCCAGAACCAGCAGTACGCGGCCGGCAAGATCGGCGCCGAGCCCGCGCCCTCCGGGCAAGCGTTGAACTACACGGTCATCGCCCGCGGGCGCCTGGTGACGGCCGAAGAATTCGGCAATATCGTCGTGCGCGCGGGCGGTCCTACCGGCGTGTTGCGCATCAAGGATGTCGCTCGGGTCGAGCTCGGCGCGCAAAGCTACGATAGCGCCACCAGCGTCGACGGCAAGCCTTCGGTCGGCATGGGGGTGTACCTTCAGACCGGTGCCAATGCGCTCGACGTCGCCGCCGCCGTGAAGGCGCGGATGCGCGAGCTGAAGACCGCCTTTGCGCCGGGCATGGACTACATCATTCCGTTCGACACCACCCGCGTGGTCGATGCTTCCATCAAGGAAGTCATCAAGACCTTGGCGGAGGCCGCGGTGCTGGTGCTGCTGGTCGTGTTCGTCTTCCTGCAGCACTGGCGCGCGACGCTCATTCCCATGATCGCGGTGCCGGTGTCGCTCATCGGCACCTTCGCCGGGCTGTACGCGCTGGGGTTCTCGATCAACACGCTCACGCTCTTCGCCATGGTGCTGGCGGTCGGAATCGTGGTCGACGACGCCATCGTCGTGCTGGAGAACGTCGAGCGCCTGATGCGCGAGGAGCGGATGCCGGCCAAGCGCGCGGCGATCGAATCGATGTACGAAGTCTCGGGCGCGGTGCTGGCGATCGTGCTCGTGCTCTCGGCCGTCTTCATTCCCGTGGCATTCCTGGGCGGTATCGCCGGGCAGTTGTACAAGCAGTTCGCCGTCACCGTGGCGATCGCGGTCGTGCTCTCGGGCATCACCGCGCTCACGCTCACCCCGGCGTTGTGCGCGCTGCTGCTCAAGACCGGGGAGCACGAATCGCGCCTGTTCCGGCCGTTCAATGTCGCTTTCGCGAAGCTCACCGCGACCTTCCTCTACCTGGTAAATGTCGCGTTGAAATGGCGGCTCATGAGCGCGCTCGCCTTCATCGGCGTGCTCGCGGTCACGGCGTTGCTCTTCACGCGGGTGCCCGGAAGTTTCGTGCCGCCCGAGGACCAGGGCTACCTGATCAGCTCGATCGTACTGCCCGATGGCGCGACTTTGCAGCGCACGGCCGCGACCGGCGCGCGCTTGCAGGCCGAGCTGGCGAAGGAGCGCGCGATCGACCACGTGTTCGTCGCGCCCGGGCGCGATTTCATCGGCGGGGGCAACAAGCCCAATGCCGGCACCAGCTTCATTCTGCTCAAGCACTGGGACGAACGCGAAAAGACAGCGCCCGAGCTTGCCGCCGATATCAATCGGCTCGGACGCACCTTCTCCGACGGCATGGTGCTGGGCTTCAATCCTCCCGCGATCCGCGGGCTGGGGACCGCGGGCGGGTTCGAGCTCTATATCCAGTCGCGTGCCGGCTCCGACGCCAAGGCGCTCGCCCAAGTCGTGCAGGCGTTCACCACCGAGCTTGCGCGCGATCCGCGGTTGCAGAACATCAATACATTCTATCGGCCGAGCGTGCCGCAGATGTTCGTGGAGGTGAACCTCGAACAAGCCATGGCTCTCGGCGTTCCGGTATCCGATGTCTATGACGCGCTCCTGGGCACCATGGGCACCTTGTACATCAACGATTTCAACATGTCGGGGCGCACTTACCGGGTGCAGATGCAAGCCGACATCCCCTACCGCGCGCAGCCCGACGACCTGGGACGCATCCATGTCCGCTCCAGCACCAGCGGCGAGATGATCCCGCTGAAGGCGTTCTTGCAGACGAGCAACATCGTGGGCCCCGAGCAGGTGGAACGCTACAACGGCTTTCTCGCGGCCAAGGTGCTCGGCGCCGGCCGGCCCGGCGTGAGCTCGGGCACTGCGATCCAGGCGGTCGAGCAAGTCGCCGCGCAGGCGCTGCCGCCGGGTTATACCCTGGAATGGACCGCGCAAGCCTTTCAGGAAAAGCGCACCGGCAGCGCATCCATCTTCGCCTTCGGGCTTGCCATCGTCATGGTCTACCTCATCCTCGCCGCGCTGTACGAGCGCTGGCGGTTGCCCGCGGCGGTGGTGCTCGCCGTGCCGTTCGCTGTCGCCGGAGCGCTGCTGTTCGTCTGGCTGCGCAACATGGAAAACGACATCTACTTCCAGATCGGGCTGGTGGTGCTGATCGGGCTGGCCGCGAAGAATGCGATTCTGATCGTCGAGTTCGCGCAGCAAGGACTGCTGCAAGGCATGCGGCCGGTGGATGCCGCGATCCAGGCGGCGCGGCTGCGCTTTCGCCCCATCGTCATGACCTCGATCGCGTTTGTTTTCGGCGTGCTGCCGCTGGCGATTGCCACCGGGGCAGGCGCGGCGGCCCGGCGCTCGATGGGTACAGGCGTGGTTGGCGGCATGCTGCTCGCGACCTTCGTCGCGACGATTTTCGTGCCCTTGTTTTTCACCTTGTTCGCGCGCCGGCAGAAGCTGGGCGAGGCCGCGCCGCCCGATGCCGGAGCGCGGATCGCGAAGGAGCCGTCGTGACCCTGCGTGCGCTGGCTGTGGCGCTTGCGGCCGGCGCGCTCGGGGCTTGCACTATGCTCGGGCCCGACTATAAGCGACCGGAGGTCGTTCTACCCGAGCGCTATCCCGATGCCGCGGCGCAAACCGCGACTGCCGGAGGCGTCCCGCCGACGTGGTGGGCGCTCTATCAGGACGACGCCCTCGAACAGCTCGTGCGCGGCGGGCTGGCGCGCAACACCGATCTAAGGCTTGCCAGCGCCCGCATCGACGAAGCCGCGGCGGTTCTGCGCGAAGCGAACGCGACGCTTTTTCCGCAAGTGGACGGAAGCCTCGACGCAGGCCGTTCGCGCGCCAGCCCGCGTGCCGGCACGGCCAGCCCATCGTCAGCCGCGGTGAGAAACAACTTTCGCATCGCGGCCGGCACCGGGTTCGAGCTCGATGTGTTCGGCCGGTTGCGCCGCCTGCGCGAAGCCGCCGGTGCGGACTTTCTCGCCACGCGCTACGGGCGCGACGCCGTCATGCTCACGCTGACGGCGGCGATCGCGCAGACCTATTTCACCGTTCGCGCGCTCGATGCGCAGCTCGGCGTATCCGCCGAAACGCTCGCGGCCGCGCAGGACTCGGTCGAAATCACGGCGAGCCGGGCGCGCGCGGGCCTCGCATCGGACCTCGATCTCAATCAGGCGCAGGCCAACCGGGCGCAACTCGCCGCTCAGATCAAGGACCTGCGGCGCTTGCGCGCGGCGGCCGTGCACCAGCTCGGCTTGCTGACCGGCAGCCTGGATCTCCAGCTCGCCGCCGGGGATTTGCGCGCGCTGCCCACACCGCCCCTGCCTCCGGCGGGACTGCCGTCCACGTTGCTCGAGCGCCGAGCGGACGTGCGTCAAGCCGAAGCGGCGCTCATGGCAGCCGGCGCGCAGATCGGGGTCGCTCGCGCCGCGCAGTTCCCGGCGTTTCGGCTGACGGGCTCGCTCGGCTTGCACAGCGCGGAGCTGTCCAACCTGCTCAGCGTCGGCGCGGCGAGCTGGTCGTTCGGGCTCGCCGTGCTCGGGCCGATATTCGACGCCGGGCGCTATGCCGCGCGCACCGAGCAGGCGGAAGCACGCGCCCGCCAAGCGGCGATCCGGTACGAGCAAAGCGTCGAGACCGCTTTTCGCGAAGTGGCCGACGCGCTCAGCAATGTGCAACTCGCCGCGGATGCCGAGCAGGACTTGAGAGAGCGCGTCGAACGCGCGGGCAATTCCCTGAAGCTGGCAACGCTGCGCTACGAGGCGGGCTACTCGGCGTACCTGGAAGTGCTGGATGCCCAACGCACGCTGAACGAGGCGCAGCTTGCGCTCGTGCGCAACCGCCAAGCTTTCCTCGGATTCACGGTTGATCTGATGAATGCATTGGGCGGGGGCTGGGCGCCGTACTGAGCGGCGTCGGTGTGTCTCGGCGTGCCGCGCATGGGTCGCGCGGTGGCGAACGCGCCGCTACGCGCGCGAAGCACAGCCCTTTGCTTGGCATCGACGCAGCGATACTACCCCGATAGCGGCGTCCGGGGGTCCAGCGTGACCTTGAGCGTGGCATTCGGATTGACCGCAGCGGCGCTCGCGCCCGTGCTCACGAACGCATGCTTCCAGTCGGGCGCGGCATGACTCGCAAGGCCTGTCCCCCTGCCGGGTGCATTCGTCCCCGGCCGCGTACTGCCTGCGCCGCTACCGATCCCGGCGAGAGATCGTACTGCATCGTGCGCTGCCGACCCGCCCGGCAATACCATCGGCTGCACCGGGGCTTCGGCCCCGGACGCCATGGCCCGTGTGGCCGCCGAGGCTACACCCGGCGCGATGAAGCTTGAATCGATTTCGCCCCCGACCGCGAGCACGCCATCGTCGTCGGCCCCGAGCTGCGAGCCGTTGAGAAAGACTTCGACGATATCGAGCAGGCGTAGCTCCCCCGCCGCAACGCCTCGCGCCACGCCCGCTTGCAGCGTGACGATCGGTACGATTCCAGCGGGCAGCCCAGCGGGCGCGCTGAGCGTGAAGCGAGCATATCCCGGCGTGGAGAAGCTCGCGCTCAGTAGCGTCCCGGCGGGAAGATTCGGCGCCAGCACCGCGCTTTCGAACATGATGGCGACCGGGTCGTAGACCAGCGCAAAGCGCAGCGCGTTGATCGCACCTTCGCTCTGAAGCGTGATGCCGGTGCCGCCATCGACCGGCCCACCCGGCAAGCCGACACCATCTTCGATGGCGATGCGCCCCAGCGCCGGCGCGACATTCACCGAGAAGGCGCCGGCATAGTCATCACCGGGCACGCCGTCGCCATTGCCGTCCAGGCCGGCGAAACCATCAAGCCCACTGTCCAAACGCAACGCGTAATTCCCGCTCGCCAGCGCGCCGCCGCGCTGCACGAACGTAAATCCGGCGTGATCCGCATCGAGCACGACCATGCCGCTCAGCACCGTGCCGCCGGCATCCGTGAGCACGACGCCGGGATTCGCCCCCTGCGCACCGCCTTGCTCGATTTCGGCGAATTCGAACGGCATGTTGAAGCGCGCCCTGAATCCGCTCGGCGTCCCAGCCACGGCATGAACCTGGAGGGTGGCCTGCGAGACCACGGCCAGCGTGTAGCGCTGCTGCGCCTCGGCGCCATTGCCATCATCGACACCCACCACGAAGTCGTAGCTTCCCACTACGGCCTCGAACACGATGTGCCCGCTCGCCCGATCGATGCGAGCGCCGGTGGGAGCGTCGATCAGGCCGTACTCGAGCGTGTCGCCCTCGCTGTCGGTCGCGTGCGCATCGTAGCCGTAGAACGCGGCAGCGCCGGAATCGAAGCCGCTCGCGGTCATCACGAGCTCATCGAAGTCCTGATCGCCGCCGTGTACCGATGATTCGAACCCGAGCTTGAGCACGCCGTTCGCGAGGCTGGCACGCAGGTGGTCGAACGCCTCCGCGTTGGCGCCTTCGAACGAGAAATAGACGCTGCCGCCGTAAGGCGCGGGGCCGACGGGACTTGCGCCCGGCAGCGCGATTCGCTTCGGGTTGACGATGAGGTAGAACCCGTAGAGCGCGTCGGCGACGAGATCCAGCGTGCGCTGCTCGCCGAGCGCGGAGCGCTGGTTGTAGGCAACGCTCGCCCGCTCGGGCGCGAGCGCGGCTTCGAGATAGCCCGCATCCCCCGGACGCAAGCCGCCGATGCGCCCAAGCGCATCGTCGACCCGATAGACCCCAGCTTCGTACTTGCCGGTATCGCGACCGCTCAGCGTGAATCGCACCGGGCTCGTGGCAGCGGCGCTCGCCCCGGCACGGAATGCGCGGTCCTGCGGCGCGACCGGCAGCGGATCGAGCGCCAGTATCGTGACCGGCGTAGAGACGAACACGGGCGCATCGTTCACCGGATCGACGGTGAGCATGACCGTGGCGACGTTCGAATCCAGCACGCCATCGCTGACCCGATAGCTGAAGCCATCGTCGCCGGCATAATCCGCTACCGGCGTGTACGTCAACGTCCCGTCGGCATTGAGCACCACACTACCGTGCGCAGGATTGCTCGCCAGCTCGACTGCCAGCGCATCGCCATCGAGGTCGGAATCGTTTGCGCGGACATCGAGAACCAGGCTGGCGTCTTCAGCGACGCTCGCTTGGTCATCGACTGCGGACGGGGCCGTATTCGCGCCAGCTTCCATCACGAGTCGAACGTCGTCGATCACGACCCGGCTTCCGGCCGCGCCGAATCCCAGGAGATCGAAGTAAAGCGAGATCTCCTGACCCGCGGCCATGCCGGTCAAGTCGATGCTGACCTCGAGCGGCCCCGCAGCGGGGAGCTTGCCGCCGGCGAGACCATTCACGCGCACGCCCGCCGCGGCGTAGGCCGAACCGTCCGCCTGCACGTTGAGCGCGGCATCGGTGGCGCTCAGAGCGATGCCGGCGAGCAACGATTGCCGCGTGTCCGGTGCGAGCAGGGCGACTTCGAACGCATCTTGCGGGCCGTTGCCTGCCGCATCGAATTCCCAGGCCACGAGCGTGAACGCGAGCGCCTGCGCGCCCTCGGGCAGCGCGAAGCTTTGCAGGAAACGCGGGGCAAGGGTGGAGGCTTCCGACAACACCCCGCGCGCCTCGCTCACGGCCGCTGATCCGGATGCCTCCCAAGCAAATCCAGGCGCGGCCGGATCGGCGACCTCGAACGTGCCGTTCGTCAGTCCGACGGGCAGCGTGGCATCCAGGGCGGCCGCTTCGATCGAGACCGGTGTCGGTACGCCTGCGCCCGAACCGGCGGCGCGCGCGGCGGCGATGATGCTTGCCGACAACTGCGATGGCAGCTTGCGCTGGAATGGCGCCAGGCTGTCCGCCATCGAGTCGGCGCCGTGCATTATGCCGTTCAAGTGGGCACCGTCGGCCGCCAGCGCAACGTCGATGGCGGGTGCGACGAAGGCTAGCGAACCGTCCTCGGCGCTCAGCACGTGACGATCGAAACCGGCGTAACCCGGCATGAAGCCCAAGGTATGACCCACCTCGTGCGCAATCACGCTGAACAGGTCGTAGCGACCGGCGGCTTGGGATCCCGGGTCGGCGAACTCGGCATCGTCCAGGGGTGTCGGGTCGACGAACCAGCCGCGCCCATCGGCGTTCCAGTCGATGACGATGCGGCCTTCCGAGGGCTTGCCTGCGGCGTCGAGCTGGGTGACGGTCGCGTAACCGAGCTCGCCCGCGGGCAGATCGGCCATCGACAAGCGCACGATGATCGGCTCGATGCCATGGTTCGCATACCGCCAGACATCGAGCGCGATGCTGGACAATCGCACCAGGTCCGCGCTCTCGCGCAGGGCTTGGTCGACCGATGCGCCGCCGTCGATCGGCGGAGCATCGCTCGGTGCACTCGCAGCGGCGCGCAGCAGGCTCGGCGGCAACGGTGTGCGCAGACGGAAAGCGCCGCCATAAACCTCCATCAGCGCCTCGTCCGCGACATGACTGTAGGACATGCGATGCGGCCTGCCCACCTTCGGGATGGCCTGCTTGATCAGCGCCTCCAGCGACTGGTTGGTGTACGTTCCCAGGCTGGTGCCCTGCATTGCCGTGTGTTGCTGCAAGCGAGCGAGCGCGCCGGCTTCGTGACCGATCTCGCGCATCCATTGCCCGGCGTACTGGAGCTCAGGACCGCGCAGCGGCTCGGTGAAGCGCGGCCCCCGGTACATGCCGATGCCGATCTGGCCACTGTCGAGGCGCACCAGACCGCCGGGATTCTTGTCGTAGCGGCCCCAGCCGCCTTCCGCCCGCGCTATCCCCGCAATATTCGGGTTGTACGAATTGTGGACTGGCGTGCCCAGCACGCGCATCTGTTCCTTGAACCGCATCATCGCCGCGCTGACTTCCGCGGCGCTCTGCGCGCCCTGTGCCGTCTCGAGCATTTGCAGGGTGGCTCGAAACTGCGGCTGCTCGAAAAGGTTGGAATAGCCCTCCGCCAGCGGCCGCCCGCTCTGGCGCTGATAGCCCAGGGCACGCGCTTCGAACACGTCCTGGAATCGCGCCACGGCCGGCCCGGTGCTTGCCTCGAGCTGGCGAACGAGCTGCTCGCGCTCGAGCGCCGACGCGGCGCCCACTTGGCGGTAGGTGGTTCCGCCATGGATCGTTTCGCGCGTGCCGGTGATCTCGTAGAGCGCACCGTTGCGCGGCGCCGTGTCGCGCAGCAGCGTCGCCTCCATCTCCGGGCCCTGGATGTAGCTCTTGCCCGGTTGGCGGACGATATTCGGATTCGGGTGCTCGAAATCGGCGCGAATCAGGTACGATCGTTTGCCCGCATCCTTGTTCATTCGAACGGCCCACTCCTCCGCGATCACCCGATCCGGCGTGAAGGAAATCGCGGGACCATGGATGCCCCCCTCGACGTGATAGGCGGCAAGGCGCTCTTCGCGCGTCGCGTTGCGCAGCCACGCGCGCTCTCCGGTCTGTGCATCGGCCCATTGCATGGCGCGGTTTTCCCACGCCTGGACTTCAGCGGCCGAGAGGTTGTTGCGCGTCGCGTAGCTCGCGATCGGCCTGCCCTGCGCGAGATCCGCCGCCATCGCCGCGGCCTCGTCCTCGGTGAGGTAGACCCCGCGCCATAGCGTCACATCCTTCTTCGCCGCGGCGCGTGCGGCAGCCTGCTGTGCGGCGAGCAAATCATCGCCGATCGAACTGGCGAGGCGTTGCGCGCCCGCCGCGCGTCCGGCGCTGCCGGCTTGCTCCATCAGGCCGGCGAGCCCTTCCTTGCCGAGCGTCACGAGCCCATTGACCAGCGGCACCGCCACGATCGCAGCCGCGGACAGCGGTTTCGCCGCCTTGCGCCCGGCGTTAAACCAGTCCCACGGATCGTCGCTTTCCGACAGCCGCTGCACCTCGTCGGCCCATTTCTCGGCGGCGTTCGACACCGACTTCCACACCCGCGAGGGCAGCGTGTTCAGGTTGCTGAGCGAGTTGAGCAAACTCTTGCACGGATCGAGCGCGTCACGCTCGCGCTGCTCGCGGATGCGCATGTCGCGTTGCTCGCGCCGCATCCTCTCGGCGTCGTAGGCATCCTTGTTGATGTGCTCCTGGATGTGGTTGTGATAGATCTCGGTGCCGATCTTGTGGCCGAAGTCGTATGCGAGTCCGAAGGTCATGTCCCAGGCGAACTCGCCAATGCCCGCCACCGCGCCGCCGAACGCCACCGCTTTGCGCTTCAGCCAGTCCAGCGCCGATAGGCCCGACGGATCGAGCTCGGTAATCGGGTTGTTGCCGACATAGCGATAGAGGTTGGCGTCCCCGCCCTCGAAGCCGATCGGATCTTCGCTCACGAAGCGGCCGAGATCGGCGTCGTAGTAACGCGCCCGGTAGTCGTACAACCCGAGCGCCGGGTCGAGCTCCCGCCCGGTGTACGAGAAGCGTGGCGCGAACGCGGCATCGGACTGCGCCGTGATCGCGCCGAACGCATCGTAGGTCAAGTGATTGCGCAGCGCGCCCTGCGCCGACACCACGTCGCGCACGCTGCCGAGATGATCGGGCAGCGACCAGGTGAGCGCACCGCCACGCTGCTCGGCGAGCAACATATCGATCTGCGGACCGTGCGAAAAGATCTCGCTCAAGGCACCGGCCGGCGTGAACACCATCGCGATGTGGTCGCGATCGTGCACGTAGCGCTCGATCTGCGCGGCCTGGCCGCCGGCGCCGTCGAGATCGACGCTGCGTTCGATCTTCCAGTCGAAGGCGTCGTAGCGAATCTGCTCGGCTCCGATGACGTTGCCCGCGGCGTCGCGGGTGGTCGCGCCGATCAGCCGGTTGCGATGGTCGAACGCGTACTCGATGCGCTCGCCGCTGGCAAGCTCGACCCGGCCGATGCGGTTGCCCTCCGCGTCGTAGGCATAGTCGTAGGTCCCGTCGGAGAGGATCCTATTGTCCGTGCCGACGCCGAACGCTGCGCCGCTCGGATTGCCGCCCGCGTCGTAGGCGAAATTCTCACTGGGTTGGAAGCTGTACTCGGCCGCGATGAGCTGATCGGCGGCATCGTAGCGATAAGTGCTGGTGCCGTCGTTCGATTGCACGCGCAGCAGACGCTCGTTCGCATCCCACTCGTGCTGGTAGTCGGCGATGACGCTGCTGCCGCTTCGATGCGTGATGCGGGTCGCGCGGCCGGCCGCATCGTAGGTGTACGAAGACGCGACCGCAGGCACGGCGCCGGCCAGGGTGTCGAAGCGCGTCACCTCGGCAAGCTGCCCCGCCGCATCGTAAGCGAAGCCGACCCGATGCGGCGTCACCGCGGCGCCGGATTGGCTGAGCGCCACCATGCGATCGAGCGCGTCGTAACCATACTCGGTGGTATAGGCAGTCGCACCGTTCACCGTGTGCGCCACCGCCAGCAGGTTGCCGGCGCCGTCGTAATCATAGCCGAGCACCACGTGCGGCTGCCCTGGGCTGCCGCCGTTGTCGCTGCTCGTCATGCGGCCGAGGCCGTCGTAGGCCATGGTGTAGGTGGCGTCCGGATCGCTTACGGCGACGAGCTGCCCTGCCGCGTCGAATGTGCGCGCGATGCTGCGAGCCAGATTTCCGCCGGCATCGCGCCACAGCTCGCCGGTCGCGCGGTTCAAGGGGTCGAAAGTCCAGGCGCTCTGCCGCCCGAGCGCATCGATCTTCTCCACCAGATTGCCGGCGGCATCGTAGGCATAGGTGCGCACACCCCCTGCCGCGTCGGTCTCGCTCGTACGCCGCGACAGCGCATCGTAGCCAAAGACGGTACGGTTCGAGTTGGGATCGGTGATGGCGGTCAGGTTGCCGATCGCATCGTACTGGTATTGCGTGCTTGCCCCGAGCGCATCGGTGGATCGGGTGAGACGGTTCAATGCATCGAACTGGCTGCTCGTGGTCTGTCCCAGCGCATCGGTGGACGCGATCACATTGCCGAGCGCATCGAAGGCGAAGCGCCGCGTCGCCGGCTGTTGCGCCCCCCCCGCGCCGTCGGGATCGGGTGCGATCTCGGCGATGCGCCGATCGAGGCTGTCGTATACGTTCTGCGTCACCCGCCCCAGCGCATCGGTGACGTGCGTGACGTTGCCGGCGGCGTCGTACGCCAGCGAGGCCATGCCGCCGAGCGCATCGGTGACGCGCACGAGCCGGTTCAGAGCATCGTACAGATACGCGCTCGCCTGGCCGTTGGCATCGATGCTGCGTATCCGGTTGCCGATGCCATCGTACACGTTGCGGGTTTGCGGCGCCGCCTGCGACCCGTTACCGTCCGGGTCGGGATAGGTCGTGACGACGAGCCGATCGAGCGCGTCGTAGCCGTAGGCCATCGTCCTGCCGAGCGGATCGGCGGTCTCGATGAGATTGCCCACCGCGTCGTATTTCAAGCTGGCGATGCCGCCGAGCGCGTCCGTCGTGCGGATATGCCGGTTCAATGGGTCGTACGCGAATCGGGTCGTGCGGCCGAGCGGATCGATGATAGAGACCGTATTGCCGGCGGCGTCGTACTCGAATCGGGTCAGCGGCGAAGACTGCGGCCCGGCGCCGTCGGGATCGGGCTCGGCGATGCTCGACAGCCGGCCACGGCCGTCATAGGCGTAGGCCGTCTCGTGCCCTAGGCGATCGATGACACGGACCGGATTACCGCCGGCATCGTATTGCGTCAGGCTGCTCGCGCCCAGGGCGTCGATCTCCTCGACCCGGCGGTTGAGCTGGTCGTAGTCGTACTGCGTGACGCGCCCGAGCGCGTCGGTGAGCGCAATGAGATTGCCCGCAGGGTCGTAGCCGTAACGAGTCTGCGGTGCGCCGAGCGGCCCTGCCGCATCGGGATCGGGTGCGCTCGTCGCGATGAGCCGGCCCAAGGCATCGTACGCCTGCGCCGTCACGCGCCCGAGCGCATCGACCGTGGCGACGATCCGATCCAGCGCGTCGTACTGCACCCGAGTCACCTGCCCGAGTGGGTCCGTGGTTTGGGTGCGCCGGTCGAGCGCATCGTAGCTGTAGGTCTCGGTGCGGCCGAGCGCATCGGTCGTGGCGGCGAGGTTGCCGCCGGCATCGTAGTCGAAGGCCGTCACTGCTGCCGGGTCCGGTCCACTGCCGTCCGGATCGGCGGCGGTGCGCTGCACCAGCCGATCGAGCGCGTCATATTCGTAACGTGTGGATCGTCCAAGCGCGTCGGTGGTCGCAACGGCGTTGCCCGCGGCATCGTACTCGACGCGCCAGAGGCCATCGAGCGCATCGCTGCGTTGTACCTGTCGGTGCAGCGGGTCGTACACGAGCTCGGTCACGCGGCCCAGAGGATCCGTGATGGCGACCAGGCGATCGTCGGCGTCGTAGTGGTAGCGGGTCGCCGCGGTCTGCGCCGGGCCCGCACCGTCCGGGTCGGCTTCGATCATGCGCGTGCGCCGGTTCAGCGCGTCGTATTCGTAGCCGGTGCGCTCGCCGCGCGCATCGATCGTGGCGATGACGTTGCCGGCGGCGTCGTAGTCGATGCTCGAAACCCCGCCGCGCGCATCGGTCTCGCCGATGCGCCGATTAAGCGCATCGTACTGGTAGCGGGTCGTATTGCCGCGGGGATCGGTGACGGCAACGAGGTTGTTCGCCGCGTCGTACGCTTGCGCCGTCACCGGCGCCTGCTGCGGCCCGGCACTCCCGTCCGGATCCGGAGCGGTCGTGCGTACCACCCGGTTCAGCGCATCGACGTCGTAGCTCGTCCGGCGGCCGAGCGCGTCGATGATCGCGACCAGGTTGCCGGCAGCATCGTACTGCTGCGCCGTGGTGTTGCCGGCCGCGTCCTGATTGGCGACCTGCCGGTCGAGCGCATCGTACTGGTAGCGCGTGACCTGGCCGCGCGCGTTCGTGAGGGCAATGCGATTGCCTACCGCATCGTAGGCATACGCCGTCACGGGGGCGGTCTTTGGCCCGCTGCCGTCCGGATCGGGGTCGCGCTGCGCGATGCGCCGATCGAGCGCATCGTACTCGTAGCGCGTGCTACGGCCGAGCGCATCGGTGGTTGCCAGCACGTTGCCGACCGCGTCGTATTGCGCGTGGCTCACGCCATCGAGCGCATCGGTCGTGCGAATGCGCCGGTCGAGGGCGTCGTAGGCATGCAGCGTTTCGTGTCCGAGCGCATCTTCGACCCGGATGAGGTTGCCCACGGCGTCGTAGCCGTAAGTGATGGTTGGGCTCGCGCCATCCACCGCTGGGCCTTCGATCGACACCATGCGGTCGAGCGCATCGAGCGCAAAGCGAGTCATGCGCCCCAAGACATCGCGGTTTGCCACCGCGTTGCCGGCGGCATCGTATTCGATCGAGGAGACGTTGCCGAGCGCGTCCTTGGTCTCGATCCGCCGGTCGGCCGCGTCGTAGGCGTATTCGGTCGTGCGCTGCAACGGATCGATCGCACGCAGCAGGTTGCCCGCGGCGTCGTACTCGAAGCGTTGCACGGGGGCCGTCAACGGGCCGGCACCATCCGGATCCGGCAGCACAGCCTCGGTACGCCGGCCCAGCGCATCGTACACGTACTGCGTCACCCGCCCGAGCGCGTCGGTCGCGCCGACGATGCGTCCGTCAGCATCGTACACGGTCTTGGTCGAGTGCCCGAGCGGATCGATCACCTCTACGTTGCGGTACAGGGCATCGACCTTGTACTGGGTAACGCGCCCGAGCGCATCGGTCTCGGCGATGAGATTGCCGGCCGCGTCGAAACCGAACCGCGTCACCGGCGCGGCCAGCGGGCCGCTGCCGTCGGGGTCGGGCGCGCTGATCACAATGCGCCGATCGAGGTTGTCGTAGCTGTACGCAGTGATGTGCCCGAGCGCATCGGTGAGGCTCAGCAGATTGCCGTGCGCATCGTAGGCATAGCGGGTAACGCCGCCCTCGGCATCGATCGTCTCGACCGGCCGATTCATGAGATCGTAGCTCGTGGCGGTGACGCGCCCGAGCTGGTCGCGCACCGATAACGCGTTGCCCACGGCATCGTAGGTCGTCAGCGTAACGCCGCCGAGCGCATCGGTGATCGATACCAGCCGGTTCATCGCGTCGTAGGCGTACTGGGTGCTCCGATCGAGCGGATCGATCACCTCGACCAGGTTGTTGGCCGCGTCGTAAATCCAGCGGGTAGTTTCACCCAGCGCATTGGTCTGGGCGACCAGCCGATCGCGCGCGTCGCGCTCGAAGCTCGCCGTGCGGCCGAGCGCGTCGGTCACCGATTCCGGCGTCGTGTGACCCTCGTGATAGTGATACTCGTGGGTCTTGCCGAGCGCATCGGTGGACAGCACGAGACGATTGCGCAGGTCGTAGCCGTAGTCGGTGCGGTGCCCGAGCGGATCGACCTCGGCGGCGAGATTCTCGTCCGCGCCATAGACGTAGCCCATGCTGTGGCCGAGCGCATCGCTGCGCGCGACCAGCCGGCCGCGGGCATCATAAGCGCTGGTGGTCGTGCCGCCGAGCGGGTCGCTACGCTTCACCTCGTTGCCGCCGGCGTCGTAGCCGATCAGCGTCACCGGTGCGATGCCCGGCCCGGCCCCATCGGGGTCGGGCTGCACGATCGCCGTCATGCGATTCATCGCATCGAACGAATACGCCGTGTGCCGGCCGAGCTCGTCGGTCATGGCAATCGCATTGCCGGCCGCGTCGTATTCGTACGAGCGCTGGCTGCCGTCGGCGTTGATGACCGTTTGCAGGCGCCCGAGCGCGTCGTACGCGTAGCGCGTCTGCCGCCCGAGCGGATCGGTCTGGCTGAACAGCATGCCCTGCGGCAGATACGTGTAGTGCCATTGGTTGCCGTCGGCTTGACGGGTCGCGACGTTGTCGCCCTTCGCGTTCAGCGTGTACTGGGTCGTGCGCTGAAGCTCGTCGGTTACGCTCACCACCTGGTTGGTGAGCGCATCGTACGCCATCGTCTTCGCGCTGCCCGCCGGCGACAATGCATCGCTGATCGTCACGATGTTGCCGCGGCTGTCGTAGGCATAGCGGGTGACGTTGCCATGGTGGTCGGTCGCTTCGATCACCCGGCCGTTGCCGTCGCGCACGAAACGCTCGACCAGCCCGAGCGCGTCGGTGGTTTCCAGCACCAGGCCGCGCTCGTCGAGCGTGACCACGCGCTCGTTGCCGTTCGCTTCCGTGTAGCGCGCCTTGAATTCGGTCACCTTCCCGATTTGCACCGGCGCGGGGTCGTCCTTGGTAGCCGGTTCGAGCTCGGGGTCGACCCAGCCCAGGACTTGCAGCGGTGTCACCTTGATCACGCTGCCGTCGGGACGCTGCGCTTCGATCGCCCGGCCGTGTGCGCCATAGATCGTGGTCTCGATGCCTCCGAGCTTGTTGACCTCGATCGTCAGGCGGCCGTCATCGTCGTAGTCGAATCGACGCTGCGAAGCATCCGGATCGGTGATGGCGATGAGATCGTTGTCGGCGTGCGTAAGCTCGGTGGTCCGGCCAGCCGGGTCGATGATGCGGCTCACGTGCTCGCCGGAATAGTCGAAGCGTGTGATCAAGCCGGCGGGGTCGGTGATGCTCACGATCTTTCCGGCCGAATCGAAGTCGTAGCGGGTCTCGTTGCCGTAGCGATCGCGAACCACTTGCAGCTTGCCGGGCTGCGGCTTGCCGCTGTCATCGACGCTCGGGGCGCCGAAGACGTAGGTCGTGCCGTCGGCCAGGCTGCGCTGGTAAACCCCGCTCGCGAGCTTTGCGAGCTTGGACGTATCGCCGGCGATGGTGCTGAACTGCTCGACCACGGTCGAGGGCTCGCAACTGCCGAGATCGACCGGCGGCGTGACCAGCCGCTCGAAGCGCTGCGCCTCGCCGTTGCCGTCGACGAGGTCGGCGGAGCCGTCGGCGCCGACATAGAGCTCCTGCACGCCCTCCAGACCCCAGCCGCGGCCGAACGCCGAGTCGATGCCGTTGATGTGCAGCAGCGTGCCGTTGGTGACCCGGTCCTTGCCGGCGAAATGGGCCTTGACGGTGTAGCCGTAATAGCCCGAGGGCAGCGCGCTCAGGTCGGTCTGGAAGGAAACGCTGAAGCTGTCGGCCGACGGCGGTATGCCGTAGTAGCGGATCGGGCTCGCCGCCGATCCGCCGGCGCCGTTGAACGACACCTGCACGCTCATCAGCACATCGCCCGTGCCGGTCAGCTCCGCCTGCGGGCTTGCGGCATAGCTCGCGAGCTCGGCGCTCATGGCGTCCCAGCCGAAATTGAGGATCGGCCTGGGATCGGCGCTCAAGGAATCGTATTTCAACGTGAGCTGGCGCGTTTGCCCCATCGACTGGTACGAGACCAGGTCGTGCGTCTCGATCACCGCGCCCGTGTCGAGCTGCACCACCGAATTGAAGCGCGGATCCGGACAATCGGGAGGCGTCATCAACTCGGCCAGGAAATCCTGCACGCCGAGATCGGCGCGCTCGGCAAGCCCCATGCCGCGGCCGAAATCGAACTGGTTGCGCACGCGCGGTCCGGGCGCCACTTCGGTCGGATGGGCGCTGAGGCCCTGCGGCATGCCGGCGGTGCCGAACGGCGCGTGCGGCGACGCGATGCGATTGCCGAATGCGTCGAGGATGTAGTTGCCCGCACTGTCCATCAGGCTCGGCACGCCGTAGGTGAAGCGGCCGAGATCCAACTGCGCCTTGATGATGCGGTAGTCCGCGCGGATGTCGATCGCCGCGTTGGCGAGCTGCAAATTCTCCTGCAGCGGCAGGACTTGGTCGAAGTACAGCCGATCGACCGGAAATTGCTCGAGCCGCTTCGGCGGACCATTCGCGAGCGTGTGCTCGACCTGACCGATCAGGTTTACCAGGTTGTAGACGAACACCGCACCGTCGCCGGTTGCGGCTTCCACGCCTCGATACGCCGCGAACAAGTAGTTGTAGCCGCTCGCGAAGGCCATGTTGTCGGCCATGCCGTACGGCACCGGGTAAGTGCCGGCGACCAGCGCGCCGCCGTTGAAGGGATCGCGGATGATGCCGACGTTACTGCCGCCGGGAGGCGGCGTTTGCGCGCCGCTGCCTTCGAGGAAGGCCTCGGGATCGTGCGAGGGATCCTCGAAGATGATGCGGTTGAACCCGCTGATGAAGGCGTACGCGGGATGCGGACCGAGCTCCGATTTGAACGCATCCTCGGGCAGGATCAGGATCGACTGCGCGTTGTTGACGTCGAAGGTGTCGAACACGGAGCCCAGCGTGAGCGAGAGCGGCGTCACGGAGGCGCCGAAGCTGCTCGGACTGTCGTCGCTCACCGTGAGGAAGGCGAAGCCCTCGTTGTCGAAATAGCGGTTGGTGAAGGCGATGCGCTTGGGATCCCCTGTGCGCTGGACGCCGTAGGTCTCCTGGCCGGTTGCGATGCTGGCGATCTGCTGCCAGTACTTGCGCGGATTGACCTTGGGATCGGCGGGTTGATCGGCGCCGTCGACGTTGACCACCAGGAGATAGCTGTGCTCCGCCGTCGCGGGCGCGAACAGATCGCGGTTGGGCGCCGCCACGTACAGGCGGCGGCCGTCTTCGCCGATGACGAGCTCGCGCAGCCCGCCTGGGGCATTGTCGAGCTCGATGATGTGAACCAGGCGGTGAAAGTCCTCCGAGGTGGGATCGACGTCGATGACGTAGATCCTGCCCTTGCCACCGATCGGGCGCTCTTCGGAAACGTAGGCGTAGCGATTGGCGCTGTCGAGTGTGATCCAGAACGGGCGCGCTCCAGCCGGCAGCGCGATGTTGTCGAGCGGATCGGGCGCGTTCTCGTCCGGGCCATTGCCGGGCAGCGCATCGGCCTTCTGCAGCGCGACCAGGTCGACGACGGCAACGGCGCCGTCCCCGCGCAGGGTCACGTAGGCACGGGTGTGATCGGCGCTGAGCGCGGTCGCGCGCGGAATGTCGCCCACGGGAATGCGCGCGACCAGGTCGAGCTCGGCTTCGGGCTGGTCGGCCTGCGGATCGCCCTGGGTCATCACGGCGACCTGCCCCGGTCCCATCAGCGCCGTCACGACGTAATTGCCGCGAGCGCCGAGGGTGAGGGGATTGCTCGCATACGGTCTTTCGATCGGTCCGTAATCGCCCGTGCAATGGTCGATGCCGAACACCGTGTCGACGCGCACGAGCCGCACGGCGGCGATGCCCGTGATCACGCCGCGCGGGACCTCTACCACCACTTGCTCCAGGCCATCCGCACCGACGCTGATCGGCGCACCCACGATCGCGGCTTCGATGAACTTGCCCTGCTGCTCGAACACGGCCACCAGGCGCGAGCCCATGCTCGCTTGCGGCGAGAAGCGCATCTGCCGGCCGGTGAGCTCGAGCAGCGCGCTGCCGTTCGCATCCACCTTGAAGGCTGCTTCGGTCAGCACCGGCGACTGCGGCAGCAGGCCCGTGGGTTGGGACAACGTGGTCGAGAATTCCACCACCTCGCCCGGATCGAGCGCGACATTGACCGTGTTGATGACGGGCAATCCCTGGGCAGGAATGCCGACGACCTTCAGCTCGCTCACCTTCCAGCTTATCGTGAGAAAGACGCCGATCGCAGCCATGCCGCCGATGCCCCCGCCGATGAAGGTCGGCATGATGGCGACCGGCATGGTGACGCTGATCACGCCGCGAGCGACCGAGTAACCTTCGGGCGGAAAGGCGATTGAATAGATGCCGGCGTACTTGATCCCCGGATACGGCGGCGAGCTGGTGCGGGCGATGTGGTCCGCACCGACCACCGCGACTTCGTCCTGGAACCATACGGGATAGAGGTTGCCGTTTTCGTCCGGCACCTCGCCCGCGCGCACGAGGAACAACTGCTGGCCCACCGGAATGCTGTCCGGGACGGGAATCGCGAGCTGCGCCGCGACGGCCATGGGCTCGTCGCCCGAGAGATCGAGCCGGTAGGCACCGACCAGACCCCATTCAGGCGTGAGCGGCAGCGGCAGATCCGCAGCATCGACCGTGGCGAAGCTGACCGTCTGCCCCTCGCTCAACGCATCGGGCGCGATCGCGACGATGGCACCGTCCGCCGCCGCCACGGCGCCGCCCTCGGCGCCGATCAGCGCCTGGTTGGGCTGCGGCGCCTGCACGTGTATGGCAACGCGTGCTTCCACGCCACGGTGGACGATCGTGACTTCGGTTGCACCGGACTGTGCTGCCCGCACCAGGCCATCGGCATCGACGCTTGCCACCGCGGCGTTGCCGCTGAAGTACAGCGTGCCGCTGGCCGCCGCGCTCACGTCGGTGCCGCCCGCGATCGCCACCTGCATCGACTTGCTGCCGCCCGCCGGCACCAGCGTCACCGCGCCGGGATAAATGTCCAGGCCGGCTGCGAGCTGGATGTGTTCGAACCGATTGGGGTTGCCCATCACCAGTGCGGTGGCGGCGCGCACTTCACCGCGGGTTGCCACCAGCGCAGAGAAGCCTTGATGCTCGGCAAGGATGCGCTCGCCCTCGACGATGCGCCCGACGGCTGCGTCGGTGAGCGCGAGCGCGACGTAATCGAGCGGCAGCAGCACGTCCGCCTGGTCGGCGAAATCGCCGATCACGCCGATCGGGAAACTGGTGCCCAGCGCGATGCGTGGATTGCGCTCGACGAAATCCAAGCGCAGTAGCGGCGCATCGCTCACCTCCACGGCAACGGCACCGGCTGGCGACTGTGCATAGCCGTCATCGGCGATGACCGTAAAGCCGGCAAGGCCAGCGAACCCGGTCTCGGGACGGAACAGGACCTGGCTGCCATCGCCCGAGAGCTGCGCCGAGCCATGGCCGGCGGAGACGATGCGCAGCGCCATCGGGTCGCCTTCGGGGTCGACCAGGAAAGAGGTCAGGTCGATCGCCGTTTGCAGGTCGACGTGCGTGAAGCCGGTGAAGGCGTTGATCGCGGGCGCACGATTGGGCGCAAAACCGAGATTCGCGTAGACGAGCTGGATGTCGGTCGCGTCGACCCGGCCGTCGGCGTCGATGTCCGCTGCCGCATCGTAGCGCTGATCCCCCTCGACGCTGCCGCGAGCGGCGTCGAGCCGCGCGAAGTCCAATGCGTCCACCTGCCGATCGCCATTGCTGTCGCCTGCCGCGAACAGCTCCAGCGTATACGCGCCGCTGCCTGCGCCGCTCACGCGCAACAGCTTCAATCCCGCGATGTCGATGCGATACAACGCATGGACCCGGCCATCGCTTGCGTGCTCCGCGATGCGAGTGGCGCCGTCGATCTCGGGAATCGCGAGCGTGAGCGCGGCAGCATTCGTCGCGCTCAGTCGCACGCCGAGCAGCAATGCGCCGCCCTGCGGCAGCTCCACCTCGCTTGCGCGCACGGCGAAAGCGTAGAGATCCGTGCCGCCCGCCGCGAGATCGGCTTCGACCGTCTGCCCGAGATAGCTCAGCGCCGCACCCAAGCTTGCGGTCAGGTCGCGGACCACTACGTCGATACCGTAGTCGATCGCCTTGCCGCCGGCGGGCGATGTCACCAGGGAGATGCGATGCGATGCCGAGTCTGCATAGGCATAGCGCTCCGCGCTGCCCGCGTTGAGATCGCGCGCATGCACGAGGTTGCCTGCCTGGTCGTAACCGTAATCCCAGCTCCGTCCGCGCGGGTCGGTGACACGCGTGAGATGCCCGGAGGCGTCGTGCACGAATGCGATCGCTTCGTTGCCGGGGCCGACGATGCCGCTGCCGCTCACGATCAAGCGCACGCCGTCGGCATACTCGATGGCCGTCACACCTTCGCCTGCCGCGGCCTCGTAGCGGGTACCTTGCTGCGACACGAGCACGTATTGGGCACGCTCGCCCGCGAGCGCCGCGGGGTTGTAGGGTGAGCCGTCGTCGAGCGCGTAGAAGCTGCCGCCGGCACGCTGGAGTTGGCGCGCGGCCGATTCGAGCTGCCAAGCCACGCCCGCGTCAGGCAGCCAACGCGGCAGGAAGTAGGCGAAGCCCGTGCCGCTCACCTGTTGCGGGGAGAATGTGAATCCGGCGCGGCTGCCGTCGGGCGTGGTGACATAGACCCGCGAGCCCTCGCGCAGCGCGCCGAAGACGCCGCTTGCTTCAGCGCCCGTCGGGGCGACATCCGTCTCGACTCTGACATCGCGTAAGCTCAGGCTCCAACCGAAGCCGAAGCTTCCCGGCTGATCGGCTGCAAACGTGTCGTAGCGCCGCAAGAAGGACAAGGTCTTGCCGGCGATGTCCGCTTCGAAGTCGATCACCTCGTGCACGAAGCGTCCTTGGGTGCGCTCGGACGCCAGCTCGAGCACGATCTCTGTGCGTGCCTCGCGTCCGGCGATGTCGATCGCGCTCAAGCGCAAGCGATAGAAACCGCGCTCGTAGCGCTGCGGATCGAGCAGCGCAAGCTCGCCGTCGACTGCCGCTTCGCCTTCGGCCAGCATGACGAACCGGTCGGCGCCGGCGCGAGCGATCTCCAGCCGCCACGACTCGAGGTTGGTATCGGCCACGCGGCCCTGGATGCTGCTCGCCACGGCGAGCTTCGCACCGGCAAGCGCGAGGTCGAGCTCGACCTCGGGGGCCGCCGTGTCCGACGGATCGCGCACGCGCAGCCACTGGCTCGTGCTGCCGGCGTAGCCGTCGGCATCGGTCGCGCTCGCTTCGAGGCGGTACAGGCCGCTTGCCGGTGGCAGGAAGACGCCGCGCCCGCGCGCATCGAGCGCAAGCGCTGCGCCATCGACGCGCAGGCTGCGGCTTTCCACCGCGGAGAAAGCCTCTGCCAGCACGGTGATGACGACCGGCTGTCCCGGCAACGCAGGAAAGCTCGGCGTGAGCGACAGGGTCACGTTCGGCCCTGCGGGCGCGGGCGTCACGCGCAACGCCATCCCGCGCTCGATCCGCGCTTCGCCGTCGGAGGCCGTAAAGATGACCAAGTGCTCGCCGACCTGGCCGGGACCTGGCGTCCAGACGAATTCGCCCGTCGCGCCATCGAGGCTGGCGCCTTGCGGCAGCGCGCGTGCGCCCACGACGGCGCTGTCGTCGCTGTCGGGATCGTTCGCCACGACGTTGAAACGCAGCGTATCGCCCAGCGCGATCTGGTGCGGGATGAGCTCGAGCGAAGGCGCTCGATTGACATCGGCGATGGCGACCTGCACCTCGATCGTATCCTCGGCGAGCGCCGCGTCGCGCGCCGCGAAGCGGAATGTGTGAGTACCCGACTGATCGAAGCCCGGCGTCCACTCGAACAGCCCGGTCGAAGCGTCGAAGAACGCGCCGGCGGGTAAGCTGTCGAGCGGCGCATAGATCAATGCGTCGCCGTCGGGGTCGGTGCCGATCAGATTGAACCGCAGCAACTGCTGCTCCTGGCCGCCGAGCGGCGGAATCGCGGCCAGCAGCGGCGCCTGATTGGCGGGCGCCACGGTGATTGCGATGGTCTCGCTGCTGCTCGCGGCTCCGTCCGAGGCGCTGAGCACGATGCCGGCATAGCGGCCGGCCATGAAGTGGTTCGGCTGCCAGGTCAGCATCCCGGTAACGGCGTCAAGCGTTGCGCCCGGCGGCAGGCCGGTTGCGCTGTACGTGAGCGCGTCGCCGTCGCCGTCGGTCGCGGCCAGTTGCACCTTCAGTACCTCGCCCTCGGCGACCGAGCGCTCGCCCACCGGCAGCAGTAGCGGGGCTGCGTTCGATGCGCGCGCGACCAGCGAGATACTGCGCTCGTCGCTGTTGCCTTGCGAATCTTCGACACGGAAAGTCATTGCATGCGATCCCGTGCCGGCAGCGGTAGCGGTCCAAGTGAAGACGGCGCTGCCGTAGGCCACACCCGGGACCAGCGTCGCCCCCGCAGGCAGGCCGCTCGCGCTGAAGCTCAATGCATCCTGATCGAGATCGCTTGCGCGCAGCGTGAACTGAAGGGCCTGACCGATCACGGCGACCTTATCGCCGATCGGTGCTAGCAGCGGCGGCTCGGAGTCGGATTCGCTGGAGATGACGAAGCTATGGGTCGCGGACGCCACTGCTTTCGCCCCGCCCCCGTCACCGTCATCACGCGCGCTGAGAGTGACGACGAAGTCGCCGCGATCGCGATCGCCCGGTGCCAGGCGCAGCACACCCGTGCCGTTGCCGGTCGCCGAGAAAGTGGCGAAGCGCGGCAGGCCCTCGAAGCTCAGCGTCAACGCGTTGCCGTCCGGGTCGATCGCTTCGATCGGAACGTCGCGGCGCTCGCCCTTCTCCACCGACTGCGTGCCGATCGCGGTGATCCGCGGCGCTCGATTGGCGTTATGCACCACGATCGGCACGCTGACGGTGCTGGCAAGCGCTACGCCGGTGCCGTCACCGTCGTCGGTGGCGGTGACGCTGATTTCGTGGACGCCGGCTTGGTCGTAGCCAGGTGTCCAGCGCAGCAGCCCCGAATGCGCGTCGAACGTCGCTCCGGCCGGCAGGCTCGACACACTGTAACTCACGCTGGCCGGCGTCTCGATCGGTGCCGTCAGACGGCCATCGGTCAGGCTCACCTGCAGCACGAAGCTGGGATTGTCGGCGTCGAACGCGAACAGGTGCAGCGCGAACGGCTGGTTCTCGAAGGTGCTGGCGTTGTCGAAGCGATCGAACGCGGGGGCCACGTTGACGTTCACCACGTCGATGTGCACCGAACGCTCGCCTCGCGCTTGCCCATCGTCGGCGCGGAAGCGGATGTCGAAGCTGCCGGCGAAATCGTACGGGGGGATCCACTCGAAGACGCCGCTCGCCGGGTCGAGCGTCATCCCCGGCAACAGGTCCGGCGTGGAATACGTCAGCGCGTCGCCATCGGCGTCTTCGGCGGAGAGCGTGAACCGCAGCGGGTCGCCCTGGCGCACGCTGCGATCCGGAATGCCACGCAGCACCGGCGCCGCGTTGACCGGCGTAACGATGAACGTGACCGAACGCGTCACGACCTGCGTACCGTCAGTCACGCTGAAACGAACGTCCTTGTATTCGCCCGCGTCATGCGCCCCGGGCGTCCACTCGAACAGCCCGCGCCCGCTGTCGAAGCGCGCACCGGGCGGCAAGCGATCGGCGAAGAAGCGCAAGACCTGCCCCTCGGGATCTTCGGCCACGACCCGCAAACGGTAGGTCTCGCCTTCGGCGAGACGCACCGTGGGCGGCAGATCGATGACCGGCGTGCGGTTGCCGCCTTCGACATCGATCGCGTACGCCTGGGTGGCATGGCCGCCGCGTCCATCGTAGGCACGCAACACGACGCTCGTCTGTGCGTTTGCGCTCGCATCGGGCTGCCACGTGAGGACGCCCGTTTGCGTGTCGAGCAACATGCCCGCGGGTCCATCGAGCAGCACATAACTGATGGTCGTGCCGTCGGCGTCGGCCGCGCGCGCCTCGTAGCGGTATGCCGTACCGGCCTGCGCGCGCGTGACCGGCGTGCTCGTGAAGGCTAGCGCCTCATTCGGAAACGGCATTGCATACACCCCGCTCCCCACGTCCAGGCGTTGGCCGAGCGGGTTGTTGATGGTCACCGTGTGCGCGCGCGTCGATGCGCCGGGCGCCAAAGCGCCGCTCAGACCCGCGCCGATGTCGATGAACCACAACCCGTCGGGCCGCGTTTCCACGCCCTCGGCGCTGCCGCCGAAGTATCGCGACGGATCCAGCACCAGGAGCAGCGGCAGGCGCAGCTCGTACTCGGTGCGGTTGGTCACCTGAACGTCGAAGGAAACCGTGCCGTCGCCCCGATCCGAGCGCGTGGCCACGTAGGCGACATCGACCAGCGCGGAGAAGTCCTCCACGGCGGTGAACGACAACGCAAAGGGCGTGCTCAGCGCCAAGCCGTCGCTCGAGCGGATGCGCTGGTCGATCGTGAGCGTGTAGGTATCGCCGTCGGGCGAGGGCAAACGCAGCGTTGTCGTGCGCATTTCGGCGTCATAGCTCACGGCAACGATCGGCACCACGTTGCCCGCGCTGCCGGCGAGCCGGTAGTTGGCCGCGTTGACCACCGAATCGAGCGCGCCGGCGGCGGCGTTCATGTCCTGACTGAAGGTGATCGCGATGCTGGCGAGCGGCAGTGCGACGATGCTGTCCGCCACCGGGTCGGTGCGGATGATCGCGGGCGCGACCCGCGGAGCGATGACGTCGACGCGCGCACTGTTGGCCACCAGCAAGCGCCCGTCGGCAGTGGCAAGCAGTTGCTCCGCGCCCGGCCCGCCGCGTGCCAACTCGACGACCCGCAATGTCAGCGTATCGATCAGGTAGAGACTCGCGCCCGCCGCGTCGCCGGCAGCGGCGCGGCTCGAGACGAACAACAGGTCGTCGAAGCGCGAGCCGTCGCGCCCGAAGGCGAGCGAGTCGAGCTCGGCGTCGATCTCGACCTGCACGTGCGCGCGCCCGCGCGCGTCGAAGCTCAGAAGCTGGCCGCGCTGCGGCCAGCGGCTGCCCCAGAGCGTGCCATCGGGGGCGAGCGCCAGATCGTCGACCCGCATGTCGCTGAAATGCGTGAAGGCGCGGGTGAGCGGATCGAAGCGCTCGATTCCGGAGCCCGACGAGACATAGAACACGCCCGCGGCCGGATCGAATGCGAGCGACTGCGTGATGCCATCGCCATAGCGGTTGCGGATCTCGTAGCTGTCCGCATCGAGCTCGAGCAAGGCACCGCCGCCCGAAGTCGCCCACAGTCCGCCATCCGCGTCGAAGGCCAGGTCGAAGATCGGCTGATCGAGCTCTAGCGCGGGCACCAGCGTATGACCGCCATCCTGGTCGAACCGGTACAGCGCGCCGCGATTGGCACCGCCGCTCACCAGGAAACTGCCGTCCGGGAGCTCGACCATGGCGAGCGGTCCGATCCCCGCGAAGCTCTGCTCGATGCCGGTGCCGAACTGCGCGCCGCCGAAGGGCGCGAGCACGACGTCGAACTGCGATGGCTTGCTCGGCTGCGCCGCCGGCACGGCGGCTTCCGCTTGCTCGAACAGCGCATTGGTGGACGGCGCATCGCTCGGCACGGGCGCTTGCCCCATGTCGACCGTGGTCGAGCCGACGTTCGGCGTGCTGCCGAGATTGATGCTGCTGCCATCGTCCGGAAGGCCGGACTGCGGCGGGCGCTCGCGATTGCCCGCGTTGTCGGTGGAAAGGGCGAGGAACTCGACTCGATGTCCTGCCTCGCCGCTGTAGATTCCCGACGTTTCGGTGCTCTGGCGCAGCCAGATCTTCCAATCGCCGCCGTCGACCCGGATGTACACCGTGGTCGAGCGCACGCCCGAGCCGCCCTCTTCGTCGAGCGCATTCCAGCTCACGCGGTAATCGCCCCCGCCCGGCGCGACTTGCTCGATGTCGACCGTCGTGGTGGGCGCCGCGGCATCCAGCCGGCTGCGGATGATCTCGGTCTGGGCGGGCGCCTGGTTGTCGAGCAGCACCTGCGCCGAGGCCGCGATGAGCGCGCCGCTTTGCGCGCCGAATGCGCCTTGCACGCTGTAGCTGACGAAGCCCGAGCCCTCGCCCTGGGCGTTGTCCGGCGCGAGCAAGCCGCGCGTTGCATCCTGCAGCACTTCGCCCGTCTGCGGGTCGATCGCCTGCAATACCCAGCTCGCGGTCGCGGTTGACGTATCGATGCCGGCTGAGACGCGCACCAGGAAGCCCAGCGACTGGCGAAAGTCGAAATCGCCCTGGAAGGCGGCGCGATCCGACGGCATGCGGATGTCGATGTCGCCGATCCGGATGTCGCCCAGGCGGAAGCTGCGTGCGCTCAGCGCCGGGTCGAGCGCGGTGATGATGCGGATCTCGTTGGCGGCGCCCGCTGCCTCGCCGGGGTTGCTGAAGCGGATCGTATACGGCAAAGCCGTCCCGGCGGGCAGGTATTGCTCGGCGCCGTAGCCCTGCGGTCCACTGATCGATGCAGCGCCTTGGGATTGCACCGATTGCTCGAACAGCGCCTGCAAGTCGAGCGGCGCGACCGTGCTGTCGGCTGCGACCGAGGCAAAATCGGGCAGCGCGATGTTGGGACCGAAACCCAGCCACGGCGAGAAGACGTTGAAGGCCTGGAAGTACGTCGGGTGCGACAAGCCGAGATCGAAGTCTGCGAAATCAGGCAGCGCGGGAATCGGGATCGCATACTCGCCGCAGAGTATCGATTCACGAAAGTCGTAGCCTGCCAGCTCGGCCATCTTCTTCGGCGTATCGCCATACCACTCGTGGACCTTGGCGAAAAACGCCGCGAGACTGGACGGGCTCGCGATCGTGGCGCCCGCCGGGCCCACCAGGACGCCGCTCGCCAGCACGCTCAAGAGCGACGTGATGCTCGGATCACTGCGTTGCGGCGGCACGTCGTCCTCGGACCGCAGCATGCCGGCGTCTTCCAGTGCGGCGAGGTACGCCGCGACCCAGGTGGCCTGGTCGGCTGCGAGATTCACCAGGGCCGCGTTGGCGGCACCATCGGCGAGGATCGCAGCGCGCAGGCGCTGCGCCTCCTGGGTCTGCTCGGCGATGAATTCGGCGCGCGTCATCGGCGTCGCGCTCGCCATGACGTTGAAGCGAAACGGCATGAACAGCACGGCGCAATGATCCGGCACGATGGCGCTCGGATCGTCGAAGATACCCCGCAGCTCGTCGTTGAGCGAGCCGACGCCGCCGGCCAGCGCATCGGTCGCCGCCAGGTCCGGACGGGCGTCGTATAGGGCGCGCTTGAAACCCTCGAAGTCGCGATCGACCAGCGCTTTCAGGCCGGGATAGGTGGTGACGCTGAAGCTCATGGACGCGTAACCGCCGGCTGGAACGTCGAACGCATAGCCGGGCGCGAGCATCCAGCCGTCGTCGTTGACCTCGGAATCGAGGCTCGCCCAAGGCACGTCCTGGCGCTGGCCTGCGGGTGCGCCGCGCACGTTGGAGTTGAAGGTCACGAACGGCAGGTTGTAGACCTCGCCGTTGTCGCCGATCTCGGGTGCGCCAAACGTGAAATGCACGTAGGGCGTATCGACATTCGTCAGACTTTGCAGGGAGACTCCGTAGACGCCCGAATGCCCGGCAGGCAGGACGCGCGGTCCGCCGAGCCCCACCGTGACGTCGATCTCCATCGCGCTTTCGATCAGATAGCGATACGGCAATACGGCCTGGGCGCCATCCGGATTGATCACGGCGACATCGTACAAACCGTGCGGTCGATCGCGCAGATCCCAGGTGGCGACGATGGTCGTGGCGTCGACGACCTCGTGCCGCGCCGGCTCGATCTCGGCGATACCCGGCCGGACGAGTTTCACCAATGCGCCCGGCTGAAAGCGCGCACCCGTGAGGGTCGTCGTCACCCAGCGGCTGTCGCCGCCCTGGTCTTGCGCGATGCCGGTGAGCGAAAACGGCAGCGCCTTCACCGTCAACGTCACTGGCATGCCCGCCCCGCCAGAGCGGCCGCGGATGAGCACGTAGTAATCGCCGGCGAGGCTCGACGGGATCAACGCCACCGGGCTTGCGGAGAGCGGATCGATGGCGCCGGCATCGAAGGCGAATCCCGACGGCATATCGGCATAGCGCACGTAGATTTCGTTGCTGCTGCCCGCATCGGTCGATTCGAGAGCGAAGCGCAGCGTCTCGTTGGCGCCGATTTGAACGCGGTATAAGCGCTCCTCGTTCGGCGAAAGTGTGGTTGCGAACGGCACGCCCAGTCGCAGCTCCGGAACCGTTACCGTGAGCGACTCGGCAGAGGCAGCGGCATTGTTGCGCTCGTCGGCGGCTTCGTACACTTCGTTGAAGATGTCGCTGCGCACGATGACGCGGTACTGGCCCGCTTTCGCCGGCGGCAGCTTGACGGTGAGCTCGGCGTCATAGCTCGCGCCCGCAGCCAAGCCCCCGCTATGGGCGACCTTGCCCAACAGGACATCGCCCAGGTCCCAAGCGCCATCGGCCGACAGATACAGTGAATCGCTCCAGGAGCCGGCGGCGTTCTCGGCCGCGGCATTGCTTACCGTGAATCCGACTCGAATCGGCTCGCCACTGTCGGCCGCGGACGGCAGATCGATGGCGATCACCTGCAAATCCGACGGCGGCGGCAGCTCGATCAGCACCGGATCGGCGGACGCGGTGACATTGTTGTCTTCGGCGATCGATTCGAACACCGCACCGCGCGGCGCGGCCGGTCCACCCGGCACATCGGTCTGGACGAAGAGGTAGTACGGTCCGGTCAATCCGCTCGGCAGCCGGAAATCGGCTTCTACGCCATAGCTCGCGCCCGCGGCCAATGCGCCGCCGTGATTGACCTGGCCCAGGTAACGGTCGGCCACCGGATCGAAGAACTGGTCGGCGGAAAGGTAGAGGTTGTCCTTCCACTGGGAGGCGCGGGTGCTCGCCGCGCCGGCGTTGGCCACGGTGTACGCGACGTGCAGCACTTGATTGACGTCCACGCGCTCTGGGATGACCACCGACACCACGCGCAAATCGGCCGCCGGGCCCAAGGCGACGTCGATCTGCTGCACCCGCGTGTTGTTGCCCTGATCCTTGAACTCGGGGACCCGATCGGCGCTCAGGCGCACCTGACCCACCTCGATCGGCGAGGCGGCACCGCTGCCGGAAACGCCGAGAATGTCGGCATCGGCGAATGCGATCAGATAGTAGATGCCGTCGGCATCGGAGGGCAGGACGATGGAGGCCGCGCGCTGGTAGCTCGCACCGGCCGCGAGCCTGCCCTGGTGCTCGAGCTGCGCGAGCTGGAGATCGTGGCTGTCGAGCGACGGGTCGCGCGACAGGTAGACCCGATCGAGCCAAAGCTCCTGGCGGGTCTCGCGCGTGCCTTGGTTGACGACCGTGAAGCCGACCTCGATGGGCTGGCCGGAGCTCAGCTCGCCGGCCGGCACGACGAACTCTGCGATCTGCAAGTCCGGCTCGCGGTAGGTGATCGCGATGTCGCTGCGCAGTGCATTGTTGGACTGGTCCTGATGCTCGTAGGCGCGCGTGCCGTAGAGCTTGAGCGACGCAGGATTGCTGCCGTCGGCCGGCTCCGGCCTGAGATCCAGCAGCTCGGCCGATGGATCGTCGTCGGCCAGCACGTACAGGAAATAGTCGCCACCGATTCCTGCCGGCAAGGTGATTTCCGCCGTTTCGGTGTACGTGGCGCCGCTGGCGAGCCCATTGACGTTGGCATGCACGTGCGAACCGATGCGTTGCAAGCGGCCGCTGCTCACGCTGGGATCCGGCGAGAGGTAGATCATGTCGACCCACATGCGCGTGCCCGGCCAGATATCGGCCCCGTCGTTGCGCACGGTCCAGGCGATCGTCGCCTTCTCGCCGGAGAAGTTCTCCTGCGGCACGCTGATGGCGATGACCTTCAGATCCGCGGGCGCAGTCTCGACCTGCGCGGCCACGGTCCGGGTGTTGTTGCTCTCGTCCGCTTCGTCGACGCGCGCGAGCGAGGGCAAGGCATCGGTCAGCACGCTCACGTAGGCGCCGCGCACCGCGGGCGACAGCGTGATGGTTTGCGATGCGGTGTACGCGCCTTGCGAATCGAGCGCCGCCGCGCGCTCGAAACTGCCGAGGTTCCACACTTTCACGCCGGGCGCCAGATGGTCGGGCAGGTCATGAACCAGAACAGTGTCGTACCACGTGCCGCTCGCCGCACCTTCGCCGAGGTTGGCGACCGTCCAGGTGAGCGTGAAAGGCGCAGCCGCCGATCCCGGCGCGCTGGTCGTGATTGCCGTCACCTGCAAATCGGGCAGTGGCGGGATCGGCGTGCCGATGATGTCGAGCGCTCGCGCCTTGTAGTTGTTGTTGTCGAATTCGTTCGGATCGTCCGGATTCACGTTCGACGCCAGCGTATCCTCGAACACCGCGTCGAATATGTCGCTCCAGGGGGTGATGTAGAAGGTGCCGGAAGCGATCTGGCGCGGAATGCGCACCTTCACCGTTTGCTCGTAGCTCTCGCCCACGGCAAGGGCGCCGTCGTGCGAGAGCGTCGCGAGCTGGATGCCGCCACTCTGCGGATTGGGCCGGGTCTTGTCGGGCGTGAGCCAGATGGCGTCGGTCCAGCTCGCCCGATTCGTGGTATCGGATCCCCTGTTCGTGACCGTGTAGCGAACCTCGATCTCGCCGCCATAGACCGCCTGCACCGGCGCGACAACGCCGCCGGTTACCAGATCGGCGAGCGGTTGGGCGTCGATCAGGATTTCGCGCGCGATCACGTTGTTGGCTTCGTTCGGCGCGGGGTATTCGTCGATGCTCTGGGTTGCGTCGGCGATGACGAGGATGTGCCCGCTGCCGCGGAATCGCTCCGGAATCACGCTGCTCGAGGTGCTCGAGGTATACGATTCCCCCGGCGCTAGCGCGGCGCCGTTTTCGATCGAGCCGATCAGGATGTCATCGGCACCGGGCTTGTTGTCGAGCGAAAGATAGATGTTGTCGCGCCAGCGCGGCTGCTCGGTCGGCACCGAGCCGCGGTTGGCGATGACGAAGCTCACCGCCACGGTCGCGCCCGCGCTGACCCGGTCGGGCGCCGTGATCGTCTGCACTTGAAGGTCCGCGCGCGGCTTCAGCGAAAGCACCAGGGCCTGATCGTCACCGCTCGCGTTGTTGCTCTCGGCGCTGCCTTCGTAGATCGCGTTGCCGGTATCGGTGCTCACGCCGACTTGCCAGCCGCCTTCGATCTTGGCCGGCAAGCGAAATCGTTCGGTGCGGGTATAGGTCAAGCCCGCGCCGAGCCCGGCGACGTATTCGAACGTGCCCAGGGTGATGGGTTGCTCGGTGGTCGAGCCCAACCTGCTCAGCGTCACGCGGTCGCGCCAGATCCCCGTTGCCGTGGCGTCACCGTTGTTGGCTATGGTCCACGTCACGTCGACGCTGCCGCCTTCGTCGGCCGCGGCGGGTGCTTCGATGTCCGCGACGAGCAGATCCGGCGCCGGCGCCAGCGCGATCTGGACCGGACCGCTGATCGTCACGTTGTTGTCCTGGTGAATGAACTCGAACGGCTGGCCGGTCTTCACCGCGACGTAGGTCGGCCCTGCGTAGCCGTTCGGCACCGTGACGGCGGCGCTGCGCTGATACGATCCGCCTACCTCCAGCACGCCGAGGTGATCGACGGCCACCCGGGCCACGATGGTGTTGCCGGCCGCATCCGCTGTCAGGCGCAGCTCGTCGCTCCAACCCACCAGATTGGTCGGGCCGATACCGTCGTTACGCACCGTCCACGTGACCGTCAGCGGCCGGCCCGATTCGCCCGTGCTCGCATGCTCGATCGCAACCACCGACAGATCGGCATAGGGGAAGGGCATGACGTCTAGCGTCTGCGCAGCCGTCGCGGTGTTGTTCGACTCGGCGCCGTTCTCGAATACGACGCCTTGGGCGTCGGTGCGGACGAACACGTTGAAGCGCCCGTTCAGCGCCGGCGGCGCGAATAGGGTCTCCGAGCGGCCATAGGACTCCCCGACCCCGAGCGCGCCATCGTGGTCGAAGCGGCCGAGCACGATGTCGTCGAAATTGCCGGCAATCGCATCGCGCGACAACCAGACGGTATCGGTCCACTGCCCCGTCTTGCCAGCGCCGGTGCCGTCGTTCACCACGCGCCATCCCACCGTGACACGCGCCGGGTCCGCGATGAGCTGCGCGGGTGCCGTGACGCTTTCGACCCGCAGATCGGCATAGGGCGCGAGCGCGACCGAAAGCGCAACCGCGACGGCGTTGTTCGATTCCGAGCCGACTTCGAGCACGCTCGAGCCGGCGTCCGTCACCCCGATCAGGAACCAGTCGCCGGACGCATCGACCGGCAAAGTGGAATCGAGCTCGCTGCGATACGACGCTCCTGCTGCGAGCGACAGGTCGACCGTGCGTTCGCCGAGCAGCCGATCGTCAGCGCTCGGCACGGCGTCGCGCGACAACACGATGCGATCGATCCAGGTGCCGTCGAGAAGCGCGCTGCCCGCCTGGTCGATATCGAAGCCGACATGAACGCTCGCTCCAGACTCCACGCTAGCCGGCGCGGCCAGCGCGCCGGCCCGCAGGTCCACATGCCGCAGCGCGATCGTTGCCCCGGCCGTGTTGTCGGACTCGCGCTGCGATTCGTACACCTGGTTGAGACCATCGGCGACGACGAGCACACGTGCAGTGTCGACATCGGCGACTTGCGGCAAGCCGACCTGGAGGCTCGCTTGGTAGCTCTCCCCCGGAGCGAGCGGCGCCGCGCGATTGCGCGAGCCGAGCAGCGTGGCGCCGGCGACCTGCCCATCGGTCGAGAAATACACTCGATCGATCCACGGTGCGGCGGCCGTCGCTTCGCCGGAGTTCTGCACTGTCCAGGCCACATCCAGCGTGCCCCCCGCCAGCGCGGCCGCCGGGACGAGGACGCTACCCGCTCTCAGGTTCGCGGTCGGCGCGGGACTTATCTCGAGGGCGAAGGGCCCTGCCCCGGAATTGTTCGCCGTGCGCCCGCGCTCGAAGACCGAATCGCCGGCGTTCGCCAGTACCAGCACGCGCCGCGTTCCGGTCGGCTCGAACGGCAGGGTGAAGGTTTGGCGAACGGTATACGCATCACCGATGGCCAACGGGCCGCTGCGCTCGATCGTTGCCAGCACGATGTCGCTGTCATCGACGCTCGCGTCGAGCGACAGGACCAGGCGATCACGCCAATTGCCCGCCGCATCGCCGTCGCCCACGTTGCGTACGCGCCAGGCGACCTCGATGGTCCCGCCCGAGAGTGCCGTGGCGGGCGCGGTCACCGCTTCGACGGCGAAATCGGCCGCGGGCGAGGTAATCGCCGTCGGCGCCGGCGCCGAGGTGTTGTTCGCACGGGTGTCGGGCTCGGTCACCGCGCTCGCGGCATCGGTGCGCACGATCCAGTTGAGCGTGCCCTCGAAGCCGAGCGGCAGCGTGACTTGCGCGCTTGCGGTGTAGCTTTCGCCTGGGGTGAGCGCGCCGGTGCGCGCGACATCGACGCTCGCGCGATCGTCCGCGTTGCCGAGCTGCGCATCGGCGGACAGCACCAGCCGGTCGATCCAGCCGCCTTCGGCCACGGCGCTGCCCTGGTTGGTGACGGTCCAGGACACCGTTACCTCCTCGCCTCCCCTGGCGTTGGCGGGCGCGACCGGCACACTCGCGACCAGATCGGGATACGGCGTCGCCGCCGAGGACAGGGTCAGGCTGGCGCTGTTGTTCGTTTCGCCCGTGCCCGCCGCGTTGACCTCGAACAAGGCTCCAGCCCCGAAGGCATTCTGGTCGGCGCTCACCTGGATCAGCAGCTCGCCGACGGCCGCATTGCCCTGCGGCAATTGCAACGTGAACGTGCGCTCTACGGCATCGCCCACTGCCACCGTCGTCCCCGCGGGCGGATCGAAGCTGACGTGTTGGTTGATCAAGACCGCGCCCGTCGCTTGATTGACGACGCGCACGCGATCGTTCCAGCCCGCGGCGATGGGCGCCGTGCCCGTGTTTAGATCGGACCACGTCAGGGTGATGGCGCCGCCGGCATGGGGCGCCGCCGTGTCGCTCGCCAGATCGGTGACGACGAGGTCGGGCGCGGACAGCACCACGGACTGCACCGAGTTGTTGCTCTCGGCCGTGCCGCCGGGGTTGTTCTCGAATACTTGTGTGGCAGCGTCGGTGGTGATGGTGAATTCCAACCGGCCGCTGCCGTTCGCCCCGGCAGGCCAGGTGAGCGTCGTGCTGCGATCGCGTTGACCGCCAGCGGCAATGTCACCCAGGGCCGCGGCGTCGTAGGGTACGTCGACCGTGAATAGCACCTGACCGTTGGTGAGGTTGCGCACCCGCAGGGTTTCGTTCCAGGAGCCGGCGGTCGCGGCGTCGCCGAGGTTGCGTGTCGCCCAGGCGATGGTCAGCGCCTCTCCGGCCAGCCATCCCACGGCAGGCTCCGCATTCAGATCGGTGAGCTGCAGATCAGGATAAGGCGCAAGGTCGGACCGGCGCGTAACGATCGAGGTGTTGTTGACCTCTGCCACGCCGGCGGCATTGGTCTCTACGACGTCGTTGGCAGCATCGATGGTGACGGCAAATGACAGATCGCCCGCGCCGCGGTTGCCATGAGGCAGCACGAAGCTCGCTTGCCGCGCCCTGCTGCCCCCGCCGGCCAACGCCCCCTGCGCTGTCGCATCGTAGGGAATCTGAATATCCGCGAGCACCTCGTTGTTGGCATTGCGCACGACGAGCCGGTCGATCCACGAGCTGCTCGTCGCCACGCTTCCGCCATTGACGTCGCGCCACTCGACCGTCACCGGGTTGCCTGACTGGAGCACGGTATCCGCGGATAAGCGTAGGTCCGCGACCTCGAGGTCCGTCCCCGGCTGCACCGTGGTCACGCTGATGTTGCTGACCTTGAGCGACCTCGGGTCCGAAGCCATGTCGACGCTGAAATCCATCTGCGCGCCCGGGCTCTCGCCGCGCAGCACGCTGAATTCGCCGGCGCGGCTCGCGTAGCTCATGATGTCGAACACGTCAGAGGGGGCAGGCACGAATCCGCCGTCCAGGTACACGGCCAGCGTGCCACCCAGATTGGCGGCGCCCGTGGCTGCGACGAAGCCCCTCGTGGTGGCGTTGCCGAGACCCGCGCGCAGCGTCGCTTGCGCGGTGTTGGTGAAGCTGCCGGTCACGTTCAGGCGAGCCCCGGGGGCGATGCTCACCGTGCCGTTGTCGTTGCGGAAGCTGTTGCCATAGCTCAGCGTGCCGGCAGCGACGTTGAGGGTGCCCGAGCTTCTGAAAGCGATACTGCCGTGGATCGCGTGGCTGCCGGCAAGCGTCTGGTTGAGCGTGCCCGCGTTGTCGAGCAGCGCGCTCCCCGTCCAGAAGTTGAACGGCGTCGCATTGGTGCTCGCGAGATTGATGGTCGCCCCGGCGGCGTTCACCAGCGTGTTACTGCCGCCCGAGGCAAGGCCGAAGAAGATCGTCTCGTCGCTGCCGATCGTGAGCGTGCCTTCGTTGATCCAGGTCTTGCCGCCGGTGAGCGCGAGATTGCCGCTGAAGGGCGCAATGCTCAGCGTGCTCGCGCCCTGGGTCGTGAAGCTGCCCGAGCCGCTCAGGGTCGCGTTGCCGCTGACATCGAACGCCCCGCTCACCGTCACCGCGCCCGTGCCCCCCAGCGTGCCGGCGCTCATGG
>JADLAC010000068.1 GCA_020848435.1 Burkholderiales bacterium | reverse complement strand
TCTTGCGCTCGTCACCCTTCATGTCGGCGGCCTTCTGATTGCACACCTTCATCTTCTCTTGCTGCGTCATCTTCTCGGGCTCCTTGCCGGCGAGACACGCGCTCATGAAACTCTTGCGCTCGTCGCCCTTCATGTCGCTCGCCCTCTGGTTACATTCCTTCATGCGCAACTGCTGCGGCGTCAGTTCCTTGTCCGACTTGGCGTCGGCGGCCATCACGGCGGGTGTCATGACCAAGCCCATACACAGTGCCAGACACAAGCTTCGCATGGATAAGCTCCTCGAGTCGATTCGAATAGCATCGTTCGGTCCCAGTCATCGGCCGGCGCCAACGATCGGGATTCGAAGCGCGGTCTAGCATTGCACGCGAGCGCAGCCAGCGTCAACCGCGCGTAACGTTTCGTCTCCGCCCGAGCGGCCCGTGCAGCGGGCGTTACCGCGACGAATCACGTCCCTCGCTCGTGCCCAAGCTGGCGCGCTCGCTGCACTCGTTTATCATACGCATCGGTCAGATCCTTGGCCTGCGGGGAACCGGGGTCACGGCAACCGGGGGTCGGGTCTTGCACGTTGCAGCACATCATGCAACGTGCAAGACCTGACCCCAACAACGTGACTCCACCAGCGCCGTCATCAACGGGAGAGGAATATGTCCATCGTGCAGGAATTCAAGGAATTCGCCATCAAGGGCAACATGGTCGATCTTGCGGTCGCCGTGATCATCGGCGGTGCATTCGGCAAGATCGTCGATTCGCTGGTGAAGGACGTCATCATGCCGGCGATCGGACTGCTGGTCGGCGGCGTGGATTTCCGCAATCTCTTCATCACGCTCGGCTCGCAGCAGTACGCCACCCTCGCCGAAGCCGAAAAGGCCGGCGCCGCGATCCTGCGCTACGGAGCTTTCCTGCAAACGGTGGTCGACTTCCTCATCATCGCCTGGGTGATCTTCATCGCGATCAAGGCGATCAACCGCCTGAAGCGGCAAGAGACGGCAGCGCCGCCCGCGCCCGCCGCACCGCCCGAGGAAGTATTGCTGTTGCGTGAAATTCGCGACGCGGTCAAACGCTGAGCCGAGGTGGGCTAAGCGTTTGTCCTGCGCCGAGCACGCTCGGCCCGCCTGTCATGCGCAGGCGGCGCCGAGGTCCTCGCTATGCTGGCTCTGGGCCGCGTAGCGGCGATAGCTCGCGAGCAGCTCCTGCATCTCGCGGGTGCCCTGGCCCGCTTTGACTGCGCCTTCGATGCTAGCGATAAACCCCTCGATAGCGCGCATCTGCGGCAGGTCATCGAGCTGACCCAATGCGCCGAGCAATTCCGCCAAGGCGATCAATCCGCCCGCGCTCAGGCGCCGTACCGCCGTGAAATCGATGACCGCGCCGCCGGGGGAAGCACATGCGCTTCTCACCATGTCGAGCTTGGGAATGTCGTCGAAGTTCACCTTGACGGGCAAGGCGAAGCTCACGGCGGGCTGGTCGAGTTGCAGGCCACGGCCGAAAGCCGCGAGATGTTTGCGTACCAGGTCGTTGTAGTCGCGCGAGCGCTCGGTCGCGAGATAGAAGCCGGCGAGCAAGCGCCACAGGCGTGGGTCGGCGGAGCCGAATTCCACCTTGAGCGCGATCGAGTCCATCAGGAGATCGAGATGCTTGAGGATGCGCTCGGTCGGATCCACGGCTTCGTTGGTCTCCGCGCCGCGCATCACCACCGTATCGGTGAAATCCAGATCGAGCTCGCTCAACGTCGCCGGCATGGCATGTACCTCCCTGCTCCCATCGCAATCGAGACGTCTGCGGCAGGCGTCGCTGAGGTCGGCGTCTGCGCAGCGTCGAAAACCGCAGCCCGGAGGGGACGGCAACAGCGGCGTTCGCGCGGCCGATAGGTCTGTCTCACGCTGTGGGTTACGGCGCGCGAGCCCCCGGCCTTGAATGCGATGATAGTCGAGCCCCCGCGCGTTGGCCGCACCGCCCGCCTGCCACGGCCTGCCGTTCGTCCCGTAGGGTCACATCCCGGTGGAGGTCATCCCAGTCCAGTATCGGGATATCAGGTGTCGATGAACGCCTGCAATACGCCGTTCCATCCCTGCGCGAGATTGCGGCGGTTATAGCCCCCACCGCCGAAGCCCATGATGCGCCCCTGCGCGGTGTCTTCGGCCAACCGGCACAAGTCGCGCGCGACCAGCGCGTGCGCCGCCGCCGTCAAGCGCAGCAGCGCCAGCGGATCGCCCGCGATGCTGTCCGCGCCGCACTGCAGAATGACGAACTCGGGCGCGAAACCGCGCAGGAAATCGAGCGCGCGCTGCCATTCCTGGATGAAAGTCTCGTCGCCGCTGCCCGGTGCGAGCGGAATGTTGAGCTTGGTTCCCTTCGCCGCGCCCTGACCCGACTCGTGCGCGAAGCCGGTGCCCGGATACAACGTCCGGCCGTCCTGGTGCATGTCGACGACATAGACCTCGGGATCGGACTCGAAGGCGTAGAAAACGCCGTCACCGTGATGCACGTCGATGTCGACATACGCCACGCGCCGAATGCCGTAGAGCGCCCGTAGCGTCTCGATGACCACGCCGGTATCGTTCACGATGCAGAAGCCCGCGGCAGCATCGCGGCGGGCGTGATGCAGGCCGCCGATCGGCTGGAAGGTACGGCGTAGCTCGCCATCCATGATGCGGCGCAGGCCGTCCAGCGCCGAGCCCGCGACATGCGAAGCCGCTTCGAATGCGCCCGGGAACGCCGGCGTATCACCGGAATCGAAAAAGCCCTCGCCGCGCTGCGAGGTGTCGACCACGAAGTCCAGAAACTCGCTGTCGCAGAAGCGCTCGAGCTGCGCCCGGTCGGCGGCGACGGGATCGCATACGCGCGTGCTGCGATCCAGGCCCCGCGAGCGCGCTTCCGCCCAGAATGCCGCCTGCCGATCCGGACCGAACGGGTGACCACGCGGAAAGCCATAGCGCCCGAGCGCCTCGCCTACGTATAAACCGACTGTGTTCATGGCGACTCTCCCGCGGACGTCACGCCGCCAAGCAAGCAGCAGCGAGCGGCTACTTTGCATCCACGCTCAGAAGAGCGCAAGCTGGCCGCTTACGCTCGGCGGCCGGAAGCGGGTCGAATCCAATCCGTCGTAGCGTGGCTGGTGGTTGAATCCGAGCCGCCGGCATGCCATCTTGAAGCGGGTGCTCAGCAGCTGCGCGAACGCCCCTGTGCCGCGCATCCTCGTGCCGAACGCGGGATCGTTGTCGCGCCCCTCGCGCATCGCGTGCACCCGGCTCATGACGTGCGCCGCCTTGAGCGGATAGTGGTGGTCCAGCCAGGCACGAAACAAGTCCTTGATCTCGTACGGCAGGCGCAGCAGCACGTAGGATGCCTGCCGCGCGCCTGCTTCCCAGGCGGCTTCGAGCACGCGCTCGAGCTGATCGTCGGTGAGGAAGGGAATGGTCGGAGCGACCAGCACGCCGACGGGTACGCCGGCGCCGCTCAGCCGCCGGATCGCTTCCAGGCGGCGTTGTGGCGCCGAGCAACGCGGTTCGAGCCGGCGCGCGAGATCGCGGTCGAGGTTGTTCACCGACACGAACACCTCGGCCAGCCGTTTGGCGGCCATCGGCGCCAGCAGATCGAGATCGCGCTCCACCAGCGCGTTCTTGGTGACGATGCCGACCGGATGGTCGCACTCGGACAGGACTTCGAGCACCGAGCGCGTGATGCGGTAGTCGCGCTCGATCGGCTGGTACGGATCGGTATTCGCGCCGAGCGCGATCAGCTCGCAACGGTAGCCGGGGGCGGCAAGCTCCGCACGCAGGACTTCGGCCGCGTTTACCTTGGCGAAGAGTCGCGTCTCGAAGTCCAAGCCGGGCGAGAGATTGAGATAAGCATGGCTCGGGCGCGCATAGCAGTAGATGCAGCCGTGCTCGCAACCGCGGTACGGATTGACCGAGCGCGAGAACGGCACGTCGGGCGAATCGTTGCGGCTGATGATGGACTTGACCCGCTCCTCGGTCACGTGGGTGTCGAGCCTGCCGCCCTCGCTCTCGTCGAACCAGCCGTCGTCCAAGGTTTCGTGCGTACGGCGCTCGAATCGCCCTTCCGGATTGGTGGTGGCGCCGCGGCCCTTGGTGGGTGCACCATGGTTGCCGGCTCGGGTCCTTAAAGGCATCGGCATGCTCCATTTACTGGATGCATATACATTATCCGGCTGCCGCCAGGGGCGCAAGATCGGCTCGAGCCCCTCCGGCCCCCGCGGCCGCAGCCGGCGTCATGCGCGCTGAAACTGGGGTCACGCCCTGAACTTGGGTCTTGCAGGTTGCAGACGTCGTGCAACGTGCAAGATCTGACCCCAACTCGGCAATAATGCAGCGTGCAAGACCTGACACCGACTCACCCCAAGTCGTCCATCATGCACCGTGCACGACCTGATCCCAACGCAGCGGCTACGGCACCTCCCGAATCGAGTGGGCGCCGTCGCCTCGGACGCCGGCGAATCCCGGCGGCTGCCCGGCCGGCGAGGATCGGAGCGTACGCACTGGCGCTCGGCCTGACGGCGTGTGCGCCGGCGCCGTCGCGGATCGGCTATCCCGCCGAATGGGTCGGCTCGCCCAACTTCAACGAACGCCGCCCGAGCTACGTCGTGCTGCACCATACCAGCGACGGCAGTGCGGACGAAGCGTTGCGGACGTTGACCGATCCGCTACGGGAGGTGAGCGCGCATTATCTCGTTGGCCGCGATGGCAGGATCTACCAGCTCGTCGATGAGCGGCACCGTGCCTGGCATGCGGGCCGCTCGCGCTGGGGCGCCGATGCCGACCTCAATTCGTCGTCGATCGGCATCGAGCTCGACAACGACGGCGACGAGCCCTTTCCCGCGGCGCAAATCGGCGCCTTGCTCGGCTTGCTCGCGGATATCAAGGCACGCTACCGCTTGCCGCGCGCCAACTTCCTCGGTCACGCCGACGTCGCGCCCGGGCGCAAAGTCGATCCGAGCGCGCGCTTTCCGTGGCGCGTACTCGCACAACAAGGCTTCGGACTGTGGTGCGACCCGCCCTATCCGAGCGCGCCGGCGGATTTCGATGCCCGGGTGGGGCTGCAAGCGCTCGGCTACGACCTCGGCAATCGGGACGCGGCGGTGCACGCCTTCAAGCTGCACTTCGTGCAGACCGACGTCTCGACGACCCTCACGCCCAGCGACCGGGACCTCTTGTACTGCCTGCTGCAAGACCGCGCCCGCGACGAAGGTGCCGGCGCCGTCACGCCGAAGGACCCGACGGGGTCTTGAGAGCGCGTGCGATTGCCGCGGCAGCAGCATCGTGCGCAGCGCCGCGTCGGTCGAAAACCACCGCATTCTGAGCGCGCTCGCGCATGCCGATATATGTCGCTTCGAATCCGATGCTTACCGGTTCGTCCGCCGGCGTCCTCAGTGCGAGCTTCGCGCTACCGCCCGGCGCGGCTCATTCCCGCAGCAGCCGCGCGATCCTGGCGAGGTTGCGCGCCTCGGCGCCGCCTTGGCTGCGGGCCAAGTCGAGCGCGACCCGGCCGAGCTCGCGGTAAAGCGCCCCGAGGTTGCGGTCATGCGCACGCACGGCGCGAAGTTGCCGTGCGACGAGCGCATCGTCGCCGCGCGCGATCGGTCCCGTCAGTGCGCGCACCGTGCCGACCCGAAAGACATTGTCCACGGTCTCGCGCACCAACGGCTCCATCAGCTTGTAGGCCGTCTCGAGCTTGATCCCGGCGTGCTCGTAACAGCGTAGTCCCGCCTCGAGCACCGCCGTGAGGTAGTTGCACACCATGACGCTGCCGGCGTGGTAGTGCACCTTGGCGTGCGGCTCGATCTCGAACACGCGCGCGCCGATCTTGCGCAGCGCCACGCGCAGGATCTTGAGCGCCTTCTTGTCGCCTTCGAGCGCGACGTAGGTGCCCGCGAACGAGCCCGCGGCATATCCCGGGTCGGCGAAGGTCTTGAGCGGGTGAAAGCTGCCGGCGTGCGCGCCGTGCTCAATCACGGCTTCCATGTCGAGCGACGGCGTCGCCCCGCTCAGGTGCACCACGACGTTTCCCGGCGCGATGCACGCCTCGGTTACGAGCCGCGCCGCGGTATCGACGATGGCGTCGTCGGGCGTGGCGATCAGCCATACCTGCGCCGGACGCATTGCGGCGAGGTCGCGTACCGGCCGCCCGCCATCGGCAAACTGTGCGCATGCGCGCGCCGCGGCCTGGTTGACATCGTGCAAGTCCTGCACCAGGAATGCATGCGCCTGGCGGAACAGCCGAGTGAAGGTCCGGCCGGCCCGGCCGCAGCCGACGATATTGAGTGTTCTCATCGCCATCTCCCGAGAAAAGCGGCCAGCGCTGTAATGTAATCGTTGTTGCCGTCACCAGGTGTTTGCGGCACGATGGATGGCGCCGCTGCCCGGGGCGGATTCCGAGCGAGGACCTCTCTCCCATGAACATCGCCTTGCGTTCCCTCATCGTCATCGCTGTCTGGGCGCTGTCGGTCACGACCGTGCTGGCCCAGCCCAAGCCCGCGGCTCGCACCGAGGTCGCGACTTTTGCCGGCGGCTGTTTCTGGTGCATGGAGCCGCCCTACGACGTGCTGCCCGGCGTGATCTCCACCACCTCCGGTTACATCGGCGGCCAGAAGAAGAATCCGACCTACGAGGAAGTCTCCGCGGGCACCACTGGACACACGGAAGCCGTGCAGGTGGTCTACGACCCGAGCAAGATCTCCTACCCGCGGCTGTTGGAAGTGTTCTGGCGCAATATCGATCCGACCACCCCGAATGCCCAGTTCTGCGACCACGGCTCGCAGTATCGCAGCGGAATCTTCTTCCACAACGACGAACAGCGCCGCTTGGCGCAAGCTTCGCGGGCCGAGATCGATCGTACCAAGTCCTTCAAGGCCCCGATCGTCACGGAGATCACGCCCGCCTCAACGTTCTATCCGGCCGAGGATTATCACCAGGACTATTACAAGAAAAACCCGCTGCGCTACAAATTCTACCGCGCCAATTGCGGCCGCGACGCACGGCTCGAGCAGCTTTGGGGAAAGCGCGGCGGCTGAGCCGCGGCGCACACGCTATCAGCCGAGCGTCATGGTCCGGTGACGGGCACGCGCGGCGCGCTCGCAGGCCACACGCCGCGCTCGATCGACCGCGCGCCTTCGAATAGCGCATAGCTTTGCGCGCCCAGGTGCGGCAGCGCTCGCGCCAGCGCCGCGAGCGAGGCGACATCGGGCGCGCTCGCCACGAGAAAGTTGCGACCGTCAGGCGCGCGCCCGGCGTAGGCATAGGCGCGCTCCGTTTGACGCAGCTTCGCGGGCACGCCGGGCAGGCGCAAGCGCTCGAGCATCGCACCGACCTCCGCGTGCAAGCCGACGATCATGAGCGGCGATGCCACCTCGGTAACGGCCGCCTCGCCGCGGGCGCCTTGCTCCAGCGTTGCCTGCGCCAGGGCCAGGGCCGCCGCTCGCACGGGTGGGTCCGTGCTCGCGACCACGCGGGTGCGTGGATCGAGCATCACCTGGCGCAGGATCGGTGCGATTTCTTCCGGATCGAGGCGCCGGAAGATGCGGAAATCCGGGTCGAGCGATACGGCGCGCGCGCGCGCGGGCAGGTCCAGGCGCAGCCGAGCTTGCACCGCATGCAAGTCCAACTCTGCGTCGATGGTGTCGCCGTTTTCCAGGTGCACGCGAATCGGCACGCGCAAACGGTAGTGCGGCGCCGACTGGCGCACGGCGATGTCGATGCGTTCCGACCCCGAGCCGGACAAGCGGCGCGCGAAAACCAGCTCGATGGCCGGCGCGCCCTTACGCTCCAGCCATTGACGAAAGAAGTCGCGCAACCCGGCGTCGGCAAGCGCCTCGAACACATGCTCGAGCTCCATCCAGCCCGCCGTCTGGCCGCGATACGCCGACCAAAAACGGCGCAGCGCGGCATCGAATCGCTCGGCGCCGATCCGATCGCGCAACATGAAGAACACGAATGCCGTCTTGTTGTAGCCAAGGATCTGGTCGCTGCCATGACGGCGCGATACGAACGTCGTCAGCGCACGATCCTGCTCGGCAGGAACGGCGGCGTAGTCGCGCAACCAGCCTAGGCGCATCGCGCGCGCCGCGCCAGCGCCGGCGTCTTCCTGGAAGGCGTAATCGGCCAGAAAGGTGGTGAGCCCTTCGGCCCAATTGCCGTGCGCATAGTCGGGATAGACGCCGTTGCCCCACCAGTCGTGCAGCACCTCGTGGCCCAGCGACGTGGCGCGAATGAAAGGCAAGCGGATGACTTCGCGCCCGAGGTAGGCGATGCCGGGCATGCCGAACCCGGCCGGCAACGGTGCGGATACGATGTTGTACGCGGCGTAAGCATAACTGCCGATCGCGCGATCGTAGCGCTCGATATAGCGCGCCGCCGAATCGAGATAGCCCTCCGCCAGCGCCTGCAGCTCGGCGTGAAAATACGTGCGTACGCGCACGCTGCGTTCGGCGCCGAGCATCAACATGCGCTCCGTGACCCGGTAGGGGCCGGCGATCAAATCGATACCCGCAACCGTACCGGGCGATTCGAACACCGCGCGCACGCCTGGCGCGGACAGCGACTCCTGCACGAGCGTTCCCGAGCTCACGGCGCGAAAGCCCGCCGGCACCGCGATGCCGAGCCGATAAGTGACGGGCATCGCGTCGACCTGCGGGTACCAGGCGGACGAGGCAGGCAGGTATGCCCCGTCGGCGCCGGCGACAGCGTGTGTCAACGCGAGGACCTGGCGATGATCGAGCGCCGGATCGAGCGCTCGCAGCTGTCCGACATAGGCGAAGCGCACGCTGGATGGGCCCTCGGCGCGCGCTCGCAGTTGCCAGCGCCACGGCGCATTCGGGCCCGTGCGCTCGGGCTTGAGCGCCTGGCCGTCGCGCTCGAGCACGACCTGCTCGGCGTGGATGCCGAGCACCACGCTGGCCGGCTTGCCGGGCGGGATGCGAAGCGTGCCGCGGACCTCGATTGTGCTTGCGGCGGGATCGAGCAGCACTTCGAGGTCGTAATGGGCAGGCGCTACCGCGGCGCGCACGTTGGCCGCTGCCAGGCAGGCGAGCGCCAGCAGCGCTCGCGCCCACCAGTCCCCGCGGCGCGCCCGACAGTATGCAATCACGCCTCGCATCGGCCTGAGTCGCAATGGCGCTTGCAGCGTGACGCCGCCTACGAGCGCCTCTACGTCCCGATGAATCTCGGTTTCGGAGCCGATTCGGTGCTCGATTTTCTGCTCCGGGCCATCAGGATGGGCGAGCGGGAAACTTCGCCACGAGCTCGATCTCCGTGCCGTCACGCCGCACACGCAGGGGCAACCAGGTACCGGGCGCTTGCCGCGCGACCGCGGCGATCACATCAGCGCTGGCGCGCACATCAGTGCCGGCTATCGCCACCACCACATCGCCCGCGCGCAAGCCCGCTTGCGCGGCGACCGAGCCCTCGGCCACGCGATCGATGCGCACCGCGGCGCCGTCGCCGCCGCCGAGCACGACCCCGAGCCGCGGCCGTTCGCTTGCGCCCTCGGCACGCTCGCTTTCCACTCCGAACAGCGCGTCCGCGATCCCGGGCTGGAGCCGCTTGCAAGCCGCGTCGCGCTCCCATGGCAGCAGCACCATGACATCCGCGATCCCAAGGGTGCGTAGCTGCTGCGGCACCGCGTGGCGCCCCGTGTGGCCTCGGCCCATCACGGCGACCACTTGATGGCCGGGATGGCGCTCGCGCGCGCCGCGGATGGCCTCGGCCATCGCCCGATCCCACATCAACTGTCCGTCGACGAAACGCAGGAACCCCGGATCCTCCAGGCCGGCACCAGGACTTGCTGTCGCATGCTCGACGTACACGCTGTGCAAATCGCGCAGGTACTCGGCGCTTGCCGGCTGCGGCCGTCCCACGCCTTCGCGTGCGCTCTCGGCCAGCGCGTCGGCCCCCTTACGGCCGATCTCGCGAATGAGGCTGCGCTCCACGTTCAAAGCCACCATGGGAATGCGGTTCATACGCGCGAAATGGAACAGCGGCAGATAATGCTCGGTCTCGAACCCCCACACGCGCGCCCAGTCGCTCTCGCGCAGGAACTGGGCCTCGCTCAGCTCGCCCGCTACCCAGCGATTCAACACCGGCTGCACCCGGCGTGGGAACATCTCGAATCCGAGCACCATGTCGGCGCGCCGCGCGCGTAGCGCCGCCATCATCTGCAACTGCCAGCGGTGGTGCTCGGCGCGATCGTGCAGCTCGCCAAGCAGCACCACGGCGCGTGCCGCCGCCTGCTCCAGAACCTCCTTCCAGCCGAGGGAGCGGATGCGTCCTTCGACCGGCGCGGCCCAAGCGCCGACCGCCACGCACTCCTGCGCGGCGAGGCGCGGCGATGCTGCAAGCATGGCGGCGCAACCCAGGCCGAACAGCGCCATGCGCGCTCGCCCGGTTCGCTGTCGGATCAAGCGCTCACCGCCGGCAGGCCGGCCAGCGCCATGGCCAACTCGGCTTCGTCGTACGATTGGTCGGTGAGCTTGCCGCCGAGGTGATCGATATAGGCCTGCATGTCGAAGTGGCCGTGGCCGCAGAGGTTGAACAGGATGGTTTCGGCTTTGCCTTCGATCTTGCAGCGCAACGCTTCCTTGATGGCGCCGCGCACGGCGTGATTGGCCTCCGGCGCGGGCACGATGCCCTCGGCACGCGCGAAGCGCAAACCGGCCTCGAAGCATTCGAGCTGCGAACAGGCGATCGCCTCGATCAGGCCGAGCTCCTTCAGATGACTGACCAGCGGCGCCATGCCGTGATAGCGCAGTCCGCCGGCATGAAAGCCGGGCGGCGTGAACGAGGAGCCGAGCGTGTGCATCTTGGTGAGCGGGGTGAGGCGCCCGGTGTCGCCGAAATCGTAGGCGTACTTGCCGCGCGTGAGGCTGGGGCACGCCGCCGGCTCGACCGCGACCACGCGCACTTTCCTGCCGCCGCGAAGCTGGGCGCCGATGAAAGGGAAAGCGATGCCGGCGAAGTTCGACCCGCCCCCGGTGCAAGCGACGATGACATCCGGATAGTCATCCGCCATCATGAGCTGGGCGAGCGCTTCCTTGCCCACCACCGTCTGGTGCAAGAGGACGTGATTGAGCACCGAGCCGAGCGCATACTTGGTGTCCTCGCGCTGCACGGCAAGCTCCACGGCTTCCGAGATCGCGATGCCGAGACTGCCGGGGTGGCGCGCGTTCGAGGCGAGCACGGCACGCCCCGAGGCGGTCTCGTCCGAGGGTGAAGCCACGCAGCGCGCACCGTAGGCTTCCATCAGGGCACGGCGGTACGGCTTTTGCTCGTACGACACCCGCACCATGAACACCCGCACCTCCAGCCCGAACACAGCGCCAGCGAACGCGAGCGACGAGCCCCACTGTCCCGCGCCTGTTTCGGTGGCGAGGCGCTTGATGCCGGCTTGCTTGTTGTAGAACGCCTGTGCGACCGCGGTGTTGGGCTTGTGACTGCCGGCGGGCGATACGCCCTCGTACTTGTAGTAGATCCTGGCCGGCGTCCCGAGCATCTGTTCCAGCCGGCGGGCCCGGTAGAGCGGGCTGGGCCGCCATTGCCGATAGACATCGCGTATCGGCTCGGGAATTTCGATTTCGCGCTCGGTCGACGCCTCCTGGGCGATCAGCTCGGCGGGGAAGAGCGCCGCCAGGTCGGCCGCGGTCACGGGCTGCAGGGTCCCCGGATGCAATACCGGCGGGGGCGGCACGGGCAAATCGGCGGCGATGTTGTACCAGAACTTCGGAATGCGGGTCTCGTCCAGCACGTACTTGATGGTGTCTTGCACCGGCGCCTCCACTGCGACAATCGCTCCGAATCGGGCGACGAGATCACATCATAGCGGCTCGCAGTGCGACGGACACGATGCCGGGTCGCCGGGTAGGACTGGCGAGGGACCAGGGTCGGACCGGGGTCTCGGACCGGGGTCGGACCAGGGTCAGGCCTCTCAGCCCGGCCTGCCGTCGGCTCTCGCCTTGAGCAGAAACGGCCCGTACACCGCGAGGTAGATCGCGAACGCGGCCGACCACAGAGCCGCCGAGACGACGATGCCAGCGGCATAGGCCTGCGGCCATAGGAGCGGAAGGATCACGCGTATGAGCGCCGCCAAGTGCACCAGGGCATATGCGAGCGTCTCGCTCGCACCCACGCGCAACGGCCGGCCGGTGTGCCCGCGCGCGGTGCGGGTGATCATGCCGATGATCATGCCGCCGACCGCACCCGCGCCCAGCGCGTGCAGGCCGAGCGCCGTTGTGCCGGCCACACCCGCCACGGCAAGCGCCAGCAGCAGCATCCCGACCGGAATCCATGCATAGGACACGTGCAAGATCCAGAGGATCGGCTGGCGACGCGTCGACCACGGGTCCCAGGACCACAACCGCGCGGCATGGGTCACGGCGGCGGCCACCGCCAGCGGGACGACCAGCCAGGCAGGCAAGCCGGCCAGCCACGCGATCAATGCGCCGGCCAGGCAAGCCAAGGATGCGGCGTCGAGACCTCGCACCATGCGCACGCGCGCCGCGGGTACGGCGTTACGCGTGAACGCGGGGATGACCCGCCCCGCCATGATGGCGACGATCATGACCACGATGGCCAATGCGATGTGCATCGCGCGCACGGGCGAGACATCGATCAAGCCTGCGTGTCCCGTGTGGAACACGGCGTTCACCGCGGCGAGCGCCGCGAGAATGGCGACGAAGAACTGGTTGCGATTGCGCGCGGCGTGCAGCGGCCGCCACAGCGACCACGCGACCGCCGGCAGGAACGCGACATCGACCAGCGCGGCGAGCAGCGACGGTCCTGTGAGCATCACGATCCGGCCGGCGACCCACAGACACGCGAGCGCTGCCAGCCCCCGGCCGCTCGGCGTCGGCAGCCCGGTCCAGTTGCGCACCGCCGTGAAGAGGAACCCGGTGATGACGGCAATCGCGAAGCCGAACACCATCTCGTGGGTGTGCCAGGCGACTCCGGAGACGAGCCCGACCATGGGCAGCACGCCGAAATACTGCGCCGCCCAAACGGGCAGGCTCAGGGCCGCGACCAAGGCCGCCAACAGGTAGAAGGGTCGAAAGCCCAACGCGAACAAGGCCAGCTCGTTTGACCGAGGGGCGTTGCCCGAGCGCATGGTGCTGCTCATGAGAGGGTCCAGTCGAAGAACGGATGCTTGCCTAGCGCAGGGCTCGGCTCGAATGCGTCCGATTATCCGCGCCCCGCGATTCGATGCACTTGATCCGGCTCAAGACATACCCGTGCCGGACGCCGCTGCGACGCAGCGCCAGGAGCGACGCAACAATCGCGCCCCGCGCGGACGATGCACGCCGAGACGAACGCTGCAAGCGATCGAGGATGACCTCGGAGTGCGTCGGCCGCGCAAGCCGGACTAGCCCGGCAGCTCGATGCCGAGCATCACGTAGGAGAGGCTCTTGCCGTGCGCGTCCTGCGCGAGCGAGATGGTGACGCCGCCGCCGAGCGCGTTTTCGATCACGAAATTGAGCGCCCGCAGCTTCGGCAGCTCATAGCGCGTGACCGGGCCGCGAGCGATGTGGGCGTAGGCCGCCATGACGCGCTCGACGCTCAGTTGGCTGTGCAGGACTTGCCAGGCCGCATCATCGTAAGCCACGACCGAGACGTTGGATGTATTGCCCTTGTCCCCCGCGCGCGCGTGGCCGAGCTCGTGCACCTTGATGCTCATCGGGACATCCTCCTAGCGTCGCGGACGCGGTTGCGCGGCGCAGGCAGGCGTGCGGCCAGTGCGCCCCTGCGCCATCGAGTAGTAGCAGCCGAGCATCGGCTTCCGCACCGGGCTCAACGTGTGCCCTCCACCAGCACCTGCGTCCGCACCAACGCGCGCGGCAGCAGCACTGACTTGACGCCGAGCACCTCGCGCAGCGCATTCGTGCCGCCGCCGCCCCCGGCCGGTCCGTTCACATGCAGCGTTCGCATCTCGAAGCCGACGGCCTGCGCGGCTTTGCGATCGGGACTGCGCGCCGCGATGCGCAGGCGCACTTCGTACGGTTCTTGGCGTCCGCAAGCCATGCCATGCAAGCTCGACATGCCGATATAGTCGACGCGCATCTCGGGATAGCTGAATCCGCGCAGTTGCAAGCGCTCGCGCACGATCTGCTCGGAGAGCCGCGCGCGCGCCAGCGCATTGGGTCCGGCGTAGCCGACTTCGCCTTCGCCGATCCAGCCGTCGTGATAGCCGATCACGACCTTGTACGTCGGCGTGCGCGGCCGTGCGCGTGCGCCCACGACGCGGACTCGATCCGGCGCCACCTGCTCGAAATCCACGCCGGTCACGTCGAGAATGCAATCCGGCGTGACGTAGCTGGTGGGATCGTGCATTTCGTACAGCACTTGCTCCTTGCAGGTCATCACGTCGAGCCGCCCGCCGGAGCCCTCGACCTTGCCCAGCACTAGGCCGCCGTCGCGGCCGATATCGGCGAATGGAAAGCCGATTCGCGCCATGTTTGCCACGTCCTTCTTGCCGGGATCGGCGAAGCATCCGCCGGTCAGCTGCGCGGCGCATTCCATCAGGTGACCAGCGATGGTGCCGGCCGCGAGCCGCGGATAGTCCTCGTAGCTCCAGTCCAGGCCGTGCAGCATACAGCCGAGAAACAGCGACGGATCGGAGACGCGTCCGGTCATGACCACCGGCGCGTGCGTCGCCAGCGCATCGCGCACGACATCGGCACCGAGGTAAGCGTTGGCCGAGGCCATGCGCGGCAATAGCGATTCGACCGGATCGCCGCTTTCCATCAGCGCGAGCTGCGGGTTGGCGCGGATCTGCTCGGTCACGTCGTCGCCCAGGACCACCGCGACCGCGATCTCGTCCAGCCCGAGCGCGCGCGCCTCGCGGCGCACGGCCTGGGCCGCGGCCACGGGATTGGCCGCTCCCATGTTGGTGACGATGCGCACGCCGTTGCGGCTGCACGCGGGCAGCACCGCCTGAAAACGCTCGACGAGATAGGGCGTGTAGCCCTTGTCGGGGTCTTTCAGCCGCGCGAGGTTTTCGCGCGCGATGGTACGTTCGGCCAGGCATTCGAACACGAGATAGTCCAGCGCGCCTTGCTCGGCGATTTCCTGCGCCGGATCGATGCGATCGTCGGAGAATCCCGCACCGCATCCTACCCGTATCTCATCGCGCTTCATCGTTCGATCCTCCTGCGTCCATCGAGCGCCGCCCGGCTGCGCGGTGCGCGCTTCCTGTAGTCGCAGGTGCGCATCGGCCTCGCGTCCAGGTCAGGCGGGCATGGCGCGCTTGCCCAAGAGCGCCAGCCAGCCGCGAACGATGCGATATAGCACCCACAGTCCGGTGAGCGCCGCCACGACCCACGCGACCGGCAATCCGATGATCGTGACGGCGAGCAGCAGCGCAATCACGGCCCATAGCAGCGCGAACCAGAAGGTGCGTATCTGCCAACTGAAGTGCGAATCGAGGAAGGTGCCGCGCACGTCCGAGCGTTTGACATAGTTCAGTATCACCGCGATGAGCGAGGGCCAGCCCGTCAGGAATGCCGTGACGACGAACATGGCGCCTGCGAGCCCCGCAACGACGCTGAACGCGTGCAGGCCGTAGATGACGTGCGTGAGCATGACCAATCCATCAGTGGGCACGGCGGCGCCGGTGCGCGCATCGATCTCGGTCACGAGCTGCCTCCTGGCGTGGTGGGCGGTTATTGTAGCCGGCGGCGGTCACGAGCATGCAGGCGCATAAACGTGATAGTCGGCGGACGATAGAATGCCGCTGGAAGAGCGCGGGAGTGGCGCCATGAAGCTTGGTCACAGCGGCTACGACAAGAGCGAGCTGAGCGAGCGCCTGCGGCAGGCGCGCAGCCGCCTCGACGAGCTTGCCGCCACGTTGCCCGAAGACGCCTGGCTCGGCCCCTATGCGCCGTCGCTGAACCCGCCGCTGTGGGAGTACGGCCACATCGCATGGTTCCAGGAGCAGTGGTGCCTGCGCCTGAAGAGCGGCCGCTCGGCGGTGGAATCGCCGCTGCTCCAACCGCTCGCACCGTCGCGGCTGCGCTGGGCCGACTGGCTGTACGATTCCTCGCGCATTCCCCACCAGGCGCGCTGGCGTGCGCCGTTGCCCGCGGCACCCGAAACGCTCGCGTACGGCAAGGAAGTCCTCGACGATGTGCTGGCGCGCATCGCAGCCGAATCCTCTGACGCGTTGTCCTACTACGCCGAGCTGAGCTTGTACCACGAGCAGATGCACATCGAAGCATGGTGGATGATGTGGCAGCAACTGGGCTATGCCCCGCCGCGGCGGCCCGAGCTACCGTGCTTCGATCGCTTTGCAGCGCTCGAGATTTCCGCCGCAAGCGTGACCGTGGGCTCTGCGCCAGACAAAGCCTTTGTGTTCGACAACGAAAAGTGGGCGCACGAAGTGGCGCTGGCCGCGTTCGAGATCGACGCGCGTCCCGTGCGGTGCGGGGAATTCGCCGCGTTCGTCGCCGCGGGCGGCTATAGCCGCAACGAGCTGTGGTGTGCCGAGGGCAGGCAGTGGCTCGTGATGAGCGGGGCGCGCCACCCGCTCTATTGGCGGGGCGCCGGCGAGGCGTGGCAAGTGCGCCGCTTCGATCGGTGGCTCGACTTGCCCGCCGAAGAGCCGGTGATCCACGTCAACCGTTACGAAGCACACGCCTATTGCACTTGGCGCGGGCGCGTGCTGCCGAGCGCGGCACAGTGGCTCAAAGCGAGCGCGACCTCAGGATTCGCGCTAGGCCGTTGCTGGGAATGGACACGCGATGCCTTCTTGCCCTATGGCGGATTCGCGCCCGATCCGTACGCCGACTATTCCGTGCCGTGGTTCGGCTCACACGCCGAAGTGCGCGGCGCGGGCAGCTGGGTTACCGATGGCGCGCTCGCGCGACCCACCTACCGCAACTTCTACCTGCCCGAGCGGCGCGATCCGTTCATCGGCTTTCGCACCGCCTCCGCGGCGGCAGCCTGAGAAAAGCGACGCGCGGGGACAGCGATTGTCGCGCTAGACCGTGGCCACCGGTGTCACGGGGGAGCCGACCGCACCCGGCATGCGCAGCGGCGGCGCGGTGAGCAGGAAGCGGCTGCGCGCGTTGCTTCGCAGCCACGCGGCCAGCTCGCTGAGGTACCACAGCTCGCCCAGGTGAATGCCGAGCTTGACCAGGCAATGCTCGTGCAGCGGCAGATTGGGTCCGCGGTGACCGATGCGCGGGTCGACGCCGAGGGTGGAGGATTGCTCCACCGCGAGATTGTCGGCGGCGATGGCGACCAGGCCGCTGTCCGCGATCCATTCCAGCAAGCGCCGGTCGTAACCGTCGAGCACGCTGCACGCGGTGCGGATCGAGCTGTCGAGCTTGCCGTCGGCTCGGCGGATGAGCGCGCCCAGTCCGGTGTGCAGGCAGACGATGTCGCCGCGCTCGACCACCACCTGGTCCGCGCGCATCGCTTGCTCCAGCATCGCCCACGTCACCAGCGTACGCTCGTCGCCGAAATGATGGCGCAGATCGATCATGACGCCGCGGGCCTGCACGCCCGTTTCCGCCATGACCGCGGCGCACAGCGCCCGCGCCCCGAGCTCGCCGTGCAGCCCGCGACCGGCGTCGTCGACCAGGCGGAAGCCGTTGTAGGAGACTCTCTCCGCCACGCCGTCGCCGTCGGCATCGAACACCGTACCCTTGTGCGCAAAGGTGTCCCAATGGGTCGAGTATTGCGAATACAGCAGGATCGCTTCGTCGGAGCCGACGTCGTCGAACCTCGGGTCCATGGTCTCCATGGCGAGGTTGAAGTACACGTGCTCACCGCGCATCACCGGATGGAAGGCCGGCGGATAGCGGTTGGGGTTGAGCACGTTGCCTCCCGGCAGCGTGAGCGGGTGCGAGAGCACGAACACCTCGCCGAGCCGCGCTTCGGCCAGGGCGCGGCAGCGCAGCTCGGCCGTCACCAGGTTCATGCGGCCGTGCTGATCGTCTTCCCCGAACTCGCCCCAGTTCGAGCCTACGGGGCGGTGCTGCCAACGCTTGCTCATGTCGTCGCTTCCTCGCCGGTAATCGTGACTTGATTGCCGCGCTTATCGCCGCTTGGCGCGAAATTGCGGCGCGCGCTTCTCGCGGAACGCACGCCCGCCTTCCTGCGATTCCTCGGAACCGTAGTACAGCGCCACCGCTTCGAAGCCGAGACTGCCGATCGCGCGGATGTTTTCCGAATCGGCATTGAAGGAACGCTTCGCGATCGCGATCGCGGTCGGGCTCTTGTCGAGGATCTCCGCGCACCAGCGCTCGACCTCGGTATCGAGCTCGGCGTGCGCGACGACCACGTTCACCAGGCCCATTTCGTAGGCCTGCCGCGCGCTGTAACGCCGGCACAGATACCAGATCTCGCGCGCCCGCTTCTCGCCCACGATGCGGGCGAGATAAGCGGTGCCGAAGCCTGGATCCACCGACCCGACCTTCGGCCCGACCTGGCCGAAGATCGCTTGCTCGGAGGCAATCGTGAAATCGCATAGCGTCGCGAGCACATTGCCGCCGCCGATCGCATACCCCTGCACGCGCGCGATCACCGGCTTGGGCACGTCGCGGATGACGCTCTGCAACTCTTCGATCGGCAACCCCAGCGTGCCGCGCCCGTCGTAGCCGGCGTCGCCGTGAGCCGACTGGTCGCCGCCGGTCGAGAAGGCCTTGTCGCCCGCGCCCGCGAGCACGATCACCCCGATATCGCGGTTCCAGCCGGCGCGCTTCATCGCCTCGATCATCTCCTCCACCGTGCGGGCTCGAAAGGCGTTATAGACCCGCGGCCGATTGATGGTGATGCGCGCGACCCCGTCGCGTTCTTCGTACAGGATGTCTTGCCATTCAATCGTCATGGCCGGCCTGCCATCATGCGCACGGCCTTGTAGCTCAGCACCTTGTCGCCATCCTGGTTGAGCACGTCGTTGATCGAAGTGACGACGGCGCGATTGCCTTTGGAGGTCGGCTTGACGGCCAGTATTTCGATCTCGCCATGGATCGTATCGCCCACCATGACGGGCTTGAGGACCTTCTTCTCGACTTCCAGCAACGCGAGACCCGTGCCCTGAAACAGGCTCTGGCACTGCAGCCCCTCAATCAGGGTATAGGAGAGCGCCGCCGGCACGAATCGGCCCTTGATGGCGCCGACTTCGAAGGTTGCATCGATGAAGATGGTCTCCAGCATCCCGGTGACGCTGATGAAATTGACCAGGTCCGTTTCGGTCACGGTACGGTTGATGGTGCGGTAACGCGTACCCGCCTCCACGTCCTGCCAGTAATATCCCCAGCCCACGAGCTTCATTCGGTCTCCTCGGTGATCAAGTTTCCAGTGACGGCAGGTCGCGCCGTGCGGGTCTCGCCGGCGTGGCTACGAGCGCTGCCAGCGGCTTCGCCGCGAGCGATGCGCGGCGGCGCTCCGCGCTCACCGGCTGATAGCGCATGGTGCGCTGCTGCGGCACCCGGCCGATGGCCGCAACGAGCGCCTCCATGGCAGCCGGCGGCAGCTCCTGGCCGTGCTGCGTGCCGGCCGCGCGCGAGATGCTTTCGTTCATCAGTGTCCCGCCGAGATCGTTCGCCCCGCCGCGCAGGCAGGCACTCGCGCCTTCCGCGCCCAACTTGACCCAGGAGGTCTGAATATTTGTGATGAGCGGATGCAGCACGAGGCGCGCGATCGCGTGCATGAGGCGAGTCTCACGCCAGCTCGGCCCTGAGCGGGCATGACCTCGAAGGTATAGCGGCGCCTCCATGGCAACGAAGGGCAAGGGCACGAATTCGGTGAAGCCGCGGGTGCGCGCTTGCAGGTCACGCACATGCAGCAGATGGCGCGCCCAGTGCAGCGGCCGTTCGACGTGCCCGAACATGATGGTCGCCGTGGTGGGCAAACCGAGCGCGTGCGCGGTCTCTACCACCTCCAGCCATTGCGCGGTCGTGAGCTTGTCGGGACAGATCGCGCGGCGCACTTCGTCGTCCAGGATCTCGGCTGCCGTGCCGGGCAGCGAATCGAGCCCCGCGTCGATCAGCCGCTGCAGGTATTGCGCGAGCGACAGGCGCAGCGTCTGCGCGCCGTGCCAGACTTCCAGCGGCGAGAACGCATGCACATGAAGCTGCGGCACGGCGGCCTTCACGCAACGCACCAGGGCGAGATAGGTCTCGCCCGTATAGCGCGGATGAATGCCGCCTTGCATGCAGATTTCGCTCGCGCCGCGCTCCCACGCTTCCCGTGCCCGGCGCGCGACTTCATCCAGTGCGAGATCGTAGGCTTCGCCGCGTAGGCCGCGGGCGGGCGTGCCCTTGGCGAAGGCGCAGAAGCGGCAGCGATAGCTGCACACGTTGGTGTAGTTGACGTTGCGATTGACGACATACGTCACGCGCTCGCCCACGATTTCGCGGCGCAGGCGATCGGCTTGCTCGCATAGCCACTCGAGCTCGTCGCCGCGCGCCGAAAACAGCCGCACGATCTGGTCCGGCTCGAGGCGAGCACCGGTCCGGGCGGCCGCGACGCTGTCCGCCACTTGCCGCGCGATCGACGCGGGATTGCGCACGGTGGCGGTTGCGGCCGGCAGCGCATGCACGGCGCCCGGCTGCCAGGACTCGGTGCGCGCATAGCCTTCGCTGTCGGTCGCGCGCAGCACGTGCGAGCGCAGCGCCGGGTCCAGCCAGCGTTGCGGCTCGCAGGCGTAGCGCGGATAGATGGCAAGGCGTTCGGTGAGGACTTTGCCTTGCTCGGCGCTCGCCTGGGCCAAGGCATCGATGTGCGGCCACGGCGCTTCCGGGTTGACATGGTCAGGCGTCACCGGCGACACCCCGCCCCAGTCGTTGATGCCGGCTGCGATCAGTCGCGCATGCAGCGGCGCGGACAGATTCGGCGGGGCCTGGATATTCATCTCCGGGCCCAGGACGAGACGTGCCGCGGCGATCGTCCACGCCAGCTCATCGAGACTCGGCTCGGGCGCGGCCGACAACCGGGTACCGGCTTTCGCCCGGAAGTTCTGCACGATCACTTCCTGGATGTGGCCGTAGCGGCGATGCAGCTCGGAAATGGTGAGCAGCGCCTCCAGGCGTTCGGCGCGGGTTTCGCCGATGCCAATCAGGATGCCGGTGGTAAACGGAACCGCCAGCTCGCCGCCATGGCGCAGGGTTTCGATCCGGCGCTCGGGACGTTTGTCGGGGGAGCCGAAGTGGGGACCGCCGGGCTCGCATAACCGCGCCGCGGTGGATTCCAGCATCAGGCCTTGCGAGACCGTCACGCGCCGCAGGCGGGCGATCTCGTCCTTGGTCATGACCCCCGGATTGGCGTGCGGCAGCAGCCCCGTTTCGCGTAACACCAGCTCGCACATCGCCTCCAGGTACGCGATCGTGCTGTCGTAGCCCAGGGACGCGAGCGCGCGCCGGGCGGACCCGTAGCGGCGCTCGGGCTTGTCTCCCAGCGTGAAGAGCGCTTCCTTGCAGCCTGCCCGCGCGCCGGCGCGGGCGATCGCCAGCACTTCATCGGCGCCGAGGTAAGGCCGGTCGAGCTGGCGCGGCGAGGCCGCGAAGGTGCAATAGTGGCAGACATCGCGGCACAAGCGGGTGAGCGGAATGAACACCTTGCGCGAGTAGCTGATGCGGTTGCCGTGGCCGCGCAGCGCGGCCGCGTGCGCCTGTGCAATCAGCTCCGGCAGTTCGCGTTGCAGTATGTCGGCGGCAGTCTCGTTGAGCATGGGGGATCGGCTGGGCGTTCCTGGATTCGAGCGGTGTTGCGGCGCGAGCCTCGGTGCATCGCGCCGACTCGGGTGACGTGCAGCGATTATAGGCGAGCTTCGGATTGCCTCCGCGGGTGATCGAGCTTGAGCAGGATGTGCTGGCCATGCGTGTCCGCCCCGCGACTCGGGGCTGGCGGCCGCGCCCGCGTGCGGGGGGAGAGCGCTGCGTTCGTGCGCCATCCGGGCGCACGCCGTCGATCATTGACGGGCGCTCGCGCGGGCAGTGGAATTGACGCAGTGCCCAAGGCTCGTCACCATTCGCCAGCGTCCTGCGCTGGAAGCTCGCTGCCGCATTGTGCAACGTGCAATCGCACCCCGCGGCGAATTTCGTACTCGAGGACGCTCGCCATTGTCTGCGACGGAGATGCCATGAAAACACTGCTCATCACCGGGGCGGCCGGCCGCATCGGCTCGTTCCTGCGGCCGGAGCTGCGCGGCAAGTACAAGCTGCGCCTGTCCGACATCGCCCCCATCCGCAACTTGCGGCGGGGCGAGACCTTCATGCGCGCCGATCTGGCGAAGATGGCGGACATGCTGCGCATCACCAAGGGTGTCGACGCCGTGTTGCACCTGGGCGGCCAATCGGGCGAGAACACCTGGGAGCGTATCCTGCAAGCGAACATCGCGGGCTTCTACAACGTGCTGGAGGCCGCGCGCCGCAACGGGGTACGCCGCTTCCTGGTTGCCACGTCGAACCACGCGGTCGGCTTCTACCGCTGCGACCAGATCATCGACCACACGGTCTATCCGAAGCCCGACAGCCGCTACGGCGTCTCCAAGGTGTTCAACGAAGCGTTGGCAAGCCTCTATGCCGATCGCTACGGCATGCAGATGTTTTGCATGCGCATCGGCAACGTCAACCACGCCCCCATCGACCGGCGCCGCTTGGCCATTTGGATCAGCGGTCGAGACATGGCGCAGCTCGTCACCATCGGCATCGAGCAGCCGGATCTGCATTTCGAAATCGTCTACGGCATCTCGGACAACGCGCGCGCCTGGTTCGACAACCGCAATGCCTATCGGCTGGGCTACCGGCCGCAGGACAGCAGCGAAGCTTACGCCGAGGAGATCCTGAGTCGCAGCCCGCCGCCCGGATCGGCGCCCGCGGATGTCTTTCAGGGTGGTGGCCATTGCATGGCGGAGGGCGGCACCCGCAGTGTCCTGGCCGGTGCACCCGTTCCCGAGAAAACAGACCGCCGAGCGAGCCGAAGCGCGGCAAAGACGACTACCCGCAAGGCGACCGCGAAAACCGGGCGTGCTCGGCGCTGAGGCCGGCGCGGCAAGGCTGCCGGGTCGAGGCTTACGCGGGCTTGCACCCGCCGAGATCTATCCCTGAATCCCCAAAGTCATCGCGTTCGGCCGCGCGAGGACGCAACGCGCGAGCCGTGCGCTTCGCCTGCCGAAGGATGCGACATCGAACGACGTGCGCCCACGCGCTCCGCCGCCACGGAGGTGATCCCATCACTTCCCCAGGCGCCAAGCTCATGGCCGCAGCACCCCGGCACCTCGTTCACCGCGTGCATCGAGTCGCGCCTGATGGATCGCAGCGTACACGACGTTGGTGCCGACACGGCACAGCGCTCACCCGGCGCATCGAACAGCGCGCCTGCGCCGGCAAACCCGGTAGACGAGCGCAAGGCCGGCGGCCATCAGCAGATACGTTTCCGGCTCGGGCACCGGGACCTGCACCAGCGCGCCGCCGCCGGAGAAGTCCAGCATGCCGCGGTTGTCCAGATCGGCGTAGTGCACCGTCGCACCGTTCAGCTTGAGCAGCGCACCGTCGTCGAGAATGAGGGATGCGAGGGCGAGATCGCCGCCGCCGAAGAGGGTCAGCACTTGCCCGGAGCGTATCCGTAGCGTACCCCAGCCGAGCTGCCATGCCGGCAGCACGAGACGATGCTCGGCGTCGGCGCCTGCAATGAACTCGAGTTGTGCTTGCGCCGTGTTCCAGAGCTCGGGATGGATGCTCTCGATGACGAAGTCGTTGCCGATCGCGAACACGTCGCCCGTACCGGCAAGCAGGTGTCCTGGAGCGCGCACGGCGAAGTCGCTGAAACGATTCACCGACGGATCCGATTGGTAGACCCCGAAGTTCTCCAGCCCGAGCGGGAAGCTCGCGGTCGTGTCGGTCACCTTGATGGTGCCGTGGTTGACCACCGCGCCATTGACGCTGCGCGTGCCCTCTCCGCTCAGGCTGAAGTGCGCGTGGTTGGTCACCGGCGCGTTGAGCTCGCCGCCGAGAAAGTTCAGATGATCGAAGTTGAGAACGCCGGCGGCGCTGAGCGTCCCGCCGGCGAGATCGTAGATGCCGCGCGCCTGCGGATTGGCCGCTCCGAGCTCGGTGCCGGCGATGGTGAGCGTGCGCGTCAGCGTATGGGTGCCGCCGGTCTGGCTGAACAGGCCGACGCCGGCCCATCCGAGAACTGCGCTGCCTACGAAAGTGCGATCCGCGCCCAGCGCGCCGCCGCTCAGGTGGTACTGGCCCGATGCGTCGGGGTTGCGACCGATGTGGAGGTCGGTGGCGATACTCGCCGTGCCGCCGCTTTGCTCAAATAGACCCGCGCCGGCGTGGCCGACCCAGAGCCGCGCGGCGCTCAGCACCCCGGTCCCGCTCAATAGATACGTGCCATCGCCCGGAGTCGATCCCAGATAGACGCGATCCGCAACCGTGTGCGTGCCGGCACTATGGCGGAAGAGCCCGCTGCCGACCACACCGATCGCCGTGTTCGAAGTCGAAAGCGAGCCGCCAGAGAGCAGGTAGGTGCCGCTGCTGAACTGGCCCGAGCCGATGTGCAAGGTTGCAGCAACCGTGTTCTCGCCGCCCGATTGATCGAAGATTGCGCTTACGCCGGGAATCGCCGGGCTCGCGCTCGCGCCACTGGCGACGAACAGGATGCCGCTGGTCAAGCGCCCGCCGCTCAGGTTGTAGCGCGCGCGGGCGCTGCCGCCGACGCCAAGGGACAGCATCGAGCCGACCGTGTGCGCTCCGCCCGACTGGTTGAACGTGCCGATGCCGCCCACGGCCACGTTGACGGTCGGCGCCGTGAGGTCCCCGGCCAGCAGGTTGTAGATGCCGACAGCCTGGCTCGCCGATGCAATGCTGAGGTTGCCGCTCACCACGTGAAGGCCGCCGGTTTGCGTGAACGTACCCGGGCCCGCATGGCCGACCAGGGTCCGACCGAACTCGCCGTCGGCGCCGACCGTGAGCGTCCCATCGGCGAGCGTGTAGCGGCCGCTCGCGCTGACGTAGCCGCCGAGGTAGAGGTTGCGCACGGCGGTGAAGGCCCCGCCCGTTTGCTCGACTTCGCCCGTGCCGCCCGCGGTGCCGGTGTTGTGGCCGACATAGACCTCGTTTGCCCTGAACGTGCCGGTGCCACCGAGGCGATAGACGCCCAGGCCTCCGCTGCCTCGTCCGAGCGAAGCGATCCCGTCCAAGCCGAAGCGCGGCCCATGGACCACGACACTGCCGGCGCTCTGCACGAACGTGCCGCTGCCCATTTCGCCGAGCACCAGCGTGCCGACGGCAGAAGCGCCCGGGCCCACGCTATCTTGGCCGATGCGCAAAGTGCCGGCCGTCATTGCGTAGGTGCCCGCGACACCGCTCGCGACGCCGACCATCAGCCGGTCGCTCACGGTATTGCTGCCGCCGCTGTGGCTGAAGCTGCCGGCGCTCGATAAGCCGATCGCTTGCTGCGATGCGCTGAGGCTGCCCGTGCCGCTCAGCTCGTAGAGCGCGCCGGTGCCGTCGAAATCGCCCACCGTCAGGCCGCCTGTGACCCTCACGACGCCCGCGCTTTGGCGCAGCGTGCCGTGACCCAAGGCGCCGACCACGATGCTGTTCGCATCGATCGTGCCGCCGCTCATGGTATAGCGGCCGGTGGCCGGAACCGAGCCGCCCAGCACCAGGCCCTGCACCTGGTGGCTTCCCGCAAGCTGGTCGAAGCTGCCGTTGCCGATGCTGGTTAGCGCGCTCCGCAGCTCGCCGCCGCTCAACTCGTAGCGGCTCACGCCCGAAGGATCGCTCACGTTCAGCGCCTCGGTGCTATTGTGCCGGCCACCGGACTGGGTGAACATGCCACTGCCTTGCCGGCCCACAAAGGTGCGGATCGTGCCGAGGCTGCCGTCGCTCAGAACGTAGGCGCCGCTCGCGCCGGCGGCATAACCGAGGTACAGCGGCTCGATGCTGGTGTGCGTGCCGCCCGACTGGTTGAGCGTACCGCTGCCGCGATAGCCTACATAGGTCGAATTCGATGCGAGATCGCCGCTGCCGCTCAGCAGGTACGTTCCGCTGGCGCCGGCGTGCACGCCGAGATAGAGCCCGCCGTTCACGAAATCGCTGATGTCGTAGAGCATGCCGCCCGCGGCCGAGAAGACGCTGTTGCGCCCGGCCGAATGCAGGAAGCTGGCCGAGCCCGCGACCCCGACGTACTGGTAGCCGCTGCTCAGGTCGCGGCCGTCCTGGCGAAACGTAATCGCGCCGCCCGCGAGCGCATCGAGACTGAAATTGCCGAGGTATGTCGTCAGCGTGCCGAGCGGCGGCAGCGACACGTCCAGTGTCACCGTGCGCGCAGCGCCGTCGGCGCTGGTGATGAAGACGTTGTCGGCCGCCTGCGGCACGCCGCCGAGGCTCCAGCAGGCGGGGTTGCTCCACACGTCAGAACCGCAGGTCCAACCGCGATCGGCGGCGAGCGCGTTCGGGGTCGGTTGCAGGGGGAGGAGGGCCAGCGTCAGCGCCATCGCGGCGCGCAACGCGTTCGATCTCGGACGAGCGTTCATGTGAGCTCCTGCCGAAATACCAAGCGGTCACGCTACTCCTTCTCGCGCCGGCTAGCTATGGCAAGATGCCCAAAGTTGGATCGATGGCTAAGCGTCGCGTAGGACATCCGCATGCATGAGACTCGTTCGCGGCTCATGCACCCGTTCAATCGCCGGATCGCGCGGGACGCACGCTCCGACAGGCTGTCGACCGCGTCAGAGCCGCTCGCTTGCCACCAGCGTTACGCCGGCTCATCATAGTCTCGCCTACGCAACGACTCCGGCGCGCACTGCGCCACAGATCCGGGCGTGCTGGGTATTCGCTTTGCCAGGAGACTCGACATGCTGCGTACCTTCCAAGTCCTGCCGAGCGCCCTGCTGCGTGCGCCGGTGGGCTTTTGCGCGCCCGAGCAGCCCTTGCCCAACCGCGTCGCCATCGACGGCCCTGCCCTGGATGTGATGACCGACCTCAAGCGGGTGAGCGCGGTCGTCATTCGCCCCAGCGACGCTATCGACGAGGCGCTCGAACGCATGAAACAACGCGGCGTGCGCGCGCTGCTGGTGATCAATTCCGAGCGCCTGGTGGTCGGTCTCATCACGGCCACCGACGTGCTCGGGGAGAAGCCCATGCGCTTCGTCGAGGCCCACGGGGTACGCCACGAGGACATCCTGGTACAGGACGTCATGACCCCGGCGGATGCGCTGGAAGCAATCGACGTCCGCGACCTGCCTGCCGCCAAGGTCGGCCATATCCTGGCCACACTACGCCACAGCGGTCGCCAGCACACGCTGGTGACCGATCCGGACGGTCGCATCCGCGGCATCTTCTCGGCAACCCAGATCGCCCGCCAGCTCGGCGTCGACGCCCAGTCGATCAATCCGGCCGAGCTGGCGCGGACCTTCTCCGAGATCGAGGCGCTGCTCGCGCGCTGAGCGCACCAGCGCTCGGCCAAGTCCCGCCTTCGGCCACGCCTCCTCAGCCATGGTACCCATCGCACGCAAGACCCAGGAATCGGCCGGCCACCATTTGCACGCCCGCGTCCCGCGCGCCTCGCCGGAAACCACCGCGGGCGAGCTGCTGCGCTCGCTGCAAGGGCGTGACTTCGACGCCACCGAGCTGATATGCGTCTGCGATCCGGATGGCCGCTTGCTCGGCGGATTGCCGCTGGGACGCGTCATCTCGCTGCCGGCCGAGCGCCGATTGGGCGAAGCCATGCAGCAGCCGATCGCCGCGGTACGCCCGGACGAGGACCAGGAACGCATCGCTTCCATCGCGCTTCATCACCGGCTCGAAGCGGTCCCGGTGGTCGATGCGAACGGCTTCCTGCTGGGGATCGTTCCGCCGGCGGCGCTGCTATCGATTCTGCGGCGCGAGCACGTGGAAGATATACATCGACTGGCAGGCATCTACCGCGAAACCGCGCAAGCGCGTCACGCGCTGCATGCCCCGCCGGTACGGCGAGCACGCGATCGGCTGCCGTGGCTCCTGGTCGGACTGGTGGGGAGCATCATCGCCACCGCCGTCATGTCGCGCTTCGAGCAGGCGCTGCAAAGCCAGCTTGCCATCGCCTTTTTCGTTCCGGGCCTGGTCTACCTCGCCGACGCGATCGGCACGCAGACTGAAGCGATCGCCGTACGCGGCCTGTCCTTGAGCCATTCGCCGCTGGCAGGTCTGCTCGGCAGCGAGCTGCGCACCGGAGTGCTGATCGGTGGCGTGCTCGGGTCGCTGGTATTCGTCCTGGTGTGGCTCGGATTCGGCGAGGCTCGACTCGCGCTTGCCGTCGCGCTCGCCGTCCTGTTCGCCGGCGCGGCCGCAACCACCATCGGCCTGGCCCTGCCGTGGGCGCTCGCGCACATAGGCAGCGATCCGGCGCTCGGCGGCGGCCCGCTCGCCACGGTCATCCAGGACGTGCTGAGCCTGCTGATCTACTTCGCCGTGGTGACCTTGTTGCTGTAGCCCGATACTCGATCGGCACGCGGCGAGCGAGCGCTGCCGTGTTATCCGCCAATCCGGGCCGCGATCGCATCCGCGAACTGCTGCGTCCCGCCGCGCCCGCCGAGATCGGCGGTGCGAACCGCGGCGTCGAGCAGCGCCGCATCGACCGCGGCCTCGATCGCGGCGGCGGCTTGGACGAACGCGGGCCGGCCGTGCCGCACGCCCAGCCATTCGAGCAACATGGCGCTGGAGAGGATCATGCCGGCGGGATTGGCGATGCCGCGGCCGGCGATGTCGGGGGCGGAACCGTGCCCCGCGTTGGCGATCGCGTGCCGGTCGCCGGCGTTCAGCGCCGCGGCGAGGCCCAAGCCGCCGGACAAAGCAGCGGCTTCGTTGGAGAGTATGTCGCCGAACATGTTGGTCACGAGGATGACGTCGTGATGCTGCGGGCGCGTATACAAGTCCGCCGCCATCGCATCCACGTCCATCTCGCGAAACGCGACCTCGGGGTGCGTCTTGGCGGCCGCGTAGGCTTCGCTCATGAAGAGGCCGTCGGTGACCTGCAGCACATGCTGCTTGCCTACGGCAGTGACGCGCTTGCCGCGGCGCATGGCATACGCCATGGCGAGGCGCGCGATACGCCGCGATCCCTGCCGCGTGATCTTGCGCACCGACAAGGCGACGTCCTCGGTCGGCATGAATTCCGCGATGCCTTGAAACATGTTGCGATCGGCATAGAAGCCTTCGGTGTTCTCGCGCACGATCAGGACATCGAGACCGCGCCGGGCATCGGGTACGCCCGGCCGGCTGCGCGCCGGGCGCAGATTGGCATATAGCTCGAGGCGCTTGCGCACGGTGCCGGGCACGTTGATACCGCCCTGGTCGCGCGGCGGATACTCGGTCATGCCGCAGGGACCGAGAATGACGCCGTCGGCATCGACCGCGGCCTGCAGGGCAGCGCCGGTCAAGGTCGTGCCGTGCTTGCGATAGCTCGCCATGCCGACATCGACGCTGTCGAGCCGCAAGCCGAGCGCGTAGACCTCATCGGCCGCGCGCAGCACCGACAGCGCGGCGGCGACGATTTCCGGGCCGATATCGTCCCCCGGCAGGACGGCGATGTTCACCGGCCGGGCTCCGGGGCTCGCATTACTTGATGACGATGTTCGCTTCCTTCACCAGCTTCACCCAGCGCTCGTAGTCGTCGCGGATGCGTTTGCCGAACGCCGCGGGCGAGCCGCCGGTGGCCTGCATCCCTTCGTGATCGAGACTGGTCTTCACGTCGTCCATCTTGAGGATGTCGTTCAGCGCGCCGTTCAAGCGCTCGATGATCGGCTGCGGCGTGCCGCGCGGCGTCATGGCGCCGAACCAGAGCACGACATCGAATCCGGGAAAGGTTTCCGCGATGGCCGGCACCTCGGGCAGCGAATACCAGCGCTTGAGGGTGGTCACCCCGAGCGCCCGCAGCTTGTTCGATTTCAGATGCGGTACGACGGGCAGCAGGCTGCCCACGATGATCGGGACCTGGCCGGAGAGGATATCCGCCATGCCGGCGCCCGTGCTCTTGTACGGTACGCCGACCATCTTGATCTTGGCGACGGTGTTGAAATACTCGGTGGCGAGGTGCGTCATGCCGCCGATACCGGTATTGGCGTAGGTCAGGTCGCCGGGCTTCGCGCGTCCCAGCGCGACCAGCTCCTTGATCGATTTCGCGGGAATGACCGGGTGCACCGTCAGCACGAAGGGGGTGATGCCGAACTCGGCCACCGCGACGATGCTATTTATCGGATCGAAGGCGGGCTTGTGCGTCGCCGAGGTCGCCGAGAAGCTCCCCGACATGATCATGATCGTGTAGCCATCGGGCGGCGCTTTCGCCGTCAGCTCCATCCCGATCAGGCCGGCTGCGCCGCCGCGATTGTCGACGACGAACTGCTGGCCGAGGACTTGCGTCAGCTTGGCCGAAAAGCGGCGCGCGCTGATGTCGCTGCCGCCGCCGGGCGCGAACGGGACGATGACGCGCACCACCTTGGCCGGATACTGCTGAGCGGCGGCGGGCAGGGCCGCGAACGCCGCGGCGGCCAATGCGGCACGGCACAATGACGATCTGGGTACAGACAGCGAAGACATTGCTCTCTCCTGCATCGGATCAGTGAACTATGGCGAAACGGCTCGTACGTTACCCGCAAATGGGCTCGAATGCACCCGTTACGTGCGCCGAGCGCATCGCCGTACGCAAATGCCCGAGCATTCTCTGTCCGGGAACCTGCGCCAGTCGAACCACCGCGGCGGGGACGATAGGCAGGCATGCCGATCGCCCCACGGAAATGCGCGAGGCGACCAGGTGACGGCGCCGCCGTAGCCTTCCTCGACGAAGCCGGACGACCGCGCGCAACGACTGGCCGCCTCGGTCGAGGCTCACGGCGGCGTCTCGACTTCGTAATACCCGCCATCGGTAAACAACAGGGCACCGCGGACGCGTTTACCCGCGAACGCTTGCCGCACCAGGGCGCAGTAGTCGACAAGCTGCTGGCGATATTGCGCCTCCAGGGCGCTGTCGGCGATGTCCTCCGCCCGGCCGGTCTTGTAGTCGAGCACCCAGATTTCGTCGTCGAATTCCACCACGCGATCGAGCCGGCGCAGCTCGCCGCTTGCACCGATCACCGGCAATTCGTTGAAGGCGCGGCGATACGCGGCGGTATCGAAGTACCGGGCAAGCGCCGGGCGAGCCATCATGCGCCGCGCCTGCGCGGCCAGGATGCGCACCTCCTCCGGCGATACATCCGCGCGCCGGGCGAGCGTCTCGACGCTCGAATCGGCATTCGCGCATAGCTGCTCCATGACTGCGTGAAATGCCGTGCCGTAGCGTTGGCCCGAGCCGGCGAGCGCCGCGCGCCGCTGCCCGGTCGGCACACTCGCAGGCAGGGACGGCGTGCAGCTTGGCGGCGAAATCAGGCGGCCTGCGACGGATACGCTCGCATGGCGCGCCGCGAGATCGGCGCCGTAGACCAGCGCCGCGCCAGGATCCGAATCGGCGTGCCCCTGCGCCAGGGCGACCGCGCCGCGCACGCGCGCGTACCACGACGACGCGTGGTCGCGGCTCTCGCAACCGCTCACGATCAAGACTTGGCGGGCGCGGGTCATGGCGACATAGAGCAGGTTCAGGTCCTCGCGCTGGTCGTGCAGCGCTTCTTCGTCGAGCTGCCGGCGCTGGAGCGTGCTCAGGGCATGCGGCCGCGTCCATAGAGAGAAGCTCGCCGGCGCCGCGGCCGCGGGCGGCCAATCGACCAGCACGTCGAAGCCCTGGCGCGGGTTGCGGGCCGCGGCGCTGTCGAGCAACCAGACGATCGGCGCCTCCAGGCCCTTGGCGCCATGCACCGTGAGGATGCGCACGGCATCGCCGGCGAGATCGACTCGGCCCTCGTCGGGCGCCTCTGCCACGGGCGCTTCGCGCAGCTCGCGCAGCTCGTCGATGAAACGCGGCAAGCTGGGAAAACGACCGGCGTCGACGGCCAACGCGCGCGCGATGAACGCTTGCAGATTGGCCGCCACCGCCGCGCGCATCGCCGGGGGTACCGCGGCATCGTAGCGCGCGGCAATATCGCCGTCGCAGTAGATGCGATCGAGCTGATCGTGCACCGGCAGCCGGTCGGCCTGCTCCAGCCAGCGCGCAAGCAGCGACCGCGCACGTTCGAGAGCCGGTGCCGGAGCTGCGGCCACCATCGTTTGCAGTCGCTCCCACCAGCAACGGCCCGGCGCGCGCGCGATCGCGATCAAGTCGTCGTCGGTCACGGCGAATATCGGGCTGCGCAGTGCGTGCGCGAGCTTCAGATCATCGAACGGCGAGACCAGGAATTCGAGCAACGCCATCAGGTCGTTCGCTTCCAGGGTATCGAGCAGCCCGCCTTGGCGCGCGGTCGTGAACGGTATCCCGGCGTGGCGCAGCGCGCGTTCGTAAGTCTGCAAATGGGTCCGCCGCCGCACCAGCAGCATGACATCCGAATAGCGCGCGGATCGCGCTGCGCTGTCCGTCTCGCCGGCGAGAACCCAGCCTGGGACGATCTCCCGCAAGCGCTGCACCAGCAGCGCCGCTTCCTCCTCGCGGCGCAAGTCCGATGTTTCGGCGAAAGGCATGACGAGCGGATCGCGCAGCGGCATGCCGCTTGGACCTGGTCGTGGAACCGGCGCTTGCGCGGCACGCTTCGCAAGCGCGAGCACCTCCACGCGGCCCGGCAGTCCCGGATCGTGCGCCGCGTGCGCCGCGAAGGGAACGAACCGGTCCTCGGCGCCGAACAGCCGGTTCACGATATCGAGTATCGGCTGCGCGCAACGCCGCGAGACGTTCTGCGACAGCAGCGTCGCGTCGTGCCGCGCGTGCAGCCAGTTGCGCGCTTCGTCGAACAAGCGCGCCTCGGCACGACGGAAGCGATAAATGGCCTGCTTGGGGTCGCCCACGAGGAAGACATGCGGCCTCGCATCGGCCTGGGTCGCGGCATCGAACCAGGCTTTGAGGGCGAGCCATTGCAGTGGATTGGTGTCCTGAAACTCGTCGAGCAGGATATGGCGGAAGCGGCTGTCGAGCTTGTATTGCACGCTGAGCGCCTGGTCGCTGCGCGAGAGCAGATCGAAGGCGAGCCATTCGACATCGGCGAAGTCGATCACCTGCCGATCGCTTTTCAGGCGCTGGTAGTGCGCGAGCAGGGCAGCGCCGGCCGTCAAGCCGGCGGCATTGGCCCGGTAGCTCGCCTGCTCGGCGAGCGCGCCGCGGGCGGCGAGCAGGCGCTCGGTCAATCGCTCGTGCAGCGCCATGAATCGCGCCTGGCCCGCGACGCCCAGGCGTGACACTTGCACCCCGGTTCGCTTGAGCTTGCGCGGTTGCCCCTTGTCCGTGAAAAACACGCGCCACACCTGCTCCCAGGCAAGCGCGTGCGTGGCTGCGCTCAATGCCGCGTCGAGCGCTTGCCCGTGTTCCTGGTCGCTCGGCGATCCCTTCGCCAGGCAGACGGCGTACTCGCGCAGATCCGCAGTGCATGCAGCGTCGCCGAAAAGCGCAGCCAGCATGTCCGTCTCGGGCGCGACCGACAAGCCCGCGCGCTGGCTCGCCAGCATCCGCTCGACCGCGCCGGCGCCGGACCCCGCGTACGCCCACCAGTCGGCGCGATGCTGCACGAACCGGGTCAGCAACGAGCGGGCGTTGTGCAGGCCGCAATCGCGAAACAACGCATCGAGCGCGCGGGTAGCCGCAACGTTCGGGTCGCGCTGGCACGCGGCGGCGAATAGCTCCCATGCCTCCTCCAGCAGCACGGACGTCTGCTCGGTGAGCGCGACATCACCCAGCGCGCCGCCATCCAGGGGCGCACTGCGCAGCACCTGCAGATACCAGCTATGAAAGGTCGTGATCGTGATGCCGGGCTGGGCGCGCAGCACGTCCTCGTGCAAACCGCGCCCCCGCTCGATCGCAGCCTCGATTTCATCCGGCGCGAGCGCACGCACACGCAGGAACTCGCGCACGCTCGCCGCGTCGGCGGTGGCGAGCAGCTCGAGCCATTCGCGCAGCCTCTGCGCCATCTCCTGCGCGCCATGGCGGGTGAACGTGATCGCCAGGATTTCGCCCGCGGCCACGCCCGCGAGCAGCAGGCGCACGATCCGCGACACGAGCAGCCAGGTCTTGCCGCTGCCGGCACAGGCTTCGACCACGACGCTGCGCGCCGGATCGAGCGCGTGCGCGGCCAGCGCATGCATCGCGCGCTCGTTCATGCCCAATACTTCCGCCGGCACAAACCGGATACGTCGCAGTGGCGGCAGACCGCCTCCACGCCGTGTGCCGGCAGCGACGCGTCTTCATGAATGCGATCGAACAGTTGCCCGAGGCGTTCTGCCACCGCGCGGGCGAGTGCGTCGATGTCGCCCTCGCATGCGACTCCATCCACTGGAGCGTCGAGACCGAGAAACAGCGCCGCCGCTATCGGGCCGCCCCAAAGCAGCGCATACAGCGGCAATTGCACGTCCTCGCCGTCGATGCGCAGCTTGCCCCTGAGCTTGGTGCGCGCCTGCGTCTTGTAGTCCACGACAGCGACGGCGCCGTCCGCATGCATGTCGACGCGATCGATGCGCCCGTGTAGCCGCAGCGTGCGGCCGGCGGGCGTGGCGATGGTGATGGCGCGTTCCAGCTCGCCCGCATGAAAGCGCCAGCCCTGCGCTTCGCGTTCGCGCTGCCATTGGAGATAGCCCGGAATGACGGCTTGCCAGCGTGCCAACCAGGCGCTCGCGACGTAATTGTCCGCGATCAGGTCGGCAAAGACGGCCTGCGACAAGCCATCGAGCTCGGCTTGCGCACTCGCACTATCCCTATCCGACACGCGCGGATGAGTCGCATGGAATCGGTACAGCGCCTCGTGGATGCGGCTGCCATAGCCCGCCTTGTCGAGAGCTTCCTGCACATCTTCGAGCGCGCGCAGCCCCAGCACGTAGCGGGCGAAGAACTGGTACGGACACGCCATGAGCGCGTTGTAGCCGCTCGCCGACACCGCATCGGGGACGGCGGCCGCCGGCACGCGCGGCGCGGGCGGCGTGCTCTGCAGCGCACTTGCATCCGCGGCGCGCCCCGCCGCTTGCGCAGCCAGCAACGCCGGCAGGTGCGTATCGATGAGCGAGTCCTGCCATGCGAGCTGATGCAAAGCGTGCAAGCGCTCGAACAGCGGCGAAAGAAGGTTGGGTTCACCGTCGCGGGTCCGCTGCCAGGTGACGAGCACTTCGCCGGCATTCGCGATCAGCCCGAGCAAGTCCTCCTCCAGCGCGCGAACGCGCTCGGCCCGGCCGGGCAAGCCAAGCTCCCGGCGCACCGACTGGTTGAAGAACATCTCGGCGCTCGCGGGGCCAGGCAGATGCGCTGCATCGGCCCCGATCACCAGCACCGCATCGAACGCGCGCAGGCGAGCCGCGGGCAAGGAGGTGAAAATCACCGGGCTATCGATCGCCGCGTCGCGGAAGGTGGCCGCTTCCAGGCGCCGCGACCACCAGCGCCGGAACTCCCCGAAGCTCACCGCGTAGCTGGCGCCCGCCAATTCGCTGCCCAAGCTGCGCATCAACTCCAGAAGCTGCGCTCCCGCGGCATCGTGTTCGAGCCCCGCGTGCACGCCAAGCGCGCGCGCGCTGTGCTCGACCGCTTCGAGCCAAGCAGGAAGCGACTTACGGCGGTCGAGGGCCAGCATGCGGCCGGCGCGCTGCACGCGAACGAGCAGTTGCTTGAGCTCGGCGTCGCCCGTCTTCTCGGCGAGGCGCAGGTAGCGCTCCAGTCCGCAGCGGACGCTCGCCTCGCGTATCCGCCGCTCCAATCGCCACACGGCCTGCTGCCGAGCAGCCCGCGGCCAGTCAGCCAAAGCGAACGGAGACTTGAGCAGGTCGAGCAGATCGCGGTGGTAGCAGTCGTTGCCAAGGGCATCGAACAGGCGGCTCAGCACCGTGGCGGCACTGGTGGTCGACAGTGCCCATCCAGCCTCGTCGCGAACCAGGACCTGCGCGCGCTCGAGCAGCGCTCTAGCGCGCCGCGCCGTCAATCGATCGAACACGACGGCCGCGATCCGCTGACGACCCTGTACCAGCCACTCGCGGATCGCGAGATCGACGGCTTGCGCTTCTTGTTCGACGCCGTGGGCACCGAAAAGGCGCAACCGCGCGCGTAACGCGCTCGATCGATCGGCTTGCCTCAGCTCCGCCGCGCGTTCATGCAGCGTGCGCGTGAGCAGCGCGGGCCAAGCGAGAGCGAGAGCGCGTTCCGCGGCGCAGCTGTGGGCCGACGGCTCGCTTTCCGCGACGAAGCAAGTAACCTCGATACGCGCGGCGCAGCGCTCGAAGAATTCGTTTTCGGCGGGCGTGAGTCGCCCTAACCCGATGGCATAGAGCGGATCGCGTAGCGCGCCGGCGAGCTTGCCGAGCCGCAGTCGATAGGCCCCCTCGACATCGAGGCTGCCGGCGCTTCGCGTCGCCGCATGCCACAATTCGTACACGAGCTTCGCTTCGAAGGCGAACGAAGCGCCGGCGCGCGCACGATAGGCGGCCTCGATGCGGCGCTGAAAGTCGGCGATCGAATCCGGCATCCCGACGCGCCAGCGTGTCAGCTCGTCGAGCAGCCCATTGAGCTCTCCCGCGATCGCCCACAGGTCCGCCTGGGCGAACCAGCCCCGTTGCGAGAGCACCTGATGGAGCATCGCCTCGCGTGCCGCGCCCGACATGACGGACGCCTCGACCGGGATGTCCTGCGCCCAGCTCGCGAGCGTCGTGATGCGCGGCAACAACAGCACCTCGGCGCCGGTGGCCGCGCGCAAGGCGCGAGCGACCGCAGCTCCGGCCTGTAAATGCGGTATGAGGAGCGTCAACCGGGTGAGGTCGCGTCCCTGCGCGGCGTGGTGTTGCGCGATGTAGCGGCACGCGCCCGCGACGAGCTGCGAGGGCGGCAGGCCGAGCGTCCTCAGGCGCGAGGACTCGGGCATGAGAATTGAAGGCGCTGGAACCGGGGGCGCGATCGCGGCCGGACGTCGTGGCCCGGCCGGCTACTCGCCGCGGTCGAGCAAGTCTCGCTTGTCCTTGACCTTGGCCCACTCATCGGCGTCGGCGGGGGCATCCTTCTTCTCGATGATGGCCGGCCATTGCTTCGCGAGATCAGCATTGACCTGGATGAACGCACGCTGATTCTCGGGCACATCGTCTTCGGCGAAGATGGCTTCGACCGGGCACTCCGCGACGCACAAGGTGCAATCGATGCATTCATCCGGATCGATCACCAGGAAGTTGGGCCCTTCCCGAAAGCAGTCGACCGGGCAGACGTCCACGCAGTCGGTATATTTGCACTTGATGCACGATTCGGTAACGACGTAAGTCATGTAAAGGCTCTGAATTGCAGGAAATTTCAGGGATTCTAACAGATGTCGTCGAGCGCTCCGAGGCGCGCCCGGAGCGAGCCGGGACAAATTCCCGGCCGCCCTGGCGCGCGGCCGTAACGCGCGCCTCGCGCGCCCCGCCGGCCCAATGCGCCGGTGGCACCAGCTGCGATCAGCGTCGTCGGCGAGTCTGTTTCTTCCCACTCGCTACGAATTTCGGTAGCATAGCTTGCCGCTCGCGCCGAGACGGTCAACAAACCGCGGCGGCCTCCCCGTCTTCATCCTCAGGATTCCCTTAGTTCTCCCATGAGCGAACACATCCTTCACGTCAGCGATGACACTTTCGAAACCGAGGTGCTCAAGTCCGGGACACCGGTATTGGTGGATTTCTGGGCGGAATGGTGCGGTCCGTGCAAGATGATCGCCCCCACCTTGGACGAAGTCGCCAAGGAGTATTCCGGCCGCCTCAAGGTGGCCAAGGTCAACGTCGATCACAACCAGGCCACGCCGCCGAAGTACGGCATCCGCGGCATCCCGACGCTGCTCCTGTTCAAGAACGGCAACGTCGAAGCCACCAAGGTAGGCGCGGTATCCAAGTCGCAGCTCACGGCGTTCATTGACAGTAATATCTGAACCGGCTAGTCTTTCCCGAAACAAGTCGGAAGCCTCCCCCCGCCGAGCACCGCGTGCGGTCCTTCGTGCTTCCTGACGAAACTCCCGCTGTCCCAGAAGCTCAATCCGAATCCTCGTCTGTCGCGGGGACGATCCCAGGCTCCCGTCTATGCATTTGTCCGAGTTGAAGAACCTCCACGTGGGCGAACTCGTGGAGATGGCCGTGAAAAACGAGATCGACGGCGCCAATCGCATGCGCAAGCAGGATCTCATTTTCGCGCTGCTGAAGAACCACGCGCGCAAGGGCGAGACCATTCACGGCGGCGGCACGCTCGAAGTCCTGCCCGACGGATTCGGCTTCCTGCGCTCCCCCGACACCTCCTACCTCGCCGGCACGGACGACATCTATGTGAGTCCCTCGCAGATCCGGCGCTTCAACTTGCACACCGGCGACACCATCGAGGGCGAAATTCGCACCCCCAAGGACGGCGAGCGCTACTTCGCCCTGGTCAAGGTGGACAAGGTCAACTCCGAGCCCCCGGAGAACGCCAAGCACAAGATCCTGTTCGAGAACCTCACGCCGCTGCACCCGACGGAGCATCTCAAGCTGGAACGCGACATCAAGGCGGAGGAAAACCTGACCGGGCGCATCATCGAC
>JADLAC010000067.1 GCA_020848435.1 Burkholderiales bacterium | reverse complement strand
ATGAACTGGCGCTTGAAGTGCTCATGCCACGCTTCGGCGCTGTACTGCTTGCCGTCAACCCATGCGTTCGCGGCGATCTCGTTGAGCACGGCCCACAGCAATCGGTTCTGCGGGTTGCTGCGCTTGGCCTTGTGCTCGGCCACCAGCACGCCGAGCGGCTTGCCGGCCTGCGCCATTGCGAGCCAGTTCGACCGCAGGAAGGCGTAAAGCTGCCGGCAGTTGACTTCGTCGCGGAGCACGAACGTTCGGATCATGGTCAGGCAATGACGAGCCGATCCCGGCGCACCAGGCGCACGCCATCCGGCACCGGCTCGCCGGCCTTGATCGCGGCCTTGATCTTGGTCTTGTCGGCCTCGACCTTCACGCGGCACAGGCTGTCCGGCAGGACGACGGTCGGGTCGATTTCGACCGACTCGTCGCGGCCGATTTCCAGCCGCGCCGAAAACGTCCCGTCGATAGCGTCGATCCGCTTGATGCCGGTCGCAGCCATGTTCTCGCGCAGGTAGCGGCGCAGCCCATCCGAGCGCGCCTCTATCGCGCGCTTGCGATTCGTCAGCCGCTGGATCGCCGTCTTGACCGCTTCGGCTTCGGCTTCGAGGTTCAGGATGTAGGCAGTAACGGCCGCGCCCTTGCCTTCGAATTCGACCAGCGCATTGACCAGCTCGGGCGACATTTCGCCAGTCTCGGCATCGAACCCGGTTTCCAGAGCCTCGGCGACATGGCCGGCGACTTCGTACAGTTTCAGCATGTCAACTCCCAGATGGTGGCCGGCACGAGTCGCCGGCCGTTGTCCCATCGCTTGACCGCAACCATCCGGTTGCCGGCTCGCCGCACCTGGCCGCGCTGCGCCATGCCGGCTAGTTGCGCTGAGACGCACTCAGGACGCGCCCGGACGACGCCGGTAATGTCCTGGGTCGTCCCGGCCCCGCCGAGCGCCTGTAGCGCGGTTCTGATGCGGTTGTGGCGCATGGTCAGAACGGGATTTCTTCGTCCTCGAACGCGTCGGCGGTCGTCGTCTGCGCCGCTTTGCTCGGCGGAGTCTTTTGAGCACGCCACTCGAACGACTGCTGAATCAGTTCCTTCAGCTTGTCGTGGAACGTCTCGAAAACAGCCATGTCGGGGTCGGTCACGTCGAACGTCTGGTTCGGGTGAACGCCGGCCGGCTTGGCGTTCTTCAGCATCGCAGGCACCGGGCTGATGCTGGCAATGTTCGAGTACGTCTTGCCGTCGCGCGAATCGTGCGTGACGTTGACCATGCAGTAGACGCCGAGCAGGTTGCCAACGTCGAAGCCACGTAGCTCCTGGTCGGTGAAGGCGCGACCGCGCCACGATTCCAGATCGGCGCGAAGTCGCGCATTGCGCGACAGGCTCAACGTGTACCGCTTGCTGATCGTCATCGGCTTACCGTCGTCGGTCGTGAGCGGCTCGCCGGCTTCGTCCTCGCCGAACAGTTCCCATCCGATGAGAATCTTGCGCTGCGCCTTCAGTTCACCTTGATAGTTCGTTTCCTGCGTGCCGAGGTCGATCACCCGATAGCACCGGGCCATGTGGACGCCCTGCGGGACGGGCTTGAAGCTTCCGCCGTTGTCGGCTGCGATGAGTGCCATTTCCGTTTCTCCTGTGTCGCTACCGTCATGCGCCGTAGCACGCGCTTCGTATTCCTCGCGGCAGCCCATCGTCTGCCACCACTGGATGCCGCCGTCGTCCATCATTCGCGGCTCAGTAACTCGATCACGTCGGCGAGTAACGCCGGCTCGTCGCACTTGATCTGCCGCAGTACGCTGCGGTCGCCGTGGATGCCTCGCGGGCCTCTGTGATGCTCGGGGCAAGCCGGTATCGCCAGCCAGTCCGACGCACGCTGCGCCATGCCTGCCGCGAACCTGGGATGGTGGATTTCCGCAGGCGTATCGCTCATGCCGAGCCGCCGGCAGATCACGCAGCCGAGCGCGGCGACGCGCGACAGGTGGCGTTTAGCAGCGAGGCTCACGGTTCACCCGGAACAGATGCGCGATCCGCGTCAGCAGCGGCTCGGCACGCCAGTTCGCCAATGCCGCCTGACGTTGCATCGGCGTCGGGTCGGTGCGCTTGGCCCGCCGGTAGTCGCACTTCGCCAGCGCGTCACGCGCACACTCGATGACGCTGGCTTCGCGGTAGGTGAGAGCGGGTTTCATGCAAGCACCTCGAAGGCCGTCACGTTGAACCTGCCGAATGTCGGCCGAAAGTCTCCGATGCCGACGAGCCGGCCAGCCATTTGGATCACGTCCTGCAAGAAGTGCGGGTCGATGTATTCGGGCGTGAGGATTTGCAGCTCGAAACCGGCCTTCCAACCTGCGCGCATCGCGGGCCTGGTGCGGTTGATGCCGGCCCGCTGCACCATCACGCGGCGCGTATCGAGGTAGTCGCTGTCGCTGACTCCGAGCGACGAGAGGTTCGTCAGCGTGACGACGCCGGCCTTGAACAAGTCCATCGCCGATTTGCGCGGCGAGCGCGGGTCTTGCCGGAACTTTGCGGCCATGATGATCGACTGGCGCAGGTACTCGCCGGGGATGCAGAGTTCGCCGGCATCGTTGCGCCACAAATACGACTCCACGTCGTCGGACTTCTTCGACTTGCTGTTCTTCGCGGCCTTCGCCTTCGCATCGACTGCCTCGCAATTCCAGCGGTGGAACAGCAGATCGGACGATCCGGTGATCGTCAGCGCAACCGCGTAAGGCTCTCCGGCCTCGATGGTGGCTTTTCCGCCGTTCGTCTTCTCGTTCACTGCTTTCAGTACCGCGCTCATTTCGTGTTCTCCTGTTGAAAGACCTTGCCGAGCCATGCCCTGCCACGCCGCAGCTAGCCGCACCGCGCCACGGGTGCTATTCGCACCGGACAGGCCGAAGCCTGTCCGCTGAAAACAGCCCTTGCCTTGCCGAACCATGCCCGACCATGCCTAGCCAGACCACGCCGCGCCGCGCCGCGCCATGCCAATCCCTGCCCGGCCGCGCCTGGCCCTGCCATTCCTAACCGTGTGTCCCAATCCGCCCTCGCAAGCAGCGCCGCGGCTCATGTCAGTTCCCAAAGAGTGCGAAGGCGAACATCACGCCGAGCATCAGCAGCACGGCGGCGCTTGCCAGCCCGCCGAGCAGCCCGCGAGCTTCGGCCAGGTCGTCGGTGTCGATACGCATCAGTAGTCCTCCCCAAGTGCGACGGTCGTCGCCGCCATGCCGTAGACGGCCGCGTCACGCTCGATTGCCAACTCCACCTCGGCGCGGATCGTCTCGGCGGCAATCGCCAACGCCTCGGGGTCGTCCTTTCGGGCGCACATGTGCATCAGGTCGAACACGGCGCGCTCGAACGTCATCGACTCGCCGTGCAGCCGCACGCGCAGCTCGTGCAGGTCGATTTCGGCGTCGTTGACGAGTCGCGCGCAGTACGCCGGGTCGCTGGCAGCGCGGCCGATCATGCGAACGACCTCGCGGCTGATGCGCTGCTCAAGCTCGGCGTCGGCGGTAGGACGTTCGTTGTTCATGCTTCGCTCCTTGCGATGGCGGCGCGCAGTTCGTCGGCGCGCTCGTTCAATGACTGCGCGTAGCCGGTGCCGAGGTAGTTCCCGCCGATCAACATCGCCGCGCGCTCCATGTCGCTTGCCGCACGCTTGGCAGCCGCAAGAAGCTGGCCGAGCCGGCCGCGCAGGTCGTCCACCTCGCGCTGTAGCAGGGTGGCTCGGTGGCCGTCGGTTGCGGCGGCAGGGGCGGAGGTGGTCATGCTTGGCCCCTACTCAGCCAACTCGATGCCGATGCTTTCGGCGTACTGGCGCGCTTCGGCGTACACGTCGCCGCGCAGGATGATTGCGTCCTCGTTCTCGTCGGCCGGGAACGCAACGAAGTAGTAGTCGTCCTGGTTGATGCGCTCGATGGTGTAGGTGTTCATCTGCGGCTCCTGTCGGTTGTGTGGGCGACAAGAAGCAGATTAGCGGAGCGCTACGCGCCTGTCAATAGCGCCGCGCTGCGTGCGGTGTAGGGGAAACCCTACCGTAGCGTAGCGCTATTGACCATTGATTATCGACCAGCTATGCTTGTCGGCATGACGCTCAACGAGTACCTCGCAGACCGCAAAGCGGTCGATCTGGCCCGTCTGATCGGAGCGCATCCGGTGCTGCTGTCGCAGTGGCGCAGTGGGGTGCGGCCAGTGCCGATCGAGCGATGCACGGCGATCGAGGTGGCGACCGAGCGCGCAGTCTGCCGCTGGGACCTGCGCCCCGATGACTGGTTCCGCATCTGGCCCGAGCTGATCGGCGCCGAAGGTGCGCCGGCCGTGCCGAGCCCCGAGCCCGCCGAGCGGGCGACCACCTGATTCGTTGAGTCTCATGGCCGCCATCATCAACGCGCAGAAAGCCATGACCGCGCTCGCGGCTCGCATGGAGCGCGCCGGGCTGCTCAGGAGCGCCGCATGAAATACCGAGTCCTGCGCGGCCGCTACGCCGGCCAACTCGTGACGATCGTCAAGAAGAACGGCAGCGCGGTTCGGGTTGCGACGATCGGTGTTCCGGCGGTGGAGTTCTGGACCGTCAGGACGAACCTGGAGCCGGTGCAGGAATGATCGACAGCCGGCTCAATCGCGAGACCCGCACCGAGTGGCTCTTGGGCTACCTGAGCGAAGCGGGCGAGGCGACGGCAGCTCAGATCGCCGAGCAAATGGGCTGGTCTATCCAGCATACCCGCGAGGTAATGACCGAACTGGAAACCGCCGGCATGGT
>JADLAC010000066.1 GCA_020848435.1 Burkholderiales bacterium | reverse complement strand
CTTGCTTTCTTGCTTGCTTGCTTGCTTGCTTGCTTGCTTGCTTGCTTGCTTGCTTGCTTGCGTGCTTGCTTGCTTGCTTGCTTGCTTGCTTGCTTGCTTGCTTGCTTGCTTGCTTGCTTGCTTGCTTGCTTGCTTGCTTGCTTGCTTGCTTGCTTGCGCCACTCATACGCTCATCAAAACTGAGCAGCGCGTCGCGGTAGTACTGGTACTGCCGCCGACGCGCCTCTAGCTCCGCCTCTAGCTCCACCTCTAGCTCCGCCTCTAGCTTGGTGAAATTGTCGAGTACCTTCACGATTTCGCGTTGCAACTCGAGTGGCGGCGCAGGGATCCTGATCTTTGCAAGGCTATCCCCGGATATGCGACGCACCTTGGTGCCCGTGATGTGGCGCGTTTTCTGCGACTGGAACTGCTCTGTTTGGAAGAAGTACGCGACATATTTCGGCTCAAGAGAGTGCCGATAGATATATGCGTCACCACTGACTGCGATCTCACTTTCGCCGACCCAGGCGACGGCCTTGGCTACTGCTGCATCGTCTTCGCTCGTCGTCGCGATTACAAGGTCACCAGGGCGCGCCTTACGCAGCCTGCGAGCCATTTCCTCTGTAACGAACGACTTGGTTTCACGCGCCCATACCCCATAAATGGTATGGATTTGGCCATAGTGGATCGCACCGAAACCAGAGTTGCGAAGGTCACTCTTCTGCAGACCGTTCCCGCGAATAAACTCACCCACTTCACCAAGCCCACGGTGTTCCACACCATCCGGACATAACTGCAGGATGAGATTGGCGATCTGGCTCATGTTTGTGCTCCCTCTAGATCAGCGACGATGGCATCGATCTGCGTCCGTAACTCCGTCTGCCGCGCTACGATGCGGGCGATCTCGGCGTTGAGCGCAGTGATGTCGACGGCTTCGCGGGTATCCACCTGCTCGACGTAGCTGGAGACGGCGATGTTGCAGCCGTTGGCGGCAATGTCATCGTTCTCCACCAGCCGTGCGAAGTGTTCGATGTTCTTGCGCTGAACGAAGGCATCGAGGATCTTTTGATGGTGCTCGGGTAGCAGCTTGTTCTTGTTGCCGCTGCGCACGAATTCATTGGTGCCGTCGATGAACAAAGTAGCGTTGTCGTGCTTGGACTTCTTCAGCACGATGATGCAGGTGGCAATGGTGGTGCCGAAGAACAGGTCGGGCGGCAGCTGGATGACGGCATCGACGTAGTTGTTGTCGATCAGGTACTGGCGGATTTTCTGTTCCGCGCCGCCGCGATAAAGCACGCCGGGGAATTCGACGATGGCCGCCGTGCCGTTGACCGCCAGCCAGGAAAGGATGTGCAGGGTGAAGGCCAGATCGGCCTTGCTCTTGGGGGCAAGCACGCCGGCTGGGGCAAAGCGCGGGTCGTTGATCAGCAGCGGATTGGCATCGCCGTCCCATTTGATCGAATACGGCGGATTGGAGACGATGGCTTCGAAGGGTTCGTCGTCCCAATGGGCCGGATCGGTGAGCGTGTCGCCGTGGGCGATGTCGAACTTCTCGTAATTGACGTCGTGCAGGAACATGTTGATCCGGCACAGGTTGTAGGTGGTCAGGTTGATTTCCTGACCGAAGAAACCCTGGCGCACCTTGTCGTGGCCCAGCACCTTGGCGAACTTGAGCAACAGCGAACCCGAACCACAGGCCGGGTCATACACCTTGTTGACGTCGGTCTTGCCGACGACGGTGATGCGGGCCAGCAGTTCGGAGACTTCCTGCGGCGTGTAGAACTCGCCGCCGGACTTGCCGGCGGTGGAGGCATACATCTGCATCAGGTATTCGTAGGCGTCGCCAAACAAATCGATGCTGTTGGCAGAAAACCCGCCACCATTGGAGAGCGGCAGGTCGCCGATGGCATCGAGCAACTTGACCAGCTTTTCATTGCGCTTGGCTACAGTAGGGCCGAGCTTGCTGCTGTTGACGTCGAGATCGTCGAACAGCCCTTTGAAGTCGTCTTCGCTGTCGCTGCCGGTGGCCGAACCTTCGATGTCGGCAAAGATACGGGAAAGCGTTTCGTTGAGATTGGCGTCATGCCGGGCGCGGGCCCGCACATTGGCAAACAGTTCGGAAGGCAAGATGTAGAAACCTTTTTCCTTCACCGTCTCGGCACGCCCGAATTCGGCGTCGGCATCGCTCAAGCGTGCATAGTCGAAATCCGGGCTGCCTGCCTTGCGCTCCTGCTCATTGAGGTAGCTGGTCAGATTTTCCGAGATGAAGCGGTAGAACAGCATGCCGAGTACGTAGGTCTTGAAGTCCCAGCCATCCACGCTGCCGCGCAGGTCGTTGGCGATGCGCCAGATGGTTTTGTGCAGTTCCCCCCGTTCGGTTTCTTTGTTGTTGTTCGCCATCTCACCCTTCAATCATTCTTGTTCCACGACCTTTGTGCCGCCTCGCCTCGCTCGTGACGGCATCCCGCTACGCGGGACCGCCCTTCAGGCGTCCTTCGCCTTCGGCTCGTGCCGACAGGAACAGCAGCAGCGGATTATCCGGTGCTGCCTCAAAGCCGAAGCGGCGATAGTACCCAGCCGCCTGCTCATCGAGCGCATCGACGAACAAACCAATCCCGCCCGCCCCGGCATAGATGCGCCGCGCCCGCGTCAGGGCATCGACCAGCAAGAGTTCCCCCAGCCCCTTGCCCTGGTATTGCCGGTCGACCGCCAGCCGGCCCAGTCGCACGCCGGGAATGCGGCGCGGCAGTTTCTTGCGCCAGGCATCCGGCAGATGCCGGTTTTCGAGTTCGGCCAAGGTCAGCGCGTAGTAGGCGCAAATGCGGGCCGGCTCAATCTCACGGATGGCGACGAAGGTTTTCGACAGCCCCTTGTCTTGATGCTGGCGCGCGACCTGCCGTAGCCAGTCGTTCAGTTCCTGACGGCCACAGTCAAACCCCTGCCGGTCATGGCTCCCAGCTAAAGGCAGTACCTGGATCGTCACGCTTGGCTTTCTGATAACGCTTCATGGCAGCCTTCAGTTTGGCGTTCGGCTTGGATGGGTTTTCCATCAAGTCGAGCAACCAGTTCCAGTCGCGCGGACTGAGGCGGATGACCTCCTCGCGTTCGATGACTTCCTGGGCCTCTTTCAACGCAGCCTGCACCAAGAACTGGTTGACCGTGGCCCCTGTCAGCTCGGCGGCACGGCACAGCGTCTCATAGACCTCATGCGGAACCCGAGCACCAATACGATCTTGTTTGGCAACAGCGGTACCCATTTCTTACCTCCAACAATCACTTGAGCCTTCAGTGTATCACTGTCGCCATTTTGGCGCCACAATGACAAATCGAAGAAATAGCTTGGCTTCCTGATCGAACAGCGCGTTCACAGAGGCGTGGTCAATCACCCCACGATGAACGCCAAGCCAACCGCCCTCGACGCCTACCTCGCCCGCACCGCCGCCATCCACGCCAAGGTGGAACGGCTGCGGCAACTCGCCGACGACCACTTCGGTCATAACCCCGATGCCATCCATTGGGGCCACGCCGGCGATCTCGGGCGGGTGCTGGCCGAGCTGGACGACCTGCTGGCGATTTTAGGCAGCGACGAGTGACGACGCCCACCAACCACCGGAGATCGCCATGACCGCCCAATCCAAACTGACCGAAACCCAGACCGCCATCCTCAAGGCCGCCGTCGGTCGCCCGGAAGGCAACATCGAACCCCTCCCGCCCTCCCTGCGCGGCGGTGTCCGCACGAAGGTCATCGAGAGCCTGCTCGCCCGAGGGTTCATCGCAGAATCCGAAGAGAGTCACCTGCTCACCAATGCCGGTTACGCCGCCATCGGCAAACAGCGCCCCGTCCCGAAGGGTGGCCAGAAACTGGACGCCCCCGACGCCGTCGCAAAAGGCGACACCACGATGCCCTCCAGAAATTGGAGGTCACCCCGCCCACCATCAGCCCCGGCACCCAGCTGGCTACGATCATCGACGCAATGCGCCACCCCAGCGGTGCGACCATCGCCCGGATGATGGCCGACACCGGCTGGCAGGCCCACACCGTTCGCGGCGCGATCTCCGGCATGGTCAGGAAGCGCCTCGGTTACGCGGTGGTCACCGAGAAGGGGGCGGACGGGCAGCGGGCCTATCGCACCGCCTGACTGCAAACCACCCAAGGGTCTGCGCATGCCGCAGGCCCTTTTCTTCGGCCAAATTCCACGGTGGCCATTTTTCGGCCCAGAAATCGCTGGAAACCCACGCCAGCACTGGCCGGAATAGGGGTGACCGTTTTTCGGTTCCAGGGGGTGAATTCAACGCCCACCCTTGGCCGGGTGCAAACCTGCAAACCCTGCAAACCTCGGTTTACAGTTTGACGCTAGTGTAGTGTTTCATTCTGTTTGGAACTTAAGCGGCTATCGGCGCGAATGACCTTCTGCAGGATGTCGCGTGCGCTCTTGGTCCAAATGAACGCTTTGGGGTGGGCATTGTGATCAGCGATGTACTCATCGATGGCGCTGATCAATTCGCCCACGCTGGTAAACACCCCACTGCGCAGTCGCTCTGTGGTGATGTCACGGAAGAAGCGCTCGACCATGTTCAGCCACGACGCCGAGGTCGGGGTGAAGTGCCTGTCCGAGCCGGCCCTATCGGTCGGCAGTTCGATCCCACAACCCGTCAAATCACAAAAGGCCACCCGAAAAACGGGTGACCTCTTGTGATTTGGTGGAGCGGAGGAGGATCGAACTCCCGTGGGCCGCGGCCCGCCCGCTAGGCAGGCAGGAGCAAGCAGTTGCTCCCGCCTGTCCGAGCCGGCCCTATCGGTCGGCAGTTCGATCCCGCAACCCGTCAAATCACAAAAGGCCACCCGAAAAATGGGTGGCCTTTTGTGATTTGGTGGAGCGGAGGAGGATCGAACTCCCGACCTTCGCATTGCGAACGCGACGCTCTCCCAGCTGAGCTACCGCCCCGGTGAAGGAGGGGGATGATACTAGAGATCATGGGGACGGTAAACGCCGGATGCGATTCGCGATTTCGCCCGTGCTACCATGCGCCCGGAGGAGACTGACGCCATGGCCGAGCCCGCGAATACGACCCCTGCCGCCAGCAACGACGCCCAGATCACGCCGCCCTTCGCGTACGGCGAGATCGTTCCGCTCAACAAGGCCCACCGCGTGCTGGTGCCACAGCGCGGCAAGATCACGCCGGCATTCCGCAATCTCAATGCGCTCCCCGTGAGCCTGGTCGAATTCCCCTTGGTCGCGCGCGATTATGCGATCGTGTTCGCGACCGCGGATGCGGGCAAAACCTACGTCGTTTTCGCCGTCCTGGGCCTGGAGGCGCAGAGCAATCTCTTCCTCATGTCGGACAACACCTGGGATCGGCGCGCGTACCTGCCGGCCTATGTGCGCCGCTATCCCTTCTGCATGGCGACCATCACGGTCGATGGCAAGCTGCGCGACGAGCGCCTGGTCTGCGTCGAGAAGAAGGCGCTTCGCGACAAGGGCGATCGGCTGTTCGACGATGCGGGTACGCCACTGCCGGAGTGGGAGCGCCAGCAGAAGCTGCTGATCGAGTACGAGGCCGATCTCCAGCGCACCAACGAGATGGCAGCGACCTTGGCGGGTCTGGGCTTGCTCGAGCCCTTCACCATGCAAGCACGCCCCAACGAGGGCCCGCCGATCGCGCTCTCCGGAATGGCGCGAGTCAGCGAAGAGAAGCTCGGCCAGCTCGAGGGGGAGAAGCTGAAGGAGCTCATGCACAAAGGCTACCTCGCGCGGATCTATGCCCACATGGGATCGCTGGACAACTTCCAGCGGCTGCTGGATCGGCGGGCGAGTCTGGCGGCGCGGCAGCTTCAGCAGCACGCGTAGAAGAAGTGCCACCGCTGCACGCTGATGCCGGGAGCGCATCGAAAGGGAGGAGCATGAAGAAGCTTGGTGCCTGGATCGCAGCGATCGCAATGACGGCGGCCGGTTCGCTGGCTTTCGCGCAATACCCGACGAAGCCCATACGCGTGCTGGTGCCCTTCGGCGTCGGTTCATCCACCGACATCGTGATGCGTATCCTCGCGCAGCCGCTCGGCCAGGCGCTCGGCCAGTCGGTGGTGATCGACAACAAGCCGGGCGCCGACGGCGTCGTCGCCGCGGTCGAGCTCGTGCGACACCCCGCCGACGGCCACACGCTGTTCCTCGCCACCAACAGCCCGCTCTCCGCCGCGCCGCATCTGCGAAAGAAGGTGCCGTACGAGGCGCTGAAGGACTTCACCGCCATCAGCCTGGTGGGCAACTACACGTTCTTCGTCGTCGTGCATCCGCGCCTGCCGGTAAAGACGTTGCCGGAATTGATCACCCTCGTGCGCAAGAACCCGGGCAAGCTCAACTATGCCAGCGGCAACACCAGCTCCATCGTCATGACGGCGATGCTGGCCGCGCTCGCCAAGCTCGACATGACGCACATACCGTACAAGACGGAGCCCCCCGCCATCGTCGATCTGCTCTCCGGCCAGGTGCAGCTCATGATCAGCTCCTACTCGACGGTCGCACCGCACGTGGAGTCCGGCAAGCTGCGCGCGCTCGTCACTACCTTGCCCATGCGCAGCCCGCTGCTGCCGCAAGTGCCCACCATCGTGGAAGCGGGCATGCCGGAATTCCCGATCGTGCCCTGGGCCGGGATGTTCGGCCCCGCGAAAATGCCGCGCAACGTCACCGAGCGGCTCAACAAGGAGCTGGTCGGGCTGATCGATCGCCCTGAAGTCCGCGATCAGCTCAACAAGCAGGCCTTCCTCGGCCGCTCATCCGGGATCGACGAGCTGACCACCTTCGTACGCAACCAGTACGACATCTGGGGCAAGGCGATTCGCGATGCCGGGATACAGCCGGATTGACGGTGCCGCCCCTGAGCGAACAGCGCGAGCCCCTTGACCGCCAGGCCGTGCTGCCCGGCAAATCGGCGCGCTACAAGGCTCGGCATCATTACCGCAACGGCTGCGGCCTTCCGCGCCGGTAGCTCCACCACAACAGCCACGCGCCGATACCGATCATCGGCAAGCTGAGCCACTGCCCCATGCTCAGGCCGAGCGCGAGCAACCCCAGGAAGCTATCGGGCTCGCGCGTGTACTCGACCACGAAGCGCGACAAGCCATAACCGATCAGAAAAAGCGCCGATACTGCACCCGCGGGCCGCGGCCGCCGCGAGAACATCCACAACACCACGAACAGCACCACGCCTTCGAGCGCGAACTCGTAGAGCTGCGAGGGATGGCGTGCCATGCCGTCGACATGGGGAAAGACCATCGCCCAGGGTACCTCGCTCGGCCGTCCCCACAGCTCGGCGTTGATGAAATTGCCCAGGCGCCCGGCGGCAAGGCCCGGCGGCACGATCGGCGCGACGAAATCCATGACGCCGAGCCAGGGCTTGCCGCTCTTGCGCACGAACAGCAGCATCGCCGCCAGCACGCCGAGAAAGCCGCCGTGGAACGACATGCCGCCCTGCCAGACATAGAAGATCTCGAGCGGATGCGCGAGGTAGTACGCCGGTTTGTAGAAGAGCACATAGCCCAGGCGCCCGCCGAGGACCACGCCGACCACGCAGTAGAACAACACGTCGTCGATCTCGCGCGCGCTGAAGCCGCGCCAAGCATCGCGCTGCGCGCGTCGCCGCCCGAGCACGAGCCCGGCGAGGAAGCCGACCAGATACATGAGGCCGTACCAGCGAATGCCGAGCGGGCCGAGCGAAATGGCGACGGGATCGAACTGGGGGTGGACGAGCATTCCGGGTGCACGACGTTACGCTTAGAATCGTCAGTTTAAGCCCAACGTCGAGGAAAAGCCCCATGGCAGAGAACTGGCGCAGCCATCTCATCACCGGCGGCATCGCCCGCTCGCCCAACCGCGCGATGCTGCGGGCGGTCGGATTCAAGGACGGGGACTTCGACAAGCCGATCGTCGGCGTGGCCAACGGGCACTCGACCATGAACCCTTGCAATGCCGGCATTCAGCCGCTGGTCGATCGGGCGCTCGCCGCGCTCGAGGCCGCGGGTGCGAAGCCGCAGGTGTTCGGCGTGCCGACGGTGACCGACGGCATCGGCATGGGCACCGAGGGCATGAAGTATTCGCTGGTGTCGCGCGAAGTCATCGCCGATGCGATCGAGACCTCGGTCAACGGCCAGATGATGGATGGCGTCCTGGTGTGCGGGGGCTGCGACAAGAACATGCCGGGCGGCATGATCGCGATGGCGCGCATGAACATTCCCGGCATCTACGTATACGCGGGCACCATCAAGCCGGGCAAGTGGAAGGGGCAGGATCTCACCATCGTCTCCGCCTTCGAGGCGGTCGGCGCCTTCGCCGCGGGCAACATGTCGAAGGAGGATTACGACGGCATCGAGCGCAACGCCTGTCCCAGCGTCGGCGCGTGCGGTGGCATGTACACGGCCAATACCATGTCGTCGTCATTCGAGGCGCTGGGCATGAGCGTGCTCGGCTCTTCGCAGATGGCCTCGCCCGATCCCGAGAAGGCCGATTCCGCGGCCGCCTCGGCGCAAGTCCTGGTGAATGCGATCCGCAACGCCATCCGGCCGCGCGACATCATCACGCGCAAGTCGATCGAGAACGCGGTCGCGCTCATCATGGCCACGGGCGGCTCGACCAACGCCGTCTTGCACTACCTCGCGATCGCCCATGCCGCCGGCGTGAAATGGAGCATCGACGACTTCGAGCGGGTGCGCCGCAAGGTCCCGGTGCTGTGCGATCTGAAACCGTCGGGACGTTTCGTCGCCACCGATTTCCATCACGCGGGCGGCGTGCCGCAGGTTCTAAAGATGCTGCTCGAGCACGATCTGCTGCACGGCGAGTGCCTCACCATCACGGGCAAGACCATCGCCCAGGCGCTCGCTTCAGTTCCCGCCGAGCCCCGCGCCGGCCAGGAAGTGATCCGCCCGTGGGACCGGCCCATGTACGCGCAAGGCCACCTCGCGATCCTCAAGGGCAATCTCGCCCCGGAGGGCTGCGTCGCGAAAATCACGGGTCTGAAAAGCCTGCACATCACCGGACCGGCGCGCGTGTTCGATTCCGAGAAGGCGTGCATGAGCGCGATCATGGGGCGCAAGATCAAGCCGGGTGACGTGATCGTGATCCGCTACGAGGGCCCGAAGGGCGGCCCGGGAATGCAGGAGATGCTGGCGCCGACGTCCGCGCTGATCGGCCAGGGGCTGGGCGAATCGGTCGGGCTGATCACCGATGGACGCTTCTCCGGCGGCACCTGGGGCATGGTCGTGGGTCACGTCGCGCCCGAAGCCTACGAAGGCGGTCCGATCGCGCTGGTAAAGAACGGCGACTCGGTCACCATCGATGCATCCAAGCGGCTCATCCAGTTGAACGTCAGCGAGCGCGAGCTGAGCGCGCGGCGCAAGGCGTGGCAGCAACCCAAGCCGCGCTATACCCGCGGGCTGCTGGCGAAATACATGCGCCTGGTATCGACGGCGAGCAAGGGCGCGGTGACGGACTAAAGCTCGCGCTCGGCGCCCGATGCCGGCGTCGCCGGGCGCTTGCCGCGGAGCGTGCATGCGGCAAGCCCCGCCGGGGCAGCTCGACGCGCGATGGCCTGGAGCCGCCCTCCCGCGCCAAATGCGTCAATGCGCGTGGCGCGGCTCCGTGTGTCGGCCGCCTACTGCTTCTGAATGTTGGCGCGCACGCCGACGCCGCTCCATTTCACCAGCTCGGATTCGACGAACTTCTGGAACGCCGGCCCCGTGAGCGCTCCGGGATCGGCGCCCTGCTTGGCGAGCTTGTCACGCATGTCCTTGGTCGACAGTGCCGCCGTCATGGTCTCGGCAAGCTTCGCCTGCACCTCGGCGTTGCCGACCGGCATGAACAGGCCGAACCAGGCCACCGCCTCGTAGCCGGGCAACGGCCCCGCCTCCGCAATCGTGGGTACGCTCGGCAGCAGCTTGGAGCGCTCCAGGCCCGTTACCCCGAGCGCCAGCAGCTTGTTGCTCGTCACGTAGGGCAGCACCGTGCCGAGCGTGTTGAACATCATGGGGACATGCCCGCCAACGACGTCGGTGAGCGAGGGCGCCGCGCCCTTGTACTCGATGTTGAGGATCTCGACGCCTGCCATCGACTTGAACAGCTCGCTGGAGAGCTGGTTGGCGCCGCCGAAGGTCGCCATGGAGAGCTTGCCCGGCTCCTGCTTCGCTCTGGCGATGAGCTCCTTCACCGATCGTGCTGGGACCGAGGGGTGCAGCACGAGCACGCTCGGGATACTGGCGACGAGCGCGACACCCGCGAAATCCTTCACTGGATCATAGGGCAGCTTCTTGAAGAAGACGGAGTTCGTCACCTGGTGGGTGGCATTGAACAGCAGCACCGAGCCGCTCGGGGCCGAGCGCGCCACATGCTCGGAACCGATCATGGCGCTCGCCCCCGGCCTGTTGTCGACCACGACAGCGGTCTTCAACTGCTCCGCCAGCGCCTGCCCGACGTGCCGGGCAATGACGTCGGTCGGCCCGGCGGGCGGGAAGGGCACGACGACGCGAATCTGGCTGGGCGGAAAGGGCTGCGCCAGCGCGGTAATGGGGGCCAGGACAAGCGGCGCGAGAACGATACGATACAGCTGAGACATGATGGTTATCTCTCCCTCATTGGTTTCTTGACGGTGTGGGGCGATGCCGCACCGGCCCTACAGGCGCGCGGTGCTATGGGCGATGCGGGCGGCATGCGGGCGCTGTGGCGCTGCACCGTGCCTCAGATCACGCCTTTGGCGCGCAGCCGCGCAAGCTCCGCATCACCCTTCCCCAGAAGCGCTCTCAAGATCTCCTCGGTGTGCTCGCCGAGCGCCGGCGGGGGCCGGCGGTACGCCGCCGGCGTCGCCTGCAAGCGCAGCGGGCTCGCCAACGACGGCACCGAGCCGCCATCGGCGCGCGCAATGTCGACCCGCAGTTGCCGGTGCAGCACTTGGGGATCTTCGAACACCTGCTTGAAGTCGTTGATGGGGCCGCACGGCACACCCGCGGCCTCGAAACACGTGAGCCACTGCGCGCAGGTGCGCGCCCGCAGCGCTTGCGCGATCTGCGGTACGAGCACGTCGCGATGCACGATCCGGGCGCTGGTGGTGGCGAAGCGCGGATCGACCGCCAGATCGCGCCGCTCCATCTGCTCGCACAGTCGCACCCACTGGGTGTCGTTGCCCACGGTGAGGATGATGTGACCGTCCGCGGTCGGAAATGCCTGGTACGGCACTACCGCGGCGTGCGCGTTACCCCAGCGCTTGGGAATGTTCCCGGTCAGCAGATAGCTCAGCGCCTGGTTGCTGCCCACGGCTACCGTGCAGTCGAGCAGCGCCATGTCGATGTGCTGGCCCTCGCCGCTTACGCCTCGATACTGGAGCGCGGACAGGATGGCGATGGTCGCGTACATCCCGGTCATGATGTCGGAGAGCGCGATGCCGACTTTTTGCGGACCGCCGCCGGGCAGGTCGTCGCGCTCGCCGGTGAGGCTCATCATTCCGCCCATGCCCTGGAAGATGAAGTCGTAGCCCGGCTTGTCCGCATACGGTCCGTCCTGGCCGAATCCGGTGATCGAGCAATAGACCAGGCGCGGGTTCAGCTCGCGGATGGCAGCGTAGTCGAGACCGTAGCGCTGCAGGTCGCCGCGCTTGTAGTTCTCGATCAGCACGTCGCAATGGCGGGCCAGCTCGCGCACCAGCGCTTGCCCCTCGGCCGTAGCGACGTTCAGCGTCACCGAGCGCTTGTTGCGGTTGGCGCTTGCGAAGTAGGCCGAGATCGCCGTGTCCTGGCCGGCACCGTCCCGGATCCACGGCGGCCCCCAGCTACGCGTGTCGTCGCCCGATCCGGGTCGCTCCACCTTGATCACGTCCGCACCAAGATCGGCAAGGTTCTGGGTACACCAGGGTCCGGCCAGAATCCGCGACAAGTCCAGCACCCTGATGTGGGAAAGCGCGCCCGCCATGGTCTGCTCCATCGCCTCAGCCCTGTTGAACACGCCGGATCATGCGCTTCATCATGTCCGCATCGCGTTCGTTATCGACGTTGATGCTGAAGCCGACATGCGTGAGCACGCCATTGAAACGCTCGACGATCTTGTCGGCGATGTCGCGGTAGAGTCCGACCACGGCGTAGGTGTGGAGCATCGCGTCGTCGACGTACTGCGGCATTTCCTCCCAGCGCTGCGCCCGCGACAGCAGCGAGAGCTTGTCCGCGAGATCGCCCAAGCCCCAGATCTCGAAGGCCGGGCGGTAGGCCGGGGTGGAGGCGTAAAAGGCGATGCGTGCGCGCACGTCTCGAATCTTCTGCTCCAGCTCCTCCTCGGTCGCCGCGGCGGCAACGAGCGGCTTTTGCGCGATCGCGAGCGTAGCGGCATCGCGGCCGGATTTCTCCGCGCCGCGCCGAAATGCCGGCATGAGGACCTCCTTGATATAGCGCGGCGTGCACACCGGGTGCGGGCGAAAGCCCTCGCCCACCTCGCCCGCCACCTGGCACATGATCTTGTTCAGCGCGGCGATGTGGATCTCGGGGGGCTTGAAGGCGATCGGGCCCGGATGGAAAAGCGGCACCATCAGGTCGAGCTTGTAGCGCTCGCTCACGTAGTCGAGCTTGGTGCCGTTTTGCCAGCAATCCCAGAACGCGCGCACCGCGCCGACGTAATCGCGCATCCACGCGCCGGCGGGGTGGTAGGCGAGGCCGAAGCGGCGCACCAGGTGGGCCTTGACTTGCGGCCCGAGACCGAGGGTAAAACGGCCGCGAGACAATGCCTGCAAGCGCCATGCGGCCATCGCCGTCACATATGGCGTGCGCGCAAACGCGATGGCGACCGAGGTTGCGATTTCCAGGCGCTGGGTCGCATGCGCGGCGAGCGCCGTGATGATGAAGGAATCGTCCTTGGTTTCGGTGGACACCATGCCATCGAAGCCCAGCGATTCCACCAGCAGCGCCTTCTCGCACGTCGTGGTGATGTCGAAGGGCTCGTCAGGCTCCCTGAGGCCCGGATCGGTCTTGCCTAGGTTGAGCTCGGTGTAGATCTTCATCGTCCGTGTGCGTTCTTCCTGGATATCTTGGCGGCAGGCCGAAAGCCGAGCGCCGCGGACAGCTCCGCGGCGGCTGCGCGCACTGCATGCGCTAGCGTCGCGCGTTGCGCGGGCGCGACGACATTCTGCGGGAACACGCTGGAGATCGTGCCGACGATGCCGCCGTCGGCGTTGAACACGCCGGCTGCCGCGCCCCCGACGCCGATCGCGCTCTCGCCCTCGTTCCATGCGATGCCGCTGCGGCGAATGGCCGCGAGTTGCGCCTCCAACGCCTTGGCGGAGGTGAGCGTGGCCCGCGTCAGTGCCGGTAACCCGCGCTTTTCCAGAATCGCTTGGCGTTGCGCCGCGGGCATATGGGCCAACAGCACCTTGCCGCCGGCGGTCGCATGCAAGGGCCGCCGATCCCCGAGCTGCAGAATCACTCTCAGCGCGTCGGGGCTCGGCACGGCCGCGACCACCAGCATCTCGGCGCCGTCGAGCACCGAGGCGTACGCCGAGTGGCGCGTCGTCTCGGCGAGATGGCCGAGAATCGGCAACGCGAGCCGCTGGTAGATGTTCTGATTGGCCACCCGCATCCCGAGCTGCCATGCCCCCATGCCCAGGCGGATGCGCTTCGAGTCCGGGTCGCGCTCGAGCATGCGCCACTCGCACAGACAGCTGACGAGGCGCGAGGCGACGCTCTTGTGCATGCCGAGCCGCTCGCTGATGGTGGCGAGCGAGACCTGCGTCTCGTCCTCGGCAAAGACATGCAGGATTTGCATCGCCTTGGTCACGGTCTTGCGGGTAGCGGATGGGGCCGGCTCTTTTCGAAGCATCGTATGCAGTTGCGCATTCGGCAACGGTATTGCCGGTGTCGTCGTTTATAGGGGGGTCTCGCCCGTGCTGTCAAGAAAGCGCGGTCTGTTGCGCAATCGGCAAGGCGCAGCAAGCCGCTCGCGAACGAGACGCTGCCGGGCGCGCCCGCGGGCGCGCGGCGTGCAGCATGGTTAGACTGCGCACTTTCGCCGCAGCCGAGGCCGTCATGTCAAACCGACTCGCCACCGAAACCAGCCCCTACCTGCAACAGCACGCCGGCAATCCCGTCGACTGGTATCCGTGGGGTGAGCAGGCGCTGGCACGCGCCCGCGCCGAGGACAAGCCCATCCTGCTGTCGATCGGCTACTCCGCCTGCCACTGGTGCCACGTGATGGCGCACGAGTCGTTCGAGGACGCGGATATCGCCGCGCTCATGAACCGGCTCTACGTCAACATCAAGGTCGATCGCGAAGAGCGGCCCGACCTCGATCAAATCTACCAGAGCGCGCACTACCTGCTCACGCGCCGCAGCGGCGGCTGGCCCCTCACCTTGTTTCTCACGCCCGACGGCACGCCCTTTGCCGGCGGCACCTACTTTCCGAAGACGCCGCGCTACGCCATGCCGGGTTTCGGCGAGCTATTGGGCAAGATCGAGGCGTTATACCGCAGCCGGCGCGCGGACATCGCGCGCCAGAACGAATCGGTGCTGCAAGCGCTGGCCGCGCACGTGCCGCTTGCGAGCGAGGCACCGAGCTTGCGCGCGGACGTGCTCACCCTCGCTGTGCGCGAGCTTGCGCGCGTGTTCGATCCCAAGGACGGGGGCATCGGCGAGGCGCCGAAGTTTCCGCACCCGTACGAATTCGACTTTCTGCTCAAGCAACACGCCGCGGGCGATGCGCGCTCGCTCGACATGGTGAGACTGACACTCACGCGCATGGCCGAAGGCGGCATTTTCGATCAGCTCGGCGGCGGCTTTTGCCGTTACTCGGTCGATGCGCACTGGACCATCCCGCACTTCGAGAAGATGCTCTACGACAATGCTGCCCTGCTCGCGCTCTATGCCGACGCGTTTCGCGCCACCGGCGAGCCGCTGTTCGAGCAGGTCGTGGTCGCAACGGCCGCGTGGGTGATGCGCGAAATGCAATCGCCCGAGGGCGGCTATTACTCGAGTCTCGACGCCGACTCCGAGCACGAGGAAGGCAAGTTCTACGTCTGGACCCCCGAAGAAGTGCGCGCCCGCCTCACCCCGGAAGAATACGCAGTAGTGGAGCCGCATTACGGCCTCGATGGCGCGCCCAACTTCGAGCATCGCTTCTGGCACCTGCGGGTCGCGAAGCCGCTTGGCTTCATCGCCACTCGCACGGGCTTCGAGCCCGGGCGCGTGCGTGCGTTGCTCGATTCGGCACGCAACAAGCTCTTCGCCGCGCGCAGCGCGCGCGTGCGTCCAGGACGCGACGAAAAGATCCTCACCAGTTGGAACGCGCTCATGATCCGCGGCATGGCACGCGCGGGCCGGCGCTGCGAGCGCGCCGACTGGGTTCATTCGGCGCGCCGCGCGCTCGACTTCGTGCGCACGACGCTGTGGCGCGACGCGCGTCTGTGGGCGACGCACAAGGACGGCAAGACGCATCTCAACGCGTATCTCGACGATCACGCTTTCCTGCTCGATGCGCTCGTCGAGATCATGCAGTCGCAATGGCGCAGCGACGATCTCGCCTTCGCCCGCACGCTCGCCGATACCCTGCTCGAGCGCTTCGAGGACCGCACGGGCGGCGGGTTCTTCTTCACCAGCCACGACCACGAGACGCTCATCCAGCGTCCCAAGCCCGGACCAGACAATGCCACGCCTTCGGGCAACGGGGTGGCGGCCTTCGCCCTGCAGCGGCTGGGCTACCTTCTGGGCGAGCGCCGCTACCTCGACGCTGCCGAGCGCACATTGCAGTTGTTCGCACCGCAATTCGAACAGCACCCGAGCGCGTTTCCGACGCTGCTCGGCGCGCTGGCCGAGCATCTCGAACCGACCCGTACGGTGATACTGCGCGGACCGGCGGCCGCCCTGCCGGCGTGGCGCGCGCAGCTCGAAGACGCCTATCGTCCGTCGACCGTCAGCTTGGCCATTGCGAACGGGACGTCGGGCTTGCCCGACGCCGTGGCGCATCCCGAAACCGCCGCGGTCAACGCCTGGTTGTGCTTGGGCGTTACATGCCTGCCCCCGTCGAGCGAACCGGCCCGATTGATCGAGATGCTCAATCATCCGCCGGCAGGTACAATGCCGCGGGCAACAACAACCGACAAGGAGTGACCATGAAATACGGGTTTCTGGCCGTCTTGGCCGGTGCCAGCATCCTCGCTGCAAACGGCGCGCAAGCCGCGTCGGCCGACGATCTGCTGAAGAAGAACGCCTGTACGGCCTGCCATTCGATCGACAAGAAGATGGTCGGGCCGGCCTACAAGGACGTGGCGGCCAAGTATCGCGGCCAGGCAGGCGTCGAAGCGAAGCTGTTCGAGAAGGTGAAGAAGGGCGGCGTTGGCGTGTGGGGCCAGGTCCCGATGCCCCCCAATACCGCCGTCAAGGACGACGACATCAAGACCATGGTGAAGTACGTCCTGTCGCTGAAGTAGCCCTTCGCGAGCACCGCGAGCCTAGTCGAGCCGGCAGCCCAGCCGGCTCGATCGTTTTGAGCGCCCGGCTGCGCCGGTTGACGCCGGCATCGGCCTCTCTGGATAATCCGCCGCGTCGCCCCCTCCACGACCGTCAGAGGCCCGCCATGAGTCCACTGCGTGAGATCAAGCTCGGCGCAATCGCCGTTTGCGTTGCCGTGGCGCTCGCCGGCTGCGGCAAGGAAGCGCCTCAGCCCGAGGCGAAAAAGGACGCCGCCGCCGCGCCCGAGCCGCAGGCGCTGGTACGGATAGGCCACGCGGCGCCGCTCACCGGCGGTATCGCGCACCTCGGCAAGGACAACGAGAACGGCGCCCGCCTCGCCATCGAGCAGGCCAATGCCAAGGGCATCACGATCGACGGCAGGAAGGTGAGATTCGAGCTCCTGGCCGAAGATGACGAGGCGAAACCCGACCGCGGCCCGATCATCGCGCAGAAGTTCGCCGATGCCAAGGTCGCCGGTGTGGTCGGGCACCTCAACTCCGGGGTCACCATCCCCGCCTCCGCCGTCTACAGCCAAGCCGGCATCCCCATGATCAGCGGCTCGGCCACCAATCCCAAGCTGACCGAGCAAGGCTTCAAGAACATCTTCCGCGTAGTCGGCCGCGACGACCAGCAAGGTCCCGCCATCGCCTCCTATCTGGCCGCCCAGTTCAAGCCCAAGACCGTGGCCGTGATCGATGATGCGACGGCCTACGGCGAGGGGCTTGCGAACGAGGTCGAGAAGACCTTGAAGGCGGCGGGCGTCACCGTGTTGGCGCGCGAGAAGGGCACCGACAAGACCGCCGACTGGAAGGCTGTGCTCACCAAGATCAAGGGCCGCAATCCGGACGTCGTGTTCTACGGCGGCATGGATGCCACCGGCGGACCGCTGCTCAAGCAAGGGCGCGAGCTCGGCCTCAAGGCGGTGTTCGCGTTCGGCGACGGCGGCTGCACCGACAAGATGAGCGAGCTCGCCGGCGAGAAGAATGCCGAAGGCATGGTGTGCTCGCAGGCCGGGATCCCGGTGCAAGCCGCCTCCAAGGAGTTCTTGCAGAACTACAAGGCGAAGTTCAATATCGATCCCATCCTGTACTCGCCCTTCACCTACGACGCCGCCAACTTGCTGATCGCCGCCATGCAGCAGGCGAATTCGGTCGATCCGGCGAAGTACCTCGCCACGCTCGCCGGCATCAAGTTCAAGGGCGCGAGCGGTGCGATCGAGTTCGACGACAAGGGCGACCGCAAGGATGCGGAGATGACCATCTTTACGATGAAGGCTGGCAAGATCGAGCCCGTCGCCATCGTGAAGAGCGGCAAGACGACCGCGTTCGATGCGTACCTCAAGGCCCAGGCCGAGGCCGACGCGACGGCGAGCGCGCCCGCAGCCCCCGCCGGGGCACCTGGCGCGGACCCGAGCAAGCCGGCCGAACCCGCCAAGGACGCCGCCAAGTAAGCGCCGGGCCGCGATGCGCGCCGTCAGCCAAGGGCACCCGCGCGGTGCCCTTTTGCGTTTGGGGCCAAGCCTCGGGCAGCGTTCCATCCTGGCCGAAGGTCGCGGCACGCTCCGATGAAGCCCGCAAGGCAGCGCGGGCTCGGCTCTGATACGCAGCAGTGCGCCCTCGGGGCGGCCCGGTTCGACACGACGGCAACTCGGTCAGCCGCCCCGATGGCGCGCATGCATCGTGCGCAGCGCAAAGCGTGGACACCTTCATCCAGCAATTGATCAACGGTCTCACGCTCGGCGCGGTCTACGCCATGGTCGCGCTCGGCTATACCATGGTGTACGGCATCATCCAGCTCATCAACTTTGCCCACGGCGAAGTGGTGATGATCGGTGCGATGGTGGCGTTCTCGGTCATCGGCGCCTTGGTCGGCGCCGACACCGGCCTATCGGCTCCGATCATCGTGCTTGCCGGTGGTGTCGTTGCCGTTCCGCTTTGCATCGCGGTCGCTTGCACCATGGAGCGCGTGGCCTATCGGCCGCTGCGCGCGGCGCCGCGGCTCGCGCCGCTCATCACGGCGATCGGCATCTCGATCATCCTCCAGCACCTCGCCATGATGCTCTGGAGCCGCAACCCGCTCGCCTTCCCGCAGATCCTCGACAACCGCGTGTTCCACTTCGGCGCCGCGACCGTGACCTCGGTGCAGCTCGCCATCTGGACGGTGGCGACCCTCATGATGGCCGCGCTTAGTATTCTGGTCTACCGCACCCGGCTCGGCATCGCGATGCGCGCGACCTCGCAGAATCCCCTGGTCGCCGGCTTGATGGGTATCGACATCAACCGCGTCATCCTCGCGACCTTCGCGCTCGGCGCCGCGCTGGCGGCGATTGCCGGCGTCATGGTCGGCACCTATTACGGCATCGCGCACTACACCATGGGCTCGCTGCTCGGGCTCAAGGCGTTCTGTGCCGCGGTGCTCGGCGGCATCGGCAACATTCCTGGCGCGATGCTCGGCGGGCTCCTGCTCGGCCTGGTCGAAGCGCTGGGGGCGGGCTACATCGGGGACCTGACGAACAACTGGTTCGGCAGCAACTACCAGGACGTGTTCGCGTTCATCGTGCTGATCCTCGTGCTGGTGTTTCGCCCCTCGGGCCTGCTGGGCGAGCGGGTCGCGGACCGGACGTGAGTCCCAGGAGACAGACCACGTTGTTCGATTTGCAGCGATGATGTCCGTGAGAAAAGCGTGGTCTGTCCCCTATTGCGCCTGCATCGGCATGGCGCTGATCGCGCTCGCGCTCGCCGTGCTGCCGTTTGCGCTCGCGTCCGTCGGCACGACCTGGGTACGCATCACCAATCTCGCCATCCTCTTCATCCTGCTTTCGCTCGGTCTCAACATCGTGGTGGGCTTCGCCGGCCTGCTCGACCTGGGCTACATCGCCTTCTACGCCGTCGGCGCCTACGTCTATGCACTGCTCGCCTCGCCGCAGTTCGATATCCATCTGCCGTTCTGGGCGATCATTCCGCTCGGTGCGCTGGTCGCGTGCCTCTTCGGGGTCCTGCTCGGCGCGCCGACGCTGAAGCTGCGCGGCGACTATCTCGCCATCGTCACGCTGGGCTTCGGCGAAATCATCCGCATCTTCCTCAACAACCTCTCGGCGCCGGTCAACATCACCAATGGCCCGCAGGGCATTTCGCGCATCGATCCCTTTCGCATCGGCGGCTTCGATTTCGGCCGCGGCGAGACCTTCTTCGGGCTCAACTTCAGCGGGCCGATCAAGTACTACTACCTGCTTCTGCTCGTGCTCGTGGCCGTCATCATCGTCAACATCCGCCTACAGCACTCGCGCATCGGCCGCGCCTGGGAGGCGCTGCGCGAGGACGAGGTAGCGGCGCGCGCGGTCGGCATCGACACCACGCGCATGAAGCTGCTCGCCTTCGCCATGGGGGCGTCCTTCGGTGGCATCGCGGGCGGCATTTTCTCGGCGATGCAGGGCTTCATCAGCCCCGAAAGCTTCGTGCTGGTGGAATCGATCATGGTGCTGGCGATGGTGGTGCTGGGAGGCATGGGCAACGTCTGGGGCGTCATCGTCGGCGCGCTGCTGCTGTCGTTCGTGCCCGAGCTGCTGCGCCACACCGTGGAACCGTTCCAGCGCTGGCTGTTCGGACGCGCCATCGTCGAGCCCGAGGTCGTGCGCATGCTGCTGTTCGGCCTCGCGCTGGTGCTGATGATGCTGTTGCGCCCCGCCGGACTGCTGCCCTCGGCGGTGCGCCGGCGCGAACTGGCGCGCCGGAGCAACCTGCCTTGAGCGCGCCACTGTTGGAGGTACACGCCATCGCGAAGCGCTTCGGCGGGGTCCAGGCGCTCGCCGATGTGAGCTTCGTCGTAGGCACGGGCGAGATCTACGGCTTGATCGGGCCCAACGGCGCGGGCAAGACGACACTCTTCAACGTGATTTCCGGGCTCACGGCCCCCGACGCGGGCTCGATCACGCTCGAAGATCAGCCGCTCACGGGCCTCAAGCCGCACCGCATCGCGCAAGCGGGCATCGCCCGTACTTTTCAGAACATCCGCCTGTTCGCCAACCTGTCGGCACTGGAAAACGTCATGATCGGGCGTCATGCGCGCACGTCGGCCGGGCTCGTGAATGCGATTCTGCGCACGAACGCGCAACGCACCGAGGAGGCCGCGATCGAAGCGCGCGCCTTCGCCTTGCTCGAATACGTCGGCATCGCTGCCCACGCCGATGCGCTCGCCCGCAATCTCGCCTACGGCGACCAGCGCCGCCTCGAGATCGCCCGCGCGCTCGCGACCGAACCCAAGCTGCTCGCGCTCGACGAGCCGGCTGCCGGGATGAATCCCACCGAGACGCAAGCGCTGCGCGTGCTGCTGGAGCGCATCCGCGCCGGCGGCATCACGCTGCTGCTCATCGAGCACGACATGCGCCTGGTAATGGGATTGTGCGATCGGGTGCTGGTGCTCGATTTCGGCCGCCGCATCGCCGAAGGAGCGCCGCGGGAGATCCAGCTCGACGCCGCGGTGATCGCGGCCTATCTCGGTACGCCGGCGGCATGACCGCCGCACTGCTGGAGCTCCAGCGCCTCGAGGTCTCCTATGGCGGCATCCGCGCCGTCAAGGGGATCGACTTGACGGTAGCGGACGGCGAAATGGTGTGCTTGATCGGCGCCAACGGCGCGGGCAAGACGTCCGCCTTGAAAGCGATCGCCGGGCTCTTGCCGGTAGCGCGTGATTCGGTGCGCTTCGCCGGCGAGCCGATCGGCGGGCGTCCGGCGTTCGAGCTGGTGCGCCGCGGGCTCGCCCTGGTGCCGGAGGGCCGGGGTGTATTCTCGCAGTTGAGCGTCGACGAGAACCTCGCCATGGGCGCCTACAGCCGGCGCGATCGCGCCGGCGTGCGCGCCGACCACGAGCGGGTGCTCGCGCTGTTTCCGCGCCTGAAGGAAAGGCACCGGCAACTCGCCGGAACGCTCTCCGGCGGCGAGCAGCAGATGCTCGCGATCGGCCGCGCGCTCCTGAGCAAACCGCGCCTGCTACTGCTCGACGAGCCCAGCATGGGACTCGCGCCGCGGGTGGTGGCACGCATCTTCGAGGTCATCGGCGAAATCGCCCGCCAGGGGGTCACCGTGCTCGTGGTCGAGCAGAATGCGCGCCTCGCCCTGGAGACGTGCAACAAGGGCTATGTCATGGAAAGCGGTCTCATCACTCTGTTCGGCGACGCCCGTGCGCTGCTCGGCAACGATGCCGTACGCAAGGCCTATCTGGGAGAGTGAGGGCTCTGCTATCCTGTCCCGGAAAGAGGGGCAGGCGCCAATCGACCCTGGTCCGCGACCCTGGTCCGACCCTGGTCCCGTGCTGGTCCCGTGCTTGGCGGTCTTTGCGCGAGGGAGGCGGCGGATTGAATTCGGCGAAGATGGCGGCGATCACCGTTCTGGTCGTCGTATTGGCGGCAGCGCTCGCCTTCCTTTACTACAAGACCGATATCGGAGAGTTCCGCCGGCAAGTGCAGATCGCTTCCTATCTGCGCGAGCTGAAGGACATCGACACCCGCTGGGAGGCCGAGCTGCTGCGCCTGAGAAGCGAGACCGGTCCGGCGCCGGTCACGACCGCCCACCTTGGTGACACCTTGCGCCGCGCGCTGCAGGGGCTCGACGCCGAAGCCCCGGCAAGCCGCATGGTCGCGTACAGTCTGCCGGAGTTGAAGCGCGCGTTCCTCGACAAGGCGGACTTGATGGAGAAATACCGCGCGGTGGCGGCGAGCGCAAAGCAGCAATTAGAAACCACGCTCGTGACCGCGCCGGAAATCAACAAGGCGCTGCGCCAGGCGCTGCTCGCCGCCCCGCGCCAGCGCGATCGGATCGCGGCCTTCGAACAAAGCCTGGGCATGGTGCAAGCCGAGGTGCTGCGCTTCAACCTCGCCCCCGATGCGAGCCAGATCGGCCGGCTGGAGGCGACCATGGCCGCAGTGCGGCATGCGGAGCCGCCGGCTAGCCCGGTGCTCGGGCCGCTGGTGGAAAAATTCCTAGCGAGCGTGACCGAGTTCTACAAGATCAAGTTCCAGGAGCAGCAGCTCTATAACCGCCTCTCCTACATCACCGCCGGCCCGCGGCTCGACACGCTCACCAGTGCCTTCCACCGCGAGCTGGAAGCGAACGTGCAGGAGAAGGAGCTGTTTCGCACCGCGCTCATCACCTACGCGGGCGTTCTGCTCATCCTGCTGTCGCATATCGGGGCGCGGCTGCGCCAGAGCTATCTCGACCTGGCGCAGGCCAATACGGCCTTGAAGGAAGCGAACGAGGGCCTCGAGCGACGCGTGCAAGAACGTACCCGGGAGCTGTCCGCGGCCTTGAAGAGCTTGGAAGAATCCCAGGCCCTGCTGGTGCAATCGGAGAAGATGTCCTCGCTCGGACAAATGGTGGCGGGCGTGGCGCACGAGATCAACACCCCGCTCGCCTACGTCAAGAACAGCCTCGAGTCCGTCGAAGGCGAGCTCAACACCATGACCGCCACGCTGGCCGAGACCGAGAAGCTGCTGCGCATGCTGCGCGAGGGCGCCGACGAGCAGAGCTTCGCCAAGCAGTTCGCTCTGGTGTCCAACGCCATCGGCCGGTTGCGCGCCGACAACGCCGCCGAAGAGCTGCCCAAGCTCATCCACGACGGCCAATACGGCATCGGCCAGATCGCCGAGATCGTAGGCAACTTGCGCGACTTTTCACGCCTCGATCGCAAGAAGGTCGATCGCTTCGATGTCGCCGAGGGTCTCGACAGCACGCTGTCGATCGCGAGGCACCTGCTGAAGTCGATCGAGGTGAAGAAGAACTATGGCGCCATTCCGCCGATCACCTGCTCGCCCTCGCAGTTGAACCAGGTCTTCCTAAACCTCGTCACCAACGCCGCCCAGGCGACGGAAGGGCGCGCCGGCGAGATCCGCTTGACCACGCGCGCACCGGACCCGCAACATGTCGAAGTCGAAGTGGCCGACAACGGCAAGGGTATCGCGCCGGATGTATTGCCGAAGATTTTCGATCCTTTTTTCACCACCAAGGAAGTCGGCAAGGGCACCGGGCTCGGCTTGGCGATCGCCTACCAGATCGTGGAGGCGCACGGCGGGCGCATCAGCGTCGAGTCGAAGCCCGGGGTGGGCACGCGCTTCACGGTGCGCCTGCCGGTGCATCCGCCCGCCCATGCGGAGCTCGCCGGTGCCTAGCGCCGCGCTCGCCCACGGCCAAGGACGGCCATGACCCTCCCGGAAAGAATCGGCAAGTACGCGATCGAGCGCATGATCGGGCGCGGCGGCATGAGCGTCGTCTACCAGGCCATCGATCCGGAAATCCAGCGCGCCGTGGCGCTGAAGGTGATCGAGAAGGAGCTGCTCGACGAAGGCGAGCGCAGCATCGTGCTGGCACGCTTCAAGTACGAGGCACAAGCCGCCGGGCGGCTCATCCACCCGCGCATCGTCACCATCTTCGAGTACGGCGAAGACGATCGCAATGCCTTCATCGCCATGGAGCTGGTGCGTGGCGACAGCGTGCACGAGCTGCTCCTGCGCGAGCATCAACCGGCGCTCGAGCGCGTGCGCGAGGTCATCCTACCGCTGCTCGATGCGCTGGAATACTCGCATGCCCACGGCGTCACGCATCGGGACATCAAGCCCTCGAACATCCTGATCGGCCCCAAGGGCGAGGTCAAGGTGAGCGACTTCGGCATCGCCCGCATCGAATCCTCGGCCCTGACGCAATACGGGCTGGTGGTCGGCACGCCGTTCTACATGTCGCCCGAGCAGTGCATGGGCGAAGATACCGACGCGCGTACCGACCTCTATTCGGCCGGGGTCATCGCCTACGAGCTCCTGACCGGGCGCCGCCCCTTCCCCGGCAAGGGCAGCAATGCGAGCGTCATGCGCGAAGTGCTCGACAACATCGCGCCCAACCCCTCGGAGCTCAACCGCAAGTTGAACGGCCAGATGGATTACGTGATCCAGAAGGCGCTGGCGAAGAAGGCCGAGGATCGCTACCAGAACGCGCGCGAGTTCGCCGACGACTTCCGCCTGGCCATCGACGACTGCATCGAGGGTGCGTTCTTGACCGCTTCGGCCCCGACGACGGTCGAAACGCCGCAGATCGGCTTCTCATCAGACATGCTCGACCTGGCGCGCAAGGTCCGGCTGCCGAACGCCGATTCGCTCGACTTCACCGACGAGCCGGCGAGCACGCCCGCTGCCGAGGCGTCCGTGCCCGGCCCCGCGGCGCAAGAGGCGCCGAAAGCACGAATCCTGTTCGTCGACGACGAAGAGCGCATACTGAATGCGCTGAAATCCATCTTCCGCAGCAAGTATCACGTCTTCACCGCCACCAGCGGCGACCAGGCGTTCGAATTCCTGAAGCGCTTTCGCGTGCACCTGATCGTTAGCGACCAGCGCATGCCGGGCATGCTGGGGGTGGAGTTGCTGCGCCGGGCGAAGGAGCTCTCGCCCACCACCGTGCGCATCCTGCTCACCGGGTACTCCGATCTCGCCTCGATCGTGGGCTCGATCAACGAAGGCGAGGTCTACCGCTTCATCAACAAGCCGTGGAACAACCAGGACATCCAGGGCGTCGTCGCCGAAGCCACGGCGATCGGCGTCGAGCTGGCCGATACCGCCGTCGCCGCCGCCGCGCCGCCGGAGAAGATGGACGAGGCGATCCTGGTGGTCGACCCGAGCGACAGTTACAAGCGCGCGATCAACGAGCTGTTCGGCGATGCCTACCACGTCATCCACGTGGCTACGCTCAGCGCCGCCCTGGGCGTGATGCAGAATCGCGCGGTCGCCGTCATCGTCGCCGATATCGGCCCCGCCCAGTCCGAAGATACCGCGGGTTTCAAGCTGCTGAAGCAAGAGCACCCGGAGATTCTCTCCATCGTGCTCACCGACGCCTCGGATTCGGAGCTCGTGATCGACCTCATCAACCAGGCGCAGATCTTCCGTTTCCTCAACAAGCCGATCAACTACAAGCTGCTCAAGAGCCACGTGCAAGCCGCGCTTGCGCGCTACGCATCCTTCAAGCAGGCGCCTGAGCTGACCAAGCAATACCAGGTGAGCGGCGCGGACAAGCTGCGAGCGACCAGCCTCGGCCGGGCATTGATCGAGAACATCAAGCGGCTGCGCAGCTTCATCCCGCGTTTCCGCTAGCCGGCCGCGACTTGCCGGACGTCGTGTGGAGCTTCGGCCGACCCCAACGTTCGACCCGGTAGTACCCGAGGAGTCAGACCCACTCGCGCGCTCGCAGGAAGTCGCTGTACAACCGCGCCTCTGCGCTTCCCGCCTCGGGCTTCCAGTCGTAGCGCCACTTCACGAGCGGCGGCAGCGACATGAGGATCGACTCGGTGCGCCCGCCCGACTGGAGCCCGAACAACGTCCCGCGGTCGTACACCAGGTTGAATTCGACGTAGCGCCCGCGCCGATACGCCTGGAAATCGCGCTCGCGCTCACCGTAGGCCGAATCGCGCCGGCGCCGCACGATCGGCTCGTAGGCCGGCAGGAAGCCCTCGCCGACCGAGCGCGTGAGTGCGAAGCAGGTAGCGAAGTCGGGCTGGTTGAGGTCGTCGAAAAAGATACCGCCCACCCCGCGCGCCTCGCCGCGGTGCTTGATGAAGAAGTAGTCGTCGCACCAGCGCTTAAAGCGCGGATGCAGCTCGGGGCCGAAGGGCGATAGCGCCTCGCGGCAGGCGCGATGGAAATGAATGGCGTCGTCCTCGAAGCCATAGTAAGGGGTGAGATCCATGCCGCCGCCGAACCACCACACCGGATCGGCCGCGGCGCGCGTCGCGACGAAGCAACGCACGTTCATATGCACGGTCGGCACGTAGGGATTGCGCGGATGCAAGACCAGCGACACGCCCATGGCCTCGAAGGCGCGCCCGGCAAGCTCGGGACGCGAGGCCGACGCCGAAGCCGGCAGGCGATCACCCTGGACGTGCGAGAAATTGACCCCGCCGCGCTCGAACAGCGCGCCGTCTTCGATGAGACAGCTCGTGCCGCCGCCGCCTTCGGGCCGCGTCCAGGTATCGCGCCGAAACGCCCGCCCATCGAGCGCCGACAAGCGCTCGACGATGCCCTCCTGCAGACCGAGCAGGAATGCGCGCAGCGGGAGCGTGTTCATCGCAGGGCAGCGCGAGGCTGTTGCGAGGACGACGCCGCGGCCTGTCAGTACGTTCCCGCGAACGCATCGCGGCTGCGCGCGTACTGCCGGTTGCTCTGCGCCGGATTGCGATTCACCAGCACCCGGCCATAGAGCGGGTGGGTGAGGCTGCGGATCTCGTGCTCGAGGCGCATCAGCGCCCGGCCGTCGCTCGGATCGACCAGGCTGGTAAAGCGATACTGGCACTGATCGCTTTCCTCGGTGATGAGACCCCGCTCCAGCAGTTGCCGATACGGGCCTGAGAAGTCGGCGAGATAGAGCTGCAAATGATGGCCGTCGTAGTCGGCGAGCTTGTCCGGCGTCTCGCGGAAGAACAGTTGCTGGCCGCGGCCCACCTGTACGACCGCCACCTCGGCGCCGCGTGTCATCTCGCAACGCGCGCGGGCGCCGATCAGCTGCGAATAGAACCGGGCGATGCCGCCCGCCGAGCCCATCGCGACCAGGAACTCGACATAGGGCATGCCGAGCTCGAACCCGCCCAGCTCCGCGGAAGGCCCATGCACGCGCAATCGATTGCCCCACGGGCAGGTCACTTCGACGAAATCGGAGCGATCCGTGAAGCGGAATTGCGTCCCGTCCAGCCGTGGCGCCACGCTTTGCAGGCGCGCGCACAGCGCCGCCAGATTGGGAACGACGATGCCGATGGTGCCGTTGATGCGCTGCGCATTGCCCGTGGGCAGGTGAATCTGGCTGCGGCCGATATTGATCCACATGTTGTCCACCCCGACCATGAGAAACGGATCGCGCGTGAATCCCATGCCCATGAGGTAGAAGATCGTCGCCAGCCGCTGATCGGGCTGGCGCAAGTTCAAGTGCTCGAGTTGCACCGAATTGCCGGAATCTTCCTGCGTTCGATCGTAGCGCTGTGCCATGTCGGTGTCCCCTGCAAAAACGGGTGAGCCCGCCGCGGGACGATCGGGCGGGACGATCCGGGGTCTGACCCCGGGGCATCCCGGATCCCAACCGGGGTCTGACCTGTCCGACCCCCGATCGGACCCGCGGGGTCCGACCGGATTCTAGCGCGCTGCGCTGCCGCGCCGGAGCGCGCCGGAGGCGCGATGACCGATATCCCGGCGCATCTGCACGCCCTCGAAGCGGATCTGGTCGGCCACCGCGTAGGCTCGCCGCTGCGCGATGCGGATATTGTCGCCCAAGGCCGTGACCGCGAGCACGCGTCCGCCGCTGGTCACGATGCGATCACCTGCCGCGGCAGTGCCGGCATGAAAGACGTGAACATCCTCGGCGCCGGCCTCGGCCAGCCCTTCGATCGGATCGCCTTTACGGGGCGATTCCGGGTAGCCGGCCGCAGCGAGCACCACCGCGAGCGCCACTCGCCGATCCCATTGCGGCTCGACCTTGTCGAGCCCGCCGTTGAGCGCGGCTTCGATCAGGCCGACCAGGTCGGACTTCAGGCGAAACAGAATCGGCTGTGTTTCGGGATCGCCCAGCCGGCAATTGAATTCGAGCACGTTCAGCCGCTCGCCCTCGATCATGAGGCCGGCATACAGAAACCCGGTGTAGGGGCTGCCTTCGGCGCTCATGCCTGCCACCACCGGATCGATCACTTCGCGCATGACGCGTGCATGCATGCGCGGGGTGACGACCGGCGCCGGCGAATACGCGCCCATGCCGCCGGTATTGGGACCCCGATCGCCGTCGTGCAGGCGCTTGTGGTCCTGGCTGGTCGCGAGCGCGAGCACGTTTCGCCCGTCGACCATGGCGATGAAACTGGCCTCTTCGCCGGCGAGGAATTGCTCGATCACCACCCGCTTGCCAGCCGCGCCGAGCGTCCCTGTCACGAGCATCGCCTCGACCGCGGCGTGCGCCTCCTCGGGGGTTGCAGGGACCACCACGCCCTTGCCTGCCGCGAGCCCGTCGGCCTTGATCACGATCGGGCCGGGGTTGCGCTCCAGGTAGTCATGCGCGCTCGCCGCCGCGTCGAAGCTCGCGTACGCCGCGGTCGGAATACCGTGACGTTGCATGAAGGCCTTGGCGAACTCCTTCGAGCTCTCCAGCCGGGCGCATGCGCGGCTCGGGCCGAAGATGCGCTGGTCGGCCGCGCGGAAGGCATCGACGATCCCCTCGGCCAGCGGCGCTTCCGGTCCCACCACCGTGAAGGCGACGCGCTCGCTGCGGGCGAACGCGAGCAGCTCGTCGATGCTGCTCAGGGCGACGTTGGTGCAGCCGGGCTCGGCAGCCGTGCCGGCGTTCCCCGGTGCGACATAGATGCGGCTCATGCGCGGCGATTGGGCAAGCTTCCAAGCGAGCGCGTGCTCGCGCCCACCCGAGCCCACCACCAGGATCTTCATGCTCGCCATCCCATGCGGCGCCGAACCGATGGGAGCGCGCCGGCCCTTGGCCGTCGACCGATCGCGACGGCGCGGCTGCGTGCGCTCGCCCGGTCGCAGGTCGCGATCACTCGAGACATCGTTCGCTAATGGCGGAAGTGGCGAATGCCCGTGAACACCATGGCGATGCCGTGCTCGTCGGCGGCGGCGATCACTTCTTCGTCGCGCAGGCTCCCGCCGGGCTGCACGACCGCCCGCGCTCCGGCCTGAGCGAGGACATCGACGCCATCGCGGAACGGGAAGAACGCATCCGAGGCCACGACCGAGCCGGCAAGCGACAACCCGGCATGGCCTGCCTTGGTCGCGGCGATACGCGCCGAATCCACCCGGCTCATCTGGCCAGCACCGATGCCGAGCGTACGCCCGTCGCCGCAGTAAACGATGGCGTTGGACTTGACGAACTTCGCCACCCGCCAGGCGAATACGAGATCGGCGCGCTCCGCGTCGGTGGGCTGGCGCCGGGTGACGCAGCGCAAGTCGGAGCCGCCGATCGCGGCGAGGTCGGGGCTTTGCAGCAAGAGGCCACCGCCCACGCGCTTGCAATCCCACGCATTGGCGCCAGCGGCCAGCGCGATCTCGAGCACGCGAATGTTCGGCTTGTGCGCGAGCAGTGCCTGAGCTTGCGGGTGAACCTCGGGCGCGATCAACACTTCGACGAACTGCGCGCAGACCGCCTCGGCGGTGACGGCATCCAGCCCGCGGTTGAGCGCGATAATGCCGCCGAAGGCCGAAACCGGGTCGGTCGCGAACGCTCGCCGGTAAGCTTCGCCGGCGCTATCGGCAATCGCCACGGCGCACGGATTGGCGTGTTTCACGATCACGCACGCCGGGCGATCGAAGGCCTTCACGCACTCCCAGGCCGCATCCCCATCGGCGATATTGTTGTACGAGAGCTCCTTGCCCTGAACTTGCCGGTAGCTCGCCAGCGCGCCGGGTGGCACCTCGAGGTCGCGATAGAAGGCCGCGTTCTGGTGCGGATTCTCGCCGTAGCGCAGCGTCTGCACGCGCTCGAAGTTGAGATTGAGCCGCTGCGGGAACATGCCGGGGCGATCCTGCTCGTCGAGCGCGGTCAGGTAGTTGCTGATGGCGCTGTCGTAGGCGGCGGTATGGGAAAAGGCCTTCTTTGCCAGCGCAAAGCGCAGCCCCAGGCCGATGGCGCCGGCGGAGGCTTCGAGCTCCGCGATGATGCCCGGATAGTCCGCCGGGTCGGTGATCACGGCCACGTCGCGGTAGTTCTTCGCCGCGCTGCGCACCATGGCCGGGCCGCCGATATCGATATTCTCGATCGCTTGCTCGAGGGTCGCGTCCGAGGCGATCGTGCGCGCGAACGGATAGAGATTGACGACGACCAGATCGATCGGCGCGATGTCGTGCCGGTGCAGCGCCTGCACGTGGCTCGGCAGGTCGCGGCGCGCGAGAATGCCGCCATGGATGCGCGGGTGCAGCGTCTTCACGCGCCCGTCGAGCATCTCGGGAAAGCCCGTATGGTCGGCGACCTCAATGACGGCGATGCCCGCCGCGCGCAGCGCCTGTGCCGTGCCGCCGGTGGAAAGCAACTCGCAGCCGTAGCGCGCGAGACAGCGCGCCAGATCCAGCAACCCGGTCTTGTCCGACACGCTAATCAGCGCCCGCTTGACGCTAGCCATGAAAACTCTGCCCTCGCGCGCGCCGCCCCGCGGCTGTGGATTCGGCACCCGCGCTGAACGCGGCGCACTCGCCCGGCCACCGGCGCGGACTCATCGTCAGCCCTTGATGCCGTGGCATTTCATTTTTTTTCGCAGCGTATTGCGGTTGATGCCGAGCATTTCCGCCGCGTGGGTCTGGTTGCCGTCGACCCGATTGAGCACGGCCTGGAGCAACGGGCGCTCGACGCAGTTGATCACCATCTCGTACACGCCATGCGGCCTTTCTCCATCGAGGTCGCGAAAGTAGCCATCGATGGCCCTGCGCACCGAACGTTCGAGGTCGGTTTCGTTGATCATGCCGCAAGCTCCTCTCTTGCGTCTGGCGCGGAAGCGCCCGCGCCGGCGTCGAGCTGCTCGAAGTATCGCTCGATCGCATCGAGCTGCGCTTGCGCGGCGTCGAGAGCGTTGAACGCGTGCCTGAAGGCGATGCTGCCCGGCAGGCACTGCGTGTACCAGGATACATGCTTGCGTGCGACACGTATGCCGACAAAGTCACCGTAGAAGGCATGCAGATCGCAGACATGCGCGATCAGCACGGCGCGCAGCTCCGCGCGCGCGATCGGCGCGGCCCGCTCGGCGTGCTCCAGGTAGTGGCCGATCTCGCGGAAGATCCATGGCTTGCCTTGCGCAGCGCGACCGATCATCAAGCCATCCGCGCCGGTGCGGCGCAAGACCGACCGGGCCTTCTGCGGTGTGTCGATGTCGCCGTTGGCGATCACCGTAATCCCCACCCTGCTCTTGACTTCGGCGATCGTGTCGTATTCGGCCTCGCCGCGAAATGCATCGGCGCGCGTGCGCCCGTGCACGGTGATGGCCTGGATCCCCGCGTGCTCGGCCATGCGCGCGATGCGCACGGCGTTGCGCCGCGTCGCATCCCAGCCGGTGCGTATCTTCAACGTCACGGGCGCAGCGGTCGCTGCCACCACTGCATCGAGTATGCGGCCCACCAAGGCTTCATCGCGCAGCAGCGCAGAGCCCGCCGCGAGGTTGCAAACCTTCTTGGCCGGGCACCCCATGTTGATGTCGATGATGTGTGCGCCGCGATCGACGTTGAGCTTCGCTGCGTCGGCGAGCAGCCTCGGATCGGCTCCGGCGATTTGCGCACTGATCGGCTCGGCTTCGCCGGCATGATCGGTGCGCCGTTGCGTCTTGGCCGTGGCCTGCAACGCCGGGTTCGACGCCACCATCTCCGAAACCGCGAGGGCGGCCCCGAACGCCCGGCACAGGTTGCGGAACGGGCGATCGGTGACCCCGGCCATCGGCGCGACAACCAGCGTACCCTGCAGAGAATACGATCCTATCCGCACCGCCGACGCGCTCGAGGAATTGAAGGAGGTGAATGCCTGGGGAGGGCGCTCATTCTAATCGCATTCGCGCGCTCGCAACAGCGCTCGCGCGCGAGCGCTACCCGGGATTGCCGAAGATCATGCGGCGCATCAAGAAACGTTTCCCCGGCCCCGCCGCGTCGAACAGCAACAGGCCGATGCCGCGGCCGACGCCGAGCAGCGGATCGTCGTTCGAAAACAAGCGCACCAGAGCGTCCGTGAACAGCGTACCGCCGGCGCGATCGAAGCGCCGGCTGGTGCGATAGCGCCGCAGGCCGGCGAGCAAGTCCTCACCGCGCCGCGCGCACGCCGCGAGCGCTTGCGCCAACTCGAACGCGTCACGCAGGCCGAGGTTGAAACCTTGGCCCGCGACCGGATGCAAGGTCTGTGCCGCGTTACCGATGAGGGCGTGTCGTTCGCCCGCGACGCGATGGGCATAGCGCAATACGAGCTTGAAGGCGGCGCGCGGCCCGCGCAGCGCGAGGGTCCCGATGCGCTCGCCGTAGGCCTCCATCAACGCTTGCTCGAATGGCCGTTCGCCGAGCCCGAGCAGTCGATCGGCGCCGGCATGCGGCACCGTCCAGATGAGGGCGTGATGTCCCCGAAACGGCAGCAGGGCGATCGGGCCGCGACCGGTGAAGCGCTCGTAGGCACGGTCGAGCAGCGCGCGCTCAGCGTCGATCTCGGCAACCACGGCACATTGGCCGTAATCATGCTCGGTCGTCCGCGCGGCAGCGACGGGGCTCGCACCGCCGTCGGCTTGCGCGACCACGTGCGCATGCGCCGTGCGCTCGACGCCGGCTAACTCATAGCGCACCGTGGCGGCATGGTCGGCCACGTCGAAGGCGACGACGCGCGCGCCCGCAACGAGCTCCACGCCGGCGCGCGCCACCTGCTCGCGCAGCGCGGCGACCAAGTCGGCGTACGAGACGACATAACCCAGCGCATCGAGCCGCAGCTCCGCGGCGCTGAGCACGCTATGGCCGAAGTGACCGCGTTGCGACACGTGCACGGCACGAATCGGATGGACCAGGTCCTGCGGCGGCCAGCTACCGAGGCGTTCGAGAATGAGGCGCGCACCGTACGACAGCGCGAACACGCGCGCGTCCTGCACGCCCGTATCCGGCCGCGCCTCCAGCACGATAGCCTTCAAGGCGTTGCCGGCCGCTGCCAGCGCGGCCGACAAACCGACCGGACCGCCGCCGATGATCGCGATATCGTGCATCCGGGTCAGCGCGAGCGCATGAGCGCCTCGATCTCGCGAACGGATTTCGGCGCCGCTGCTGTCAACACCTCGCGGCCTGCGGCATTCACCAGGACGTCGTCTTCCACGCGGATGCCGATATGCCAGAACGCTTCGGGCACGTCATCGCCGGGGCGCACGTAGATGCCCGGCTCGACCGTCAGCACCATGCCGGGCTCGAGCGCCGCCCACTTGCCCTCGGCGCCGTAGTCGCCGGCATCGTGCACGTCCAGTCCAAGCCAGTGCCCGGTGCGGTGCATGTAGAAACGCTGATACGCACCGGACTCGATGACGCCGTCGATCTGCCCCTGGAGCAGGCCCAGGTCGAGCATGCCCTGGGCCAGCACGCGAACGGCGGCAGCGTGCGGATCGTTGAAGTGATTCCCGGGGCGCACGGCCTCGATGGCCTCGAGCTGAGCCGCCAGCACCAGGTCGTAGAGCGCTTGGCGCGGACCCTCGAAGCGTCCGGTCACCGGGAAGGTGCGGGTGATGTCGGAGGCATAACCATCGAGCTCGCAGCCGGCGTCGATCAACACCAGCTCCCCGGCCTCGAGCCGCGACCGGTTGGCGACGTAATGCAGCACGCAAGCGTTGCTTCCGGCGGCGACGATCGGGGAATAGGCCGGCGCTTGCGCGCCGTGGCGGATGAACTCGCGCAGGAGCTCCGCCTCGAGCTCGTATTCATGCATGCCCGGACGGGCCAGTTGCATGGCGCGTCGATGCGCGCTGGTCGATATCGCGGCGGCGCGGCGCATGGTCGCAAGCTCTGCCTCGTCTTTCACACGCCGCATCGGGTCGAGCAGGCTGCGCAGATCGACCACCTCGGTGGGCGCGCGCACGCCGCTACGGGCCTGCGCGCGTAGCGCATTGAGCCAGCCGCTCAGCCGCGCATCCCAGGCCGGATCGGCGCCCAGGTTGAAGTACACGCGCTCGCGATCGGCGAGAAGCTTGGGCAGCTCTTCGTCGAGAGACTCGATGGCGCAGGCCTCGTCGAGCTCGAACGCGGCGCGGGCGGCTTCGGGGCCGTAGCGAAACCCGTCCCAAATCTCGCGCTCCTCGCTCTTGGCACGGCAGAAGAGCACGCTTCGCGGCGAGGCGCCGCCGATCACCACCAACACGGCTTCGGGCTCGGTGAAGGCTGTCAGGTAATAGAAGTAGCTGTCGAACCGGTAGGGGTAGTGGGAATCGCGATTGCGGGCCCGCTCGGGCGCGGTCGGCACGATCGCGACGCCCTCGCCCATCATCTCGGCGAGTCGCGCTCGCCGCCGCTTGCATGCTTCGATGGAAACCACCGCGGTGCTCCGTGAGGCCGGGCTTGCAATTGCATCACCGCCGTCGATCGGGCGCAATGGGACTTTCGCGACGCCTCCCCGCCCCGGCCCGCAACGCGCCACCGTCACGACCGCACTCGGGCACCCGGCGCTGCGGCCGAACATGCCAGTCGGCGCTGCAATCGAGCCAGGCGCTCCGGCGTACCGATGTCCATCCACAGGCCGCGGTGGTGCTCGCCGGACAAGCGGCCCTCGCGCGCCGCAGCATGCAGCAGGGGACCGAGCGCCACGCGCTCGCCCGGCACGATCCCGGCGAAAAACGCCGGGCGATACACGGCGATCCCGCTGAAGGTGAGCATCGGCGCGCCGTTGGAGCGCAGCCTGCCGTCGGGCGCTGGCGCGAAGTCGCCGCTTCGATGGTGCTCGGGATTGTCGACCAGGACGAGGTGCGCGCAATCGTCCGCGCGCAGCGCGCCCGAGCGCAGTCGCGCATAATCGTAATCGCAATAGATGTCCGCGTTGACCGCGATGAACGCTCCGGGGCCCAGCAACGGCAACGCGGCGACGATGCCCCCCGCGGTCTCGAGCGCCTGCTGTTCGCGCGAATACTCGATCGAGACCCCCAATGGCGCGCCGTTGCCCAGGAGAGCAACCACCTGCTCGCCCAGGTGCGACACGTTGACCACCAGCTCGCACACGCCGGCCGCGGCCAGACGCAGGATCTGCCATTCGATGAGGCTGCGGCCGCCGGCGCGGAGCAGCGGCTTGGGCGTGCGATCGGTCAGCGGACGCATCCGTTCGCCGCGCCCGGCCGCAAGTACGATCGCTCTCACCGCGGCGAGAACGCGTGCACCACGGCGCGCCTGCGGCCGTGTAGATGGTCGAGCAAGTCGGCGAGCGGGAACAGCTCGCGATAGCGCTCGGCGGCGCGCTGCAGATGGCGCAGCACCAGCGGCAAGTCGGCGAGATAGCGCTCCTTGCCGTCCCGATGCCAGAGCCGGGCGAAGATGCCGAGCACCTTGAGATGGCGTTGCACTCCCATCCATTCGAAATCGCGGTAGAAGTGGCCGAAATCGCCGGCAACCGGTAAGCTTGCCGCGCGCGCCATTTCCCAATAGCGCACGCACCAGTCGAGAATCCGCGCTTCCGGCCACTCGATATACGCGTCCTTCAGTAGCGACACCAGGTCGTAGGTGATCGGTCCGAACACCGCGTCCTGAAAATCCAGAATGCCCGGATTGGGCGCGGTCACCATGAGATTGCGCGAATGGTAGTCGCGATGGACGAACACCCGCGGCTGCGCGAGATTGTTCGCGAGCAGCGTTTCGATCACCCCGCCGAGCGCGGCGGTGCGGGTAGCGTCGAGGCGGCAGCCGAGATGGCGATCGACATACCACTGCGGGAAAAGGTCCAGCTCGCGCGCGAGTAAGCCGCGATCGTATTCGGGGAGCGCGTGCGCCCGGCTGGCGCGCTGGATGCGGATCAAGGCGTCGAGAGCGTCGCGGTACAGCACATCCGCATTGCCCTGGCCGAGCGCTTGCAGATAGGGGGTGGTGCCGAAATCGGTCAGCAACAGGAAACCGCGCTCCAGGTCCTGGGCGAGGATTTTGGGCACATTGGCGCCCGCCTCGCGGAAGATGCGCGCGACGCGCACGAAGACCGAGCAGTCCTCGTGCGAGGGCGGCGCATCCATCGCGATCACGCTGCCGCGGCCGAGCGTCAAGCGAAAGTAGCGCCGGAAGCTCGCGTCCTCGGAGGCAGGCACCATGCTCGCCGCGGCGAGATCGACTTGGCTGGACGCCCAGGTTCTTAGCTGCTCGAGCCGATCCATCGCAATCGCGTTGCCTTCCCGGAGCGGCGATTCTATCATTCGAGACCGAGCGCCCAGGGACGGCATAGCGTCTTTGCGCGAGCGCTCGGCTCGGCGCGATGTCGCCGCAGCATCACCAAACCGGGCTCCCATCCGAGAACGATGCGTCTTAACCGCCTGCAGCCGCTTGGCGTCCTTGCGCTGGTCACGTGCGCCGCCGCGGTGCACGCCGCCGGTTCCGGGCTAGGTTTGAAGCTCGACCGCGCTTTGCAGGCGCCGGCCTTGGGCGACGAGAAGCTGCCCATCTTCATCGACGCCGAGCAGCTCCGGGGCCACCAGGAGCGCGATTTCGAGGCGCTGGGCGACGCACGCTTTCGCACGCGCGGCAAGGCCGTGTTCGCCGACTGGCTGTACTATCGCAGCGACCTCGACGAGGTCGAGGCGGCCGGCAACGTGCGCATGGAAAACCGCGGCGACGTCTTCACCGGCACGCGGCTCAAGCTCAATCTCGAAACCGAGCGCGGCTACCTGCAGCAGCCGACCTACCGCTTGGCGGAACAGAATGCGCGCGGCGATGCGCGCGAGTTCTTGTTCGTCGGCGAGAACCGCTATCGCGTCGATCAAGGCCGCTACACCACCTGCGGTCCCGGCCAGGACGATTGGTTCATTCGCGCCCGCGATCTCGACCTGAACAAGAACACCGACATCGGCACCGCGCGCGATGCCAGCGTCGTGTTCATGGACCGGACCATTCTGTACACGCCGTGGATGAACTTCCCGCTCAGCGCGAACCGCAAGTCCGGCTTTCTCTCGCCGACCATCGCCACCAGCGGCAAGAGCGGTGCGGAGTTCTCCATCCCCTACTATTGGAACATCGCCCCCAACCGCGATGCCACTTTCACGCCCCATGTGCTCGCCAAGCGCGGCTTTATGCTGGGCTCCGAGTTCCGTTATCTCGAACGTGGCTACAACGGCGAAGTGCGCCTGGAGGTATTGCCCGACGACGACGTCGCACAGGGGAAGGACCGTTATGCGACCTTCATGCGCCATCAGCAGGTGTTGGGGCCATGGACGTTGCTGCTGAACGCGCAGAAAGTCTCTGACGACAATTACTTTCGCGATCTTTCCACCCAGATTCAGGCGACCTCGTTGGTTCTGTTGCCGCGCGAAGCGATCGCGGTGCGTAGCGGCGCCCTCGGCAGCAGCGGCATTTGGAGCTTCACCGGCATGATGCAGCGCTGGCAGACGCTGCAGGACCCGCGCGCGCCCATCGCCCCGCCCTACGATCGCCTGCCGCAGCTTCTGCTGTCGACCCAGAACTACGACATTCTCGGCACTGATATCGCCTTTACGAGCAGCTATGTCGACTTCCACCACCCGACGCTGCTCACGGGACGGCGTACCGTCGCGTATCCGAGCTTGAGCGTACCGCTGCAGAACCCGTTCGCATTCATCACCCCGAAGATCGGCGTGCACCACACCCGCTACGACGTCGATCCATCGCCTCGAACCGTCGTCGCCGATGCGAGCCGTACCGTGCCGATCTTCAGCACCGAAGGCGGGCTGGTGTTCGAGCGCGACACGACCATACGCGGCACCGAATATCTGCAAACGCTGGAGCCCAGATTACTGTACGTCTACATCCCCTTCCGCAAGCAGAACCACCTCCCCAACTTCGAGAGCGGCCTGACCGACATCAACTTCGCCACCATCTTCAGCGAGAACCAGTTCAGCGGCAGCGACCGGATCAACGACGCGAACCAGCTCACCGCCGGCATCACTTCGCGCCTGCTCGACCCCAACACCGGCATCGAACAGTTGCGGGTGGGGCTGGCGCAGCGCTTCTACTTCAAGGACCAGGAAGTAACGCTGCCCGGGGTGCCCACCCGGACCAGCACGGCCTCCGACATCCTCGCGGCGTTGAGCGGGCGCATCACGCGCGACGTGATCGCCGAGGTCGGGGTCCAATACAACACCGAGTTCTCCGAGACGCGTAAGCTCGCATTCGGGGCGCGCTATCAACCCGACGTCGGCAAGGTCTTGAACGCCAGCTACCGCATGACCCGCGGCATCCTGGAAAACGTCGATATGTCGGCCCAATGGCCGATCACCGGCGGCTGGAGCGGCGTCGGCCGGGTGAATTATTCACTGCGCGACAGCCGCATCGCCGAAGGGCTCGCCGGGGTGGAGTATAACGGCGGCTGCTGGGTGGTCCGATTCGTGAGCTACACGGTTGCGGTCGGTACGGGCGATGCATCGCGCTCGGTGTTCTTGCAGCTGGAACTCAACGGCGTTGCCAGGGTCGGATCGAATCCGCTCGATGTCTTGCGCCAGAACATATCCGGCTACACCAAGATCAATGAACCTCAAGGCAGCATCTTGCCGCCGTTGCGGCAATAAGGGCATGAGCGTTCGGTGGCTCGCCCTCGCGGCTTGGCTGAGCGCGCCGCTCGCGTCGAGCGCGCTTGCCGCCGAGCCGGCGCGAGCGCCCGCGCGCGCAGTGATCGGCGTGGACCGCATCGTCGCGGTGGTCAACGACGAGGTCATCACGCGGGTGGACCTCGCGCAGCAGCTCAAGATCGCCATCGACTCGCTCAAGCGCCACGGCACGCCCCTGCCCGCGCCGGATGTGCTGGAAAAACAGGTGCTCGAGCGCATGGTGAGCCAGAAGATCCAGCTCCAGTTCGCCAAGGACAGCGGCGCGCGGATCGAGGACGCCGTGCTCGACAAGACCATCGCGCGCATCGCCCAGGACAACAAGCTGACGCTGGAGGGGCTGCGCGCCGCCCTGGAAAAGGACGGCGTCCCCTTCGCGCGCTTTCGCGACGAAATCCGCAACGAGATGATCATCGCCCGGCTGCGCGAACGCGAAGTCGACAGCAAGATCGTCGTCACCGAGGCGGAGATCGACGCCTTGCTGCAGAGCGTTCAGGGCACCGAAGCGCGCAACGATGAATACCAGATCGGCCATATCCTGGTGCGCGTGCCCGAGCAGGCGAGTCCCGAAGAGATCCAATCGCGGCAGGCGCGTGCGCAATCCGCGCTCGAGCAGCTCAAGAAGGACGCCGATTTTCGGCAAGTCGCGGCCACCTTTTCCGATGCGCCGGAAGCGCTCCAAGGCGGCATGCTCGGCTGGCGCGACGCGAGTCGGCTGCCGGCGCTGTTCGTCGACGCGCTGAAAGGCATGCGGGTCGGCCAGGTGAGCGACGTTCTGCGCAGCTCGAACGGCTTCCACATCTTGAAGCTGCTCGACCAGCGCGGCGTCGCGCCGGTCATGGTGCAGCAAACGCACGCCCGGCACATTCTCATCCGCACCAACGAGCTCATCTCCGAGAGCGAAGCGCGCAACCGCCTGCTCGGCCTGCGCGAGCGCATCGATAACGGTGCCGACTTCGCCGAGCTGGCGCGGCTTCAATCCCAGGACGGCAGCGCGTCGAAAGGGGGCGACTTGGGATGGCTGTCGCCGGGCGACACCGTGCCGGATTTCGAGCGCACGCTGAACCAGCTCAAGGTCAACCAGTTGTCGGAACCGGTGCGAACCGAATTCGGCTGGCACCTGATCCAGGTGCTCGGCAGGCGCGAAGAAGACATGTCCAAGGAGCGGCTGCGGCTCAATGCACGCCAGTCGCTGCGCGAACGCAAGGCGGACGAAGCCTATCAGGAGTGGGTGCGCCTGCTGCGCGACAAGGCCTACGTCGACCTCCGAGCCGAAGAACGCTGACCATGTGTGCCGATGCGTGCGGGCGAGCGCCCGACCTGGCGGCGGGCGCAATCGGGTGATCACGCTCGCGCTCACGCCCGGTGAACCGGCCGGTATCGGCCCCGACATCGCCGTCAAGCTGCTCGCTCGCCGCCTGCCGGCGCGTATCGTGGTCGTCGCCGATATCGATCTGCTCGCCCAACGCGCGCGCGCGCTCGGCATACCGGGGCAGCTCGCGCCTTGGGCGAGCGCTCTCGAGCCCAGGGCGGACACACTCGAAGTGCTCCATGTTCCGCTGCGCGCCGCGGTCACGCCGGGTAAGCTCGACGTGCGCAACAGCGCCTACGTGATCGAAACACTGGAGCGCGCCGCGGACGGTTGTCTCGCCGGCACGTTCAACGGCATGGTGACCGGACCGGTCCACAAGGGCATCATCAACGCCGCCGGAATCGCCTTTACCGGTCACACCGAGATGCTGGCCGAGCGCACCCGCACCGCGCGCGTCGTGATGATGCTCTGCGGCGGCGGCTTGCGCATCGCGCTTGCCACCACCCACCTGGCATTGCGCGACGTGCCGGGCCAGCTCGATGCGGCATCACTCGAGCAGACGCTGCGCATCCTCGTGCACGATCTCGCCTGGCGCTATGCGCTCGAGCGCCCGCGCATCGGCGTCGCCGGCCTCAATCCGCACGCGGGCGAGTCGGGGTATCTCGGGCGCGAGGAGATCGAGATCATCGTCCCGGTGGTCGAGCGCTTGAAGAGCGAGGGCTATGCGATCGAAGGGCCGCTACCGGCCGATACGCTCTTCATCCCGGCGCGCCTGCGCCGATTTGACGCGGTGCTCGCGATGTACCACGACCAAGGCTTGCCCGTGCTCAAGTACGCGAGCTTCGGCCACGGCATCAACGTCACGCTCGGCCTGCCGATCGTGCGCACGTCCGTCGATCACGGCACGGCGCTCGATGTCGCTGGGAGCCTCGCGGCCGACGAATCGAGTCTCATCGAAGCGATCGCGGCCGCAGCCGTCATGGCACAGAACGCGCGTGCGGCAGGCCGTCCGCTCGGGGCGCCGAGCCCCAGCGCGCGGTCCCCGCGCGGTTGACGGCGCGCGCTCACGGCGCGTGACACGCGATGGCGCTCGCACCGCACCGCCCGCGCAAGCGCTTCGGCCAGAACTTCCTGGTCGATCCCGCGGTCGTGCAGCGCATCGTGCGCGCGATCGAGCCGCGCGCTGCGGATGTCACGATCGAAGTGGGCCCCGGGCGCGGCGTATTGACGCGCGCCCTGCTCGAGCATGTGCGCCACCTCCAGGTCATCGAAATCGATCGCGATCTGGCCGCCTCGCTGCGCGAGGCGTATGCGTGCGAGCGCTTGCAGGTCCACGTCGGCGATGCGCTCGAATTCGACTTCGCCTCGGCCGGCCCGAGTGTGCGCGTCGTTGGCAACCTCCCCTACAACATTTCGTCGCCGTTGTTGTTCCGCTTGCTGGCGTGCGCCGATGCCATCGCGGACATCCACGTGATGCTGCAGCGGGAGGTGGTGGAGCGGATGATCGCGCGTCCGGCCAGCGCCGCTTATGGCCGCCTGACCGTCATGCTGGGCTATCGATTCGAGATCGAGCGCTTGTTTCGCGTGCCCGCCGGCGCGTTCCGGCCGCAACCCAAGGTCGAATCGGCCTTCGCGCGGCTGCGGCCGTGGCGCACGCTGCCGGCGCCGGCACGCGACGAGGCGCTGTTCGCACGCGTGGTCGCTGCGGCCTTCGGGCAACGGCGCAAGACGCTTCGCAACGCGCTCGCGAGCATCGCCGATGCCGCGCAGTTGCGCGAGGCCGGCATCGACCCGCAGGTGCGCGGCGAGACCTTATCGGTCGCGGACTTCGTGCGACTCGCAAATGCGCTGCACGAGACGATCGGACCGAGGACAGCGCGCCTCGAGCCCGGATCGAGGCGCGCCGAGATGTGATATCAAGCGGCCTTGCGCTGGACGAACTCGATCTTGTAGCCGTCGGGGTCCTCGACGAAGGCGATCACGGTGCTGCCGTGCTTCATCGGGCCGGCCGGCCGGGCCACTTTACCGCCGCGCCGGAGAACTTCCTCGCATGCCTGGTAGGCATCGTCGACCTCGATGGCTACATGGCCGTAGCCGGTGCCCAGCTCATAGCGCTCGGTGTCCCAGTTGTGGGTCAGCTCCAGCACCGCGGTCGTGCCTTCGTCGCCATAGCCAACGAAGCAATTGGTAAAGCGGCCTTCGGGATAGTCTCTACGCCGCAGCACGCTCATGCCGAGCACGTTGGTGTAGAACTCGATGGAACGCTCGAGATTGCCGACGCGGATCATGGTGTGCAAGATACGCATGGGACGCCTCCGTTCGGTCGTTGCTCCTGGGCTCCGAGCTCGATCGGTCGCTGCTCGTCATCCGCGCTCGGCGACCTGCGGGCCCGCGACACTAGATTTGCACCATCTCGAAATCTTCCTTGCGCGCCCCGCATTCCGGGCACGTCCAGTTCATCGGCACGTCCTCCCAGCGGGTGCCGGCCGGTATGCCTTCTTCGGGCAAACCTGCCGCTTCGTCGTAGACAAAGCCACAGATGAGGCACATGTAGGTCCGGTACACCTTGGTGTCGACGCTCGTCATGGCCGGCAATCGGGGTTGCGGATACAATGAGCGGCGATTCTAATCGATAATGGAGCCGCGGCGAGGCGCCATGAGCGACACTCCTCCGATCGTGTTGGTGTTCGCCGCGAACGATCCGAGCGGCGGCGCGGGCATCCAGGCCGACATCCTGACGCTCGCCAGCATGGGATGCCATCCGCTCGCGGTAATCACCGGGCTCACCGTGCAGGATACGATCGGGGTCGAAGCCGTGCTGCCGATCGAAGCCGAGTGGGTGGCCGATCAAGCACGCTGTGTGCTGGAAGACATGCCGGTGGCGGCGTTCAAGCTCGGCGTGCTCGGCAGCGTGGAGAACATCGCGGCGATCGCCGAAGTGGTCTGCGATTATCCCGACATACCGCTCGTGCTCGATCCCGTGCTCGCTTCGGGCCGCGGCGATGAACTCGCAGGCGACGAGATTATCGCGGCCATGCGCGAGCTGCTTTTTCCGCAGACCACCATACTCACGCCGAACGTCGTCGAGGCACGCCGCCTGGCGCAGATCGACGGCGAGGAGGCCGACGAGATCGATCAACGCGTGCTCGCGCAACGCATCGTGCAACTCGGCTGCGAATACGTGCTGGTCACCGGAACGCATGCCAACACGCCGAAAGTGATCAACACCTTGTATGGTCAGGATGGCGTGGTGCGTACCGACAGTTGGGAGCGACTGGCGGGCTCGTATCACGGCTCGGGCTGCACGCTCGCTGCCGCGGTAGCCGCGACCTTGGCCAATGGCTTGTCGGTGGAAGAGGCCGTGCACGACGCGCAAGAGTACACCTGGCAGACGCTCAAGCAGGGATTCCGCCCCGGTATGGGTCAACACATTCCCGACCGGCTCTTCTGGGCGCGGGAAGCGGACGAGCGAGATGAATAGAAGAGCGATCTCCGGGTTGTACGCGGTCACCCCCGACGAAGCGGATACTGCTCGGCTCTGCGCGCTGGTAAGCGCGGCGCTCGCTGGGGGTGCGCAGCTCGTGCAGTATCGCAACAAGACAGCCGGCGAAACATTGCGCCTGGAGCAGGCACGGGCGCTGCTGCCGATCTGTGCGGCCGCGCAAGTGCCCCTGATCATCAACGATGACACCGAGCTCGCGGCAGCCATCGTCGCACCCGGACTGCACCTGGGACGCGACGACGGCGATGTCGCCGCGGCGCGCGCTCGGCTTCCCCACGCGCTTCTGGGCGTCTCTTGCTATGGCGACATCGCGCGTGCGGTGGATGCAAGAAAGCAAGGCGCCGATTATGTTGCGTTCGGGAGCTTCTTTGCTTCCACTACGAAACCGGGTGCGACCCGCGCGCCGCTCGCATTGGTTAGCGAAGCCAAACGCACGATCGCTCTGCCGGTGGTCGCAATCGGGGGTATCACGCTCGACAACGCAGCGGAGTTGCTGCGCGCCGGCGTCGATGCACTCGCCGTCATCTCGGCACTCTTCGACGCTGCCGATGTGGCCGGCGCCGCGCGTAAGTTCGCAGCCTTGTGCGCGAGGAGCGATCGCCTTGGATAATGAAGATCTGTTCGCGCGCTCGCAACAGGTGATTCCGGGTGGTGTGAACTCGCCGGTGCGCGCATTTCGCGCCGTCGGCGGGACGCCGGTGTTCGTGCGCAGCGCAAGCGGCGCCTGGCTGACCGACGTCGAAGGCCGCCGTTACGTCGACTACGTCGGTTCCTGGGGCCCGATGATTCTCGGCCATGCCCATCCGGCCGTGATCGAAGCGGTGCGCGCGGCCGCGGGTCTCGGCTTGAGCTTCGGCGCGCCGACCGCGGGCGAGCTCGAGCTGGCGCAGTTGCTGTGCCGGTTGGTGCCCGGGCTCGAGCAAGTACGCCTGGTGAGCTCTGGCACCGAGGCAACCATGAGCGCGATCCGGCTCGCCCGCGGCTTTACCGGGCGCAACCTGGTGGTCAAGTTCGAAGGCTGTTACCACGGCCATGCAGACGCGTTGCTGGTAAAGGCGGGCTCGGGCGCGCTCACTTTCGGTCAGCCCAGCTCCGCCGGCGTTCCGGCCGAGACGACGGCGCATACCGTCGTGCTGCCGTATAACGATGCGAGCGCGCTCGCGGCGGCGTTCGAACGCATGGGCGATCGCATCGCCGCCGTGATCGTCGAGCCGATCGCGGGCAACGTGAACCTGATCCTGCCGGATGCCGCCTTTCTCCAGGCGCTGGTCGAGCTCACCCAGCGCGCCGGCGCGGTGCTCATCCTCGATGAAGTGATGACCGGCTTTCGCGTGGGCCTGCACGGCGCGGCCGGGCTGTACGGCATCACGCCCGATCTCGTCACGCTCGGCAAGGTCGTCGGCGGCGGCATGCCGCTCGCGGCCTTTGGCGGTAGAAAAGACATCATGCAATGCGTCTCTCCGCTCGGCCCGGTGTATCAAGCCGGGACGCTGTCCGGAAATCCGGTGGCGGTAGCAGCGGGCCTCGCGACGCTGAGACTGGTGCAGGCCGCGGGATTCTATGACCGGCTCGGCGCGCTCGGCGCGCGGCTGGTGTCGGGCCTCACCGAGCGCGCCCGCGCCGCCGGCGTGGCCTTCTGCGCGCAATCGATCGGCGGGATGTTCGGGCTTTATTTCGCCGCTCGGCCACCCGCGAGCTATACGGAAGTCATGGCCTGCGACCAAAAGGCGTTCAACACGTTCTTTCACGCCATCCTGCATGAAGGCGTGTATTTCGCGCCGTCGGCATTCGAAGCGGGTTTCGTATCCGCGGCGCACGATGACGAAGCGCTCGCGCATACCTTCAGCGCGGCCGAACGGGCGTTCGCAGCACTGGCGAGCTGAGCAAGCGGCGCGCGGTCTGCCCGCGCGCCACTAGGCTAGGTCCGATCTGGCGGCGGCGGCAGCGACAACGCCGCGCGCCTTACTCCCCCGCAGGCGGCGACACCTGTGCCCGCCGTCACGCTGGCACAGGGAACCGCAAGGCGTATGGGTTAGAGCTGCTCGCTATTGCAGACCGGCGAGATACTCGGCAACCGCCGCGATTTCCTGGTCGCTCATGCGCGCGGCGATCATGCGCATCATCTGATTGGCGTCGTTCCCGCGTTCCGCGGCGCGGAAGGCGCGTAACTGCGCGGCCGTGTATTCCGGAATCTGGGCCGAAAGCCGCGGGTACTGCGACGGTATGCCGGAACCGTTGGGGCTGTGACAGCCGGCGCACGCCGGCACGCCGGTGGCCGCGTTCCCGCCGCGATAGAGCTTCTGTCCGAGCGCGACGAGTTCTTTATTGGTAGCGACGCTGGGGCGGGGCTTTTGGGCCGCATAGTGGGTCGCCACCGCCCGCATGTCCGCGGGCGACAAGGGCTGCGCCATGGCCATCATGACGGCATTCTTGCGGTCCGTGTTGTTCTTGAAGTCGGCGAGCTGCTTGGCGATGTAGTCGGCATGCTGCCCGGCCAAGTGCGGATTGGCGGGCAGGGGACTGTGTCCGTCGACCCCGTGGCAAGCAGCGCAGACCTCGGTTGCAATTTTCTGGCCCGCGGCGGCCGGAGCGGCCTCTTTGTTGGCATCGGCCGCGAAGCTGCCCGCTGTCGCCAGGGCGGTGCCAAGGAAAACCGTCGCTGCCATTAACCTCATCGCGTACTCCTCGCGCGCATCACCGATACAAAGCGGCGTATTCTATAGCAAGCACGCGTGCCTGAGCCAAGCTCCGGCCGAGCTTCGCCAGCCGACATGTCCCTATTCAGCCACGCCAAACTTGCGCTTACAGTCGCCGAGCTGCACCACCTGCCGGCCGATTCCTTGGGCGAAGTCGCCTTCGCGGGTCGATCGAATGCGGGCAAGTCGAGCGCCATCAACGCGTTGACGCATCGACGCCGGCTTGCATTCGTCGCCCGCAAGCCGGGCAAGACCCGGCTCATTCAGTTGTTCGAGCTGGCACCGCGACACTTTCTGGTCGACCTGCCCGGCTATGGCTATGCCCAGGTCGATGCATCGACGCGGCGCCAGTGGGGGCGCTTGGTGGACGCCTACCTCGGCCAGCGCGAGCCGCTCAAGGGTTTGATCTTGATCATGGATGTGCGTCATCCACTGACCCCGCTCGATCGCCACCTAGTAGAATGGTTCCTGCCGCGAGGGCGTCCCGTGCATGTGCTCTTGACGAAGGCCGACAAGCTTTCGCGCAGCCAGGCCCTCGGCGCGCTGCGAGGGCTCGAGCGCCTGCTCGCCGCTGAGGGCATGCCATGCACGGTGCAGCTTTTTTCCAGCCAAGCGCGCTCGGGCGTCGAGCAGGCCCAGAGCATCATCGCGCAGTGGCTGGATCTTTCGGCCCGCGCCGTGAAGGCTCCGGCGGCCAAAATAAAAACCCCCGGCTAAAGGGGAGCAAAGCCGGGGGCGAAAATGCCTTAATTTGGGATTAAGGCGCCCGCTCAGGGAGGAGAAGCGGGAGACGATGAAGCATCGTCTGCGTGATGAGACGCTCACGCAGCGGCAGAAGTTCCCGCGCCGTGCACGCGGCGCGAAATCCGGACTCTTGCTAAGGAAGTAAGGACGTGACAGACAATCGATTTGGACCGTTTCCCGCGACCCGGATGCGGCGTATGCGCCGCGACGCCTTCAGTCGCAGGCTGATGCGCGAATCGCGCCTGAGCTGCGACGACTTGATCTATCCGGTATTCGTGCTCGAGGGCACGCAGCGAACCGAACCGGTGCCCTCCATGCCGGGAGTGAACCGCATGAGCGTGGACCGGCTGCTTACCGAAGCGCAACGCTGCTCGCAACTTTCGGTCCCGGCGATCGCGCTGTTTCCGGTGGTGTCGACCGAGCTCAAGAGCGACGATGCGCGCGAAGCGTTCAACTCGGAAGGTCTGGTCCCGCGCGCGGTGCGCGCGCTCAAGCAGCACTTTCCGGAGCTGGGCGTCATCACCGACATCGCTCTCGACCCCTATACGAGCCATGGCCAGGATGGGCTAATCGACGCCGGCGGTTATGTGCTGAATGACGAGACCATTGCGGTACTACAACGGCAGGCGCTCACGCACGCCGCCGCCGGGGTCGACATCGTGGCGCCTTCAGACATGATGGACGGGCGCATCGGGGCCATCCGGCGTGCGCTCGACGAGCAGGGTCATATCCATACGCGTATCCTCGCGTATTCGGCCAAGTACGCCTCGTCGTTTTACGGTCCGTTCCGGGATGCGGTCGGCTCGGCCGCGAACCTGGGTAGCGGCGACAAGTACACCTATCAAATCGATCCCGCCAACAGCGACGAAGCCCTGCGCGAAGTCGCCGTCGACCTCGACGAGGGCGCCGACATGATCATGGTGAAACCGGGTCTGCCCTATCTCGATATCGTGCGGCGGCTCAAAGACGAGTTCAAGGTACCGACGTGTGTCTACCAAGTGAGCGGAGAATACGCGATGCTCAAGGCCGCCGGTCAGAACGGTTGGATCGACGAGAAGAAATGCGTGCTCGAAGCCTTGGTCGCCATGAAGCGGGCCGGGGCCGACGCGATCCTTACGTACTTCGCGCTCGAAGTCGCCGATTGGCTACGGGCAGAGCGCTGACAGCATTGCCGGCGCCCCAAGCCTCGAGCGCTTAGCGCACCGGCGCCACCTCAAGCTTTGAGCAAGGCCTCGACGGCGCTTACCGGCGCGCGCGTGAGCGGCCTGCCGAGGGCGTTCGTACGGATGCTATGGCGCACGTCCTCGCGGTCGAACACGGCCAATTGAATTTCGGTGCCGTCGCGCTCGAACGAGAAGCTCGGCACCAGGCGCTCCGCGCGATTGACTTGCACCTTGAGCTGCGAGGCGCGATAGCGGATCCCTTGGTTCAGCAGAAAGATCTCGACGTCCTTTGCGCTATCCGCGAACAATTGGATCTCGATGTCCGAATGCCTGCCGGCCACCCCGCTCAAGACCGAGCCGGTGAGATGCGGATTGAAACGCCCCAGCGTCGCCATGACGGTTAGCGCTTGCTTACGCAAACGCGCAAGCACGTCGGCGTGTTCGTCCTTCTGATAGAGCTGACGATAGAGCGCCAGCGCGGCCTCGATCTCGCGGTTGTCGGGCATGGCGCGGGCATCCGTTGCACCCGCCTGGCGAGCGGCCTTGCGCTTCGCATAGCCGAAATCGTCCACGCCGTCCTCGGCCATGATGCGCGCGGCGAGGTGCGCGATGCGCTCGCGCAAATGGCTTTGCTTGCCGGAATGATCTCGAGCCATGGCGCGGTCAAAAAAGCTGGTTGCGGACCTCGTCCGGCGGGCGCTCGGGGGTCATGCCGTATTCCAGCGCGGGCGCGCTCTCGGGCGGTACGAACTCCTGATAGAAGTATTCCAACGTGCCGCCCGAGGGCGAGCGCATCCCGGTGTAGGGATCGATCCGCGCCGTGACGATCCCCTCCGGTGGTACCAGCGCTTGCTCCGGGACGCCTTTCAGCACCTGCGAGGCGTACGAAATCCACATCGGCAGGGCGGCCTGGCTTCCCGTCTCGTTGCGGCCGAGCGAACGCGGGTTGTCGAATCCGATCCAGGTGACCGCGACCAGGCTCGCCTGATAGCCGGCAAACCAGGCATCGACGAAATCGTTGGTGGTGCCGGTCTTGCCGCCGAGATCGGAGCGGCCCAGTTGCATTGCTCGCGCTGCCGTCCCGGAGCGGACGACTTCGTGCAGCAGCGACGACATCAGGAACGCGTTGCGCGCGTCGATCACGCGCTCGGCCCCGTGTGCGGCACGCCGCGGCTGGGCCTTGGCGACGACGTTCTTGCGCTGGTCCTCGATTCTGTCGATGAAATATGGCGTCACGCGAAAGCCGCCGTTGGCGAACACCGAGTAGCCGACGACCATTTGCATCGGAGTGACGTTGCCCGCGCCCAACGCCATGGTGAGATAGGCCGGGTGCAGGCGCGCATCGAAGCCGAAACGAGTGATGTAGTCCTGGGCGTATTGCGGGCTGATGTCCTGCAGGATGCGTACCGAGACCAGGTTCTTGGACTTGGCGAGCGCGGTGCGCAGCCGCATCGGACCCTCGAACGTGCCGTCGAAGTTCTTCGGCTCCCAGGCTTCCGAGCCGGTTTGGCGCGCCTCGAAGCGCAGCGGCGCATCGTTGATGATCGTGGCCGGCGTGAATCCCTTCTCGAGCGCGGCCGAATAGATGAAGGGCTTGAAGCTCGACCCCGGCTGGCGCAGCGCCTGAGTGACGTGGTTGAACTTGTTGCGGTTGAAATCGAAGCCGCCGACGAGCGCGCGGATACCCCCGTCCACAGGGTCCATCGATACCAGGGATGCCTCCACGCTCGGCAGTTGCACCAGGACCCAGTTGTCCTTGCCATCCCGGTAGACCCGCACCACCGCCCCTCGACGAATGCGCTGGTTAGCGCTTGCTTTTTCGCTAAGCCCTGCCTGAGCGAGCTTAAGTCCCTCGCCGCGGATGAGTATGGCGTCGCCCCCGCGGAGCAGCACGCGCACTTGCTTGGGGGATGCCTCCAGCACGACCGCAGCCAGCAGATCGTCGCTATCCGGAAAGTCCTGCAGGATGTCCTCGACGACGTCGTCAGGCACCCCGGACGGCACGTCGACGTAGGCCTCGGGGCCGCGGTAGCCATGGCGCCGGTCATAGCTCATGACGCCGCTACGAACCGCCTCGTAGGCGGCGCGCTGATGCCGGCTGTCCAAGGTCGTAAAGACGCGATAGCCCTTGTGGTAGGCGTCGTCCTTGTACCGATCGTACATCGCCTGCCGGATCATTTCGGCGAAATGATCGGCGCGAATCGTGAACTCCTGCAGCAGGCCCTTGATGGCCAGCTCCTCGCGATCGGCCGACTGGAACTGGGCCTCGGTGATGTAGCCGAGCTCGCGCATGCGCCGCAGGACGTAGAGCTGGCGCGCCTTGGCGCGTTTGAGGTTGGCGACCGGATTGAAGCGCGACGGCGCCTTCGGCAAGCCGGCCAGCATGGCGGTCTCGGCCAGGCTGAGGTCCTTGAGGTTCTTCCCGAAGTAGATCTGGGCGGCGGCCGCAAAACCGTGCGCGCGCTGGCCGAGAAAGATCTGGTTGACGTAAAGCTGCAGGATTTCGTCCTTGGCAAGGCTGTGCTCGATCTTGAAAGCGAGCAGCATTTCGTTGAACTTGCGCGTGAAGGTCTTCTCCTTCGAGAGGAAGAAGTTGCGCGCCACCTGCATGGTGATGGTGCTCGCTCCCTGTTTCACGGCGCCGGAGGTGAAATTGGAGATGGCGGCGCGCGCCACGCCGAAATAATCGACCCCGCCGTGACGGTAGAAGCGCTCGTCCTCCGCGGCAAGGATCGCTTTCTTCATGTTGTCCGGAACGTCCTCGATGCGGATCAACGCGCGCCGCTCTTCGCCAAACTCGCCGATCAGAACGCCGTCGGCGGTGTAGACCCGCAGCGGTATCTTCGGCTGGTAATCGGTGAGCGCTTCCAGCGAGGGCAGGCCGGGATAAGCCAGAATTGCGGCGAAAACCACCAGCAATATCGCAGCCAGCGGGAGCGCGAAAAGCGCGAAGATAACGGTCAGCAGGCTGCGCATGAAGTGAAGGAACTACTTGAGATCCAGACACGCGCGTGAGACGCTATGCGCCCGGCAACGGGCGGACAGGTCCATGTCTTTGTTGCAAAAAATCCACAGCATTATATGCCGCCCCAGGGTCCGGAACTAATTACTTTACTTGCAAAATAGTTTGTTGCTAGCATTTCATGTAAATTATACTTATCACGCCTAACGTGCCAATGCTCAAGGGAAAATTGGACTTTGACCTGAGCTTCCTGGGGGGCCTCTTCAAGGTCCGCACACCCTCCATGATCGGCTGCGACATAAGCTCGTCGTCGGTCAAGCTGGTCGAGGTCGTCGAGGCGGGCAAGAGCGTCCTGCGGATGGAGCGCTATGCCATCGAGCCCCTGCCGCGAGACTCCGTGGTCGATGGCAATATCCAGAACCTGGATGCAGTGGCCGATTCATTGAAGCGCGGCTATAAGCGGGCAGGATTCAACGTCAAGAACCTCGCCATGGCGCTGCCCACCTCGGCCGTGATCACCAAGAAGATCATCGTTCCGGCCGGCCAGCAGGAAGACGAGCTGGAGCTGACGGTCGAAACCGAGGCCAACCAGTACATCCCGTTCTCGCTCGACGAGGTCAATCTAGATTTCCAGGTGCTGGGCCCGGCGCCCAACAGCCCGGACGACGTGGAAGTCCTGATCGCCGCCTCGCGCAAGGAGAAGGTGGAGGATCGCCAAGCCGTGGCCGAAGCGGCCGGCCTGGGACTGAAGACCGTCGTCATGGACGTCGAGTCGTACGCCACGCAGACCGCCTTCGAGCTGATCGAACGCGCCCTGCCGCAACAAGGCAAGGACCAGAACATCGCGGTCTTCGACATCGGCTCGAACCTCATGAATCTCAACGTCATGCGCAACGGGCAATCGGTCTACAACCGCGAGCAGCCTTTTGGCGGCAACCAGCTAACCCAGGAGATTCAACGCGTCTTCGGCTTGACGCCCGAGGAAGCCGAGGCAGCGAAACGTGCCGGCGGGCTGCCCGACAACTACGAGGGCGAAGTGCTGAATCCTTTCGTCGATACGCTCGGCCTCGAAATCGCCCGCTCGCTGCAATTCTTCTTCGCCTCGACCCAATACAACCAGGTTCATCACATCGTGCTGGCCGGGGGCTGCGCGTCGATCGCAGGCGTCGATCAATCGGTCGCCAAGCGCACCCAGGTCAATACGATCGTGGCCAACCCGTTCGCCGGCATGCAGCTCTCGAGCAAAGTACGCCCGCGCAGCCTGCAAAGCGACGCGCCCGCGTTGATGGTGGCCTGCGGGCTGGCAATGCGAAGGTTCGACCCGTCATGATTCGCATCAACCTGCTGCCGCATCGCGCGCTCAAGCGCAAGGCCCTGCAGCGCCAGTTCTTCGTCATCGCCGCCGTGGTCGCATTCATCGGCGTCGGCGTCTGGTTCATCGTCCACAGTATGCTGGTCGGCAGAATAGAGAACCAGATCGAGCGCAATAAGTTCCTGGAAGAAAAGATCGTCGAGCTCGACAAGCAGATCGAGGAGATCAAAAAACTGCGCGAGCAGACGGCGCAATTGCTGGCCCGCAAGAAGGTGGTCGAATCGCTCCAGGCCAACCGGGCGGAGGCCGTGCACCTGCTCGACGAGCTCGTCCGGCAGCTGCCTGACGGGGTATACCTCAAGGGCGTCAAACAGTCCGGCCAGCGTGTCGCCATCAGCGGCTACGCGCAGTCCAACGCGCGGATCTCCACGCTGATGCGCAACCTGGAGTCCTCGCCGTGGCTCGAGCAGGCGTCGCTGGTCGAGATCAAGACCGCGCTACAGAATCAACAACGCCTGTCCGAATTCCAGCTCACCGTCGACCTCGTTCGGGCCAAGGCCGAAGAAGCCGGCAAGCCCGCCGCCAAGAGCGCGCCCGTAAAGACGAGCAGCCTGGCAACGCCCGCCCCGGAAAACAACACTTCCCCCGCAATTCGCCTCGGGCCCGCGTTCGGCGGTTGATTCATTTTGGTAGGTGCGCGCCATGACACTGGACGACCTGAGGCGGCTTGACCCCAAAAACATCGGCAATTGGCCGCTGGGCCCCAAGCTCGCGGCCCTGCTCACGCTGCTCATCATCATCGTCTTCCTCGGCTACTGGTTCGATTGGCAGAACCAGATGGAAGAGCTCGATGGGCACCGCACCAAGGAAGCGCAGCTACGCCAGACCTTCCTCGACAAGAAACGCCAGGCGATCAATCTGGACGCGTACCGCAAGCAGCTCGACGACATCGAGAAGTCCTTCGGCGCGCTGCTCAAGCAGCTGCCGAGCAAGTCCGAGATGGATGCGCTGCTCACCGACATCAACCAGGCCGGGCTCGGGCGGGGTTTGCAATTCGAGTTGTTCAAGCCGGCCGCGGCGGAGAACCTCTCCGAGTTCTATGCCGAGTTGCCGATCCAGCTCAAGATCAGCGGCGGCTATCACGACTTCGGTGCCTTTGCGACGGACATCTCGCGGCTGTCGCGGATCGTGACGCTGAACGACATCGGTCTGAGCACCGCGAAGGATGGTCAGATCACGATGGACGCCGTCGCCAAGACCTACCGCTACCTCGACGAGGAAGAGATCGCGCGGCAACGTAAGGCCGCCAAAGGACAAGCGAAAGGCAAATGATGCGCACGCGCGCCGTGATTGCGTTGGCGGGACTGGTCCTGGTTGCCTGCGGCGAGCAGCACGAGGATTTGCAGGCCTGGATCAAGGAACAGGACAACATGCCGCGACCGCGCATCGACCCCCTGCCCGAAGTGAAACCGTTCGAAGCGTTCGCCTACAACGCCGACAAGGATGGCCTGGTCGATCCCTTCAAGCCGCGCAAGATCGAGGCGCCCAAGGCGACCGCCGGCAGCGGCATTCGGCCCGACCTGAACCGGCCGCGCGAGCCGCTGGAAGCTTATCCGCTCGAAAACCTGCGCATGGTCGGCACCTTGGCGCAAAAGAAGGAAGTGTTCGCGCTCATCAAGACCCCGGACAACAACCTGTTTCGCGTCAGGAAGGGCAATTACCTCGGCCAGAATTTCGGCCAGATCACCGAGATCGACGAGGGCAGCGTGAAGCTCAAGGAAATCATCCAGGACGGCGCCGGGGATTGGACCGAGCGCGTGAGCACCCTGCAATTGCAGGAGGAACAGGAGGTAGCAAAGAAATGAGCCCATACCGCACACGGTTCCAGGCGCTCCTATGCGTCGTCTGCGCTGTTGCGCTCGGCTGGGTGCACGCGGCTGCTTCGGCTGCCGAGGCCAACCGCATCGAAGCGATCAATGTCGCCGGCCAGCAAGGCGGTCAAGTGATCGTGAAGATCACGCTCTCACAGCCGCTCGCGAATGCACCGGCCGGGTTCTCGATCAACAATCCGCCGCGCATCGCGCTCGACTTTCCCAATACGGTCAATGCGCTCGGCCGCAACGCCCAGGACGTGCGCGAAGGCGACCTGCGCAGCCTGAATATCGTGCAGGTCGGCGAGCGCACACGCCTGGTGATGAATCTGGCGCGCGCGCTCGGTTACGAAACCAAGGTCGCCGGCAAGGACCTGCTCGTGACTTTGCAGGGTGCGCCGGCCGCGGCTGCGGGCGGGTCCACCGTATCCCACTTCGCCGAGGCACAGCCGGGTGCGCAGAAACATAGCGTGCGCGACATCGACTTCCGTCGTGGCCGCGCGGGCGAAGGCCGGGTCGTGATCGATCTGTCGGACAACGCCACCGGCATCGATCTGCGCACCCAGGGCCGCACGATCGTCATCGACTTGTTGCAGACCTCGCTGCCGAAGAACCTCGAGCGGCGCCTCAACGTGGTCGATTTCGCCACCCCGGTGCAGGCCGTCGAAGCGTTTCGCCAAGGCGACAACACCCGCATCGTGGTCGAGCCAAAGGGCGAGTGGGAGCACGCCGCCTATCAAACCGACAACCGCTTCATTCTCGAAGTGAAGCCGGTGATCGAGGACCCCAGCAAACTGGTCCAGGGCGGGCGCTATACGGGCGAGAAGCTCTCGCTCAATTTCCAGAACGTCGAAGTGCGCGCGGTGCTGCAGGTCATCGCCGACTTCACGGGGCTCAACATCATCACGAGCGACACCGTCGGCGGCAACCTCACGCTGCGTCTCAAAGACGTGCCCTGGGACCAGGCGCTGGACATCATCCTGCAGAGCAAGGGCCTGGACATGCGCAAGACCGGGAACGTGGTCTGGATCGCGCCGCGCGACGAGCTCGCCACCAAGGAGAAGCTCGCGCTCGAAGCGCGCCAGCAGATCGCCGACCTGGAACCGACCCGCACGGAGAGCTTCCAGCTCAACTATCAGAAGGGCGACGATTTCCGCAAGCTCTTGACCGACAAGGAACAGCGCATCCTGTCGCGGCGCGGTAGCGCGGTGGTCGATCCGCGCACGAATACCGTGTTCGTTCAGGACACCCCGACGAAGCTGGAAGAAGTGCGCCGGCTGCTGCGCCAGATCGATGTCGCCGTGCGCCAAGTCATGATCGAAGCGCGCATCGTCGAGGCATCCGACACCTTCAGCCGCAACCTCGGTGCGCGGCTGGGCTACAACAACCTGCGCAATCAGCAGAACCAGGTCGGCAGCACCATCGCCGGCTCGGCCCGGGTCCTGCCGGGCGGGGCGCTGGAGCATACCGGCTTCGTCTCGGGGCAGATCATCACGCAGTCGAACTTCAACCAGTCGCTGGGTGTGAACCTGCCCGCGCCCACCATCAGCGGCGTCAACCCGGGCGTGTTCTCGGTCATTCTGTTCAACGAGGGGCTCACGCGCTTCATCAACTTGGAGATCTCGGCGCTGCAAGCCGACGGTAAGGGCAAGGTCGTCTCCAGCCCGCGCGTCATCACCTCGGACAAGGTCGAAGCCGTGATCGAGCAAGGGACCGAGATCCCGTACCAACAAGCCACCTCCAGCGGTGCGACCAGCATCGCGTTCAAGAAGGCGACGCTCTCGCTCAAGGTGAAGCCGCAGATCACCCCCGACGACAAGGTGATCATGACTCTCGCCATCCACAAGGATAGCCGCGGCACCGACACTCCGGCGGGTCCGGCGATCGATACCAGGCAGGTGACCACCGAGGCGCTGGTCGACAATGGCGGCACCGTCGTGATCGGCGGCATCTACGAACAAAGCGAAAGCAATACCACCAACAAGGTGCCGGTGCTCGGCGATCTGCCCTATGTCGGCTTTCTCTTCAAGCAGAACCAGAAGATCGACAACAAGAACGAGCTGCTGGTATTCATCACGCCGCGGATACTCAAGGACACATTGACGCTGCGCTAGGCGGCCAGCGCCACCGGCGGGGAGGCAAGAGCCTCCCCGTTCGCTTTTTTGCCGGCGCCGCGGCGCGATCGAGTCCCGGCCTTTCACGCTAGAATGGCCGCATGGATAGCGTGGACGCCGTGCCGGCGCAGCTTATCGAGCTCCCCGGCAATATCTATCTCGTCGGCCTCATGGGTGCCGGCAAGACTTCGGTCGGACGCATCCTCGCCAAGCGCCTGCGCAAGACTTTCATCGATTCCGATCACGAGATCGAGCAGCGCACCGGTGTTCGCATCCCCCTGATTTTCGAGATCGAGGGCGAAGCCGGGTTCAGGCGCCGTGAGTCGGCGGTCATTCAGGCGCTGGTGCAGCAAGCGGGAATCGTGCTCGCGACCGGCGGCGGCGCGGTGCTCGATCCAGCGAATCGGCGCACGCTCGCTTCGACCGGGACCGTCGTGTATTTGCGCGCCGCGCCGGCGGAGCTTTGGCTGCGCACCCGGCACGATCGCAACCGTCCGTTGCTGCGCACGGCCGACCCTCTGGCGCGCCTCGAAGAGCTGCATCGCGAGCGCGACCCGCTGTACCGCGAGTGCGCGCATCTGATTGTCGATAGCGGCAACCAGGCGATCCGCAGCCTGGTAAGCCGGCTCGAACGCGAGTTGAGGGCGTATCTCGCGCCGGGTTCACAGAGCGATCCCGAACCGCAGCTCTCGAGCACTCCCCATTGACCATGCCCACGCGCACCCTGAACGTCTCGCTCGCGGAGCGCAGCTACCCGATCCTGATCGGGGAAGGTCTAATCGACGACCCGCGCAGCGTGCTCGCGCACCTCGCGCAAAAGCGCGTGGCCGTCGTCACCAACACCACCGTCGGTCCACTGTACCTGCGGCGATTCGTACGCGGCATCGAAGCCCATGGCGTGCAGGCGCTCGAAGTCGTTCTGCCCGATGGCGAAGCACACAAGAACTGGCAAACGCTCAACAGCGTCTTCGATGCCTTGCTGGCGGCGCGTTGCGAGCGCGCGACCACGCTGATCGCCCTGGGTGGCGGCGTGGTCGGGGACATCGGCGGTTTCGCCGCCGCGACCTATCAGCGCGGGATACCGTTCATCCAAGTCCCCACCACGCTGCTGGCGCAAGTCGATTCTTCGGTCGGCGGCAAGACCGCGATCAACCATCCCTTGGGCAAGAACATGATCGGCGCGTTCTATCAGCCGCGATTGGTGCTGGCCGACACGGCGACCCTCGACTCGCTGCCCGAGCGCGAGCTTTGCGCCGGCATCGCGGAGGTGGTGAAGTACGGCCTGATCCGCGATGCCGCCTTCCTCGACTGGCTCGAAGCCAACATGACGCGGCTGCTCGCGCGCGACCGGGAGGCACTCGCTTACGCCATCGTGCGCTCGTGCGAGCACAAGGCCGAAGTCGTCGCGGGCGACGAGCGCGAAGCCGCGGATCGAGCGCTGCTCAACCTCGGTCACACCTTCGGCCACGCGATCGAATCGGGCGTGGGCTACGGAGCATGGCTGCACGGCGAGGCGGTGGCGGCGGGCAGCGTGCTCGCGGCGGAGCTGTCGTGCCGCATGGGCATGCTTGCGCGCGCCGATGTCGAACGTATCCGCGCTTTGTTCCAGGCGGCGCATCTCCCTACCCGGGCGCCGGCGTTGGGGGTCGAGCGCTATCTCGAGCTCATGGGCCACGACAAGAAAGTGCGTGCCGGGCGAGTGCGCCTGGTACTGCTGCGCGCGCTCGGAGCCGCCTTCGTCACCGCCGAGTTTTCTCACGACATGCTGGCGGAGGTGTTGTCGCATTGCACCGGCAATGGCTGAATTAGCGCCCTACGCCGCCCGCGCCGAGCGCTCGCGCGGCCGCCGTTTCGCCGAGGCAGCACCGCAAGGCCGAAACGAGTTCCAGCGCGATCGCGACCGCATCGTCCACTCGACCGCGTTTCGCCGGCTCGAATACAAGACCCAGGTCTTCGTCAACCACGAAGGCGATCTGTACCGTACGCGCCTCACGCACAGCATCGAAGTGGCGCAGATCGCCCGCTCCATCGCGCGCGCGCTCGCAGTGAACGAAGACCTTGCCGAGGCGATCGCGCTCGCTCACGACCTGGGCCATACGCCGTTCGGCCACGCCGGCCAGGATGCCTTGCATGCGTGCATGCGCCGAAGCGGTGGTTTCGAGCACAACCTGCAATCGCTGCGCGTGGTGGACTTGCTCGAGACCCGCTACGCCGCTTTCGACGGCCTCAACCTCACCTTCGAGACCCGCCAGGGCATCCTCAAGCACTGCTCGGCCGCGAATGCCCGCAAGCTGGGCGAGGTGGGGGAGCGCTTCCTGCGCAAGCAGCAGCCCTCGCTGGAAGCCCAGATTGCGAACGTGGCCGACGAGGTCGCGTACAACAATCACGATGTCGACGACGGCCTGCGTTCGGGTTTGCTTACGCTGGAGCAACTGGGCACGGTGCGCGCGTTCGTGCGCCACCTCGACCAGGTGCGCGCGCTCTATCCGCAGCTCGCGGACCGGCGCCTCATCCACGAAACCATCCGCCGCATGATCAACGCCTTGGTCGTCGACCTGGTGCAGACCAGCCGGCGCAACATCCGCGCCGCCCGGATGAAATCGCTGCAAGACGTGCAAGCGGCACCGGCACTGATTCGTTTCAGCGCGGAAATGGCGGCCGAGCAACGTGCGCTGAAGCAATTCTTGCGGCGCGATCTCTATCAGCATTACCGGGTCGCCCGCATGGCCAACAAGGCGCGGCGCATCGTGACCGACCTGTTCGGCGCCTTCAAGGCCGATCCGAAGATGCTCCCGCCCCAGCACCGGGCCAGTGCCGACAGCGAATCGATTGAGCGCGCGATCGCCGATTACATCGCCGGCATGACCGACCGGTACGCGATCGGCGAGCATCGGCGCCTGTTCGCCGTCGCTGAGATCTAGGAGCCTGTCGGCCTTGTCTCCCTGGGGCTTTCGCCGGGCCGGCCGTTGTGTTGAGGCTGGTGCCCCAGCGCGGTACACTTGACGCCTTTTCCTTTCGTTTTTGTGCGGCGCGAATATGGCGTGCTCCGACCGCTTCAGGAGATGTCCCGTGGATGCACCGAGGCCCCCCCAATCCCAAGGACTCTACGATCCCGCCAATGAGCACGACGCCTGCGGCGTCGGTTTCGTCTGCCACATCAAGGGCAACAAGAGCCACGAGATCGTGGAGCAAGGCTTGCTCATCCTCAAGAACCTGAACCACCGCGGGGCCGTCGGCGCCGATCCCAAGGCGAGCGACGGGGCCGGCATCCTGGTGCAGATCCCCGACCGGTTTTTCCGCGAAGAGCTGGCCCGCCAGGGCGTCAAGCTGCCGCCCTTGGGGCAGTACGGGGTCGGCATGGTGTTTCTGCCGCGCGAGCCCGCCTCGCGCATCGCCTGCGAATACGAGCTCGAACGCGCGATCAAGGACGAGGGCCAGGTCGTGCTCGGCTGGCGCGACGTACCGGTCGACAATTCCGACCTGGGCGAATCGGTCAAGGCGCTGGAGCCGGTGATCCGGCAGGTATTCATTCGCCGCGGCCCCGGCGTGACCGTTACCGACGCGCTGGAGCGCAAGCTCTATGTCATCCGCAAGAGCGCGGGTCACGCCATCCAGGCCTTGAAGCTCGCCCACGGCAAGGAGTTCTACGTCGCATCGATGTCGGCTCGCACCGTCGTCTACAAGGGCATGTTGCTGGCCGGCCAGGTGGGCACGTATTACAAAGACCTCCAGGACGCGCGCTTCGTCTCGGCGCTCGCCCTGGTGCACCAGCGCTTCTCCACCAATACCTTCCCGGCCTGGGACTTGGCGCATCCGTTTCGCATCATCGCGCACAACGGTGAGATCAACACGCTGCGCGGCAACGTCAACTGGATCCGCGCCCGCCAGGGCGCGATCTCGAGCCCGGTGCTGCGCAAGGACCTCGACAAGCTGTGGCCGCTCATCTATCCCGGCCAATCGGATTCGGCCTCGTTCGACAATGCGCTCGAGCTGCTGGTGATGGGCGGCTATTCCGTCGCCCACGCGATGATGATGATGATTCCCGAGGCTTGGGAAGGCCATACGCTGATGGATCCCGCCCGGCGCGCGTTCTACGAGTACCACGCGGCGATGATGGAACCGTGGGACGGACCGGCCGCGATCGCCTTCACCGACGGGCGCCAGATCGGCGCCACGCTCGACCGCAACGGCCTGCGGCCCGCGCGCTACATCGTCACCGACGACGATCTCGTGATCATGGCATCGGAGTGCGGCGTGCTGCCGGTGGCCGAAGAGCGCATCATCAAGAAGTGGCGGCTTCAGCCCGGCAAGATGTTTCTGGTCGATCTCGAGCGCGGGCGCATCATCGACGACAAGGAATTGAAAGAGACCCTGTCCTCGGCGAGGCCGTACCGGGAATGGGTGGAGCGCATTTCCGTCAAGCTGGACGACCTGCCGGCGCCCAACGAGCGCCGGCCCGAGCCGCGCGAATCGACCCTCGATCGGCAGCAGGCCTTCGGCTTCACGCAGGAAGACATCAAGTTCGTCGTCGCGCCGATGGCCGCCAACGGCGAAGAGCCGGTCGGGTCGATGGGCAACGATTCGCCGCTCGCGGTGCTCTCGGCCAAGAACAAGACGCTGTACCACTATTTCAAGCAGCTATTCGCGCAGGTCACCAACCCGCCGATCGACCCGATCCGCGAAGAGCTGGTGATGTCGCTGGTCTCGTTCGTGGGGCCGAAGCCCAACCTGCTGGGCATCGACGAGACCAACCCGCCCTTGCGCCTGGAGATCAGCCAGCCGGTGCTCGATTTCGAGCAGATGGAGACGATTCGTCACATCGAGCGCTACACCGATGCGAAATTCCGTTCCTTCGAGCTCGACGTGACCTACCCGGTTGCCTGGGGCAAGCAGGCCATCGAAGCACGCCTCGCATCGCTCGCGGCGCAAGCCGAGGACGCCGTTCGCGCCGGCTTCAGCATCATCATCATCTCCGATCGCAAGATCGACGCCGAGCACGTCGCCATCCCGGCGCTGCTGGCGCTCGCGGCCATACATCACCACCTGGTGAACCGCGGTTTGCGTACCTCCACCGGCCTCGTGGTCGAGACCGGCTCGGCGCGCGAAGTGCATCACTTCGCCTTGCTCGGGGGCTACGGGGCCGAAGCCGTGCATCCGTATCTCGCCTTCGAAAGCGTCATCGAGCTGGCCGAGAGCGGCAAGCTCGGCGCGGGCGTGGACGGCAAGAAAGCGTGCAAGAACTTCATCAAGGCCACGGGCAAGGGCCTGCGCAAGGTGATGTCCAAGATGGGCATCTCGACCTACATGTCGTATACCGGCGCGCAGATCTTCGAAGCGGTCGGACTGGCCCGATCGCTCATCGACAAGTACTTCACCGGCACCACCTCCTCGGTCGAAGGCATCGGCGTGTTCGAAGTCGCCGAGGAGACGATACGCTTGCATCGGGCCGCGTTCGGCGCGGACCCGGTGCTCGCCAATGCGCTCGAAGCGGGCGGCGAGTATGCCTGGCGCATTCGCGGTGACGAGCACATGTGGACGCCGGATGCGATCGCCAGGCTGCAGCACTCGGCGCGCCAGGGCAGCTTCGCGAGCTACAAGGAGTACGCGGCCATCATCAACGACCAGTCGCGGCGGCTCATGACCTTCCGCGGCCTGTTCGAGCTCAAGTTCGATCGCTGCACGCCGGTGCCGATCGAGGAGGTGGAACCCGCCGCTGAAATCGTCAAGCGCTTCTCCACCGGCGCGATGTCGCTCGGATCGATCTCCACCGAAGCGCATACCACGCTCGCCATCGCCATGAACCGCATCGGCGGGAAGTCGAACACCGGCGAAGGCGGCGAGGACCGCCGGCGTTACGCACCGGTTCAGTTCGGCGAATCGCTGCAAGGCCGCCTGGGCTCGGGCCGGGTCGAGATCGACCTCAATCTGAAGGAAGGTGACTCGCTCAAGTCCAAGATCAAGCAGGTCGCCTCCGGGCGCTTCGGCGTCACCGCGGAGTACCTGTCGAGCGCGGAGCAGATTCAGATCAAGATGGCCCAAGGCGCGAAGCCGGGGGAGGGTGGCCAGTTGCCGGGCCGCAAGGTCTCCGAGTACATCGCCGAGCTGCGCTACTCCACCCCGGGCGTGGAGCTGATCTCGCCGCCGCCGCACCACGACATCTATTCGATCGAGGACCTGGCGCAGCTCATCCACGATCTGAAGAACGCCAACCCGCGCGCCTCGATCTCGGTCAAGCTGGTCTCGGAAGTGGGTGTCGGCACGGTCGCCGCCGGCGTATCGAAGGCGAAGGCCGACCACGTGACGATCTCGGGTCACGACGGCGGTACCGGCGCGAGCCCCTGGTCCTCGATCAAGCATGCCGGCACGCCTTGGGAGCTGGGGCTCGCCGAAACGCAGCAGACGCTGGTATTGAATCGGCTGCGCAGCCGCATCGCGGTTCAAGTCGACGGCCAGATGAAGACCGGTCGCGATGTCGTCATCGGGGCGATGCTGGGTGCCGACGAGTTCGGTTTCGCCACGGCGCCGCTGGTCGCCGAAGGCTGCATCATGATGCGCAAGTGCCATCTCAACACCTGTCCGGTGGGCGTGGCGACGCAGGATCCGGTGCTGCGCAAGAAGTTCACTGGCAAGCCCGAGCACGTGGTGAATTTTCTTTTCTTCGTCGCCGAAGAGGCACGCGAGCTGATGGCGCGCCTGGGCGTTCGCCGGCTCGACGAGTTGATCGGCCGCGCCGACCTGCTCGACATGAAGAAGGGCATCGAGCACTGGAAGGCCCAGGGCCTGGACTTCACGCGCATCTTCCACCAACCCCGAATCGGTCCCGAGGTTCCGCGCTATCGCTGCGAGTCCCAGGACCACGGCCTCGACAAGGCGCTCGACAAGCGCCTGCTCGAGCTCGCACAGGCGGCGATCGAAGGCCGCGGCGAAGTTTCCGTCGACATGCCGATCCGCAACACCAATCGCACCGTCGGCACCATGCTCTCGGGCGAGATCGCGCGCCGCTGGGGTCACGACGGCTTGCCGGCGAACAGCGGCGTGCACGTGCGCTTCGCCGGTTCGGCGGGACAGAGCTTCGGCGCGTTTCTCGCCCGCGGCGTCACGCTGGAGCTGATCGGCGACACCAACGATTATTGCGGCAAGGGACTCTCGGGCGGGCGCATCATCGTTGCGCCCTCGCCCAAGTTCCGCGGCGAGCCGGCACAGAACATCATCACGGGCAACGTCGTGCTCTACGGAGCCATTTGCGGCGAAGCCTATTTTCGCGGCGTCGCCGGCGAGCGCTTCGCGGTGCGCAACTCCGGCGCCATCGCGGTCGTCGAAGGCGTCGGCGACCATGGCTGCGAATACATGACCGGTGGCACCGTGGTCGTCCTCGGTGCGATCGGACGTAATTTCGCCGCCGGCATGAGCGGGGGCCTCGCCTATGTGTTCGATCCCGACGGCGAGCTCGCCCGCCGCTGCAATGCCTCGATGGTGAGCCTCGAACCGGTCATGGCGGAGACCGAACAGGAAGCGAAGCTCGATCGCCACCTCTGGCACATGCATCGTTGCGACGAGACCTTGCTGCGCGAGCTGATCGAACGCCACCTGAAGCTCACGGGCAGCAAGCGTGCCGAGATGATCCTGCAGAGCTGGTCCGGCGCGCGCGAGCAGTTCGTCAAGGTGTTTCCGAACGAGTATCGGCGCGCTCTGACCGAGCTCGCCGGCAAGGGCAGCAAGCTCGCGGCCTAGCCATCGATCGGTCGAGCGGGCGGTCCTGCCCCGCCTCGATCGGGCGAAGTGAACCATTCGCGAGCGACAACGGGCGTTATTGGGATCGAGCACGATGGGAAAGATCACCGGATTCCTCGAATATCAACGGCTGAACGAAGCCGCCGAAGCGCCCGCCGAGCGCGTCAAGCATTGGCGCGAGTTCGTCGCGCCGTTGCACGACGAGCAGGCGGCCGTGCAGGGCGCCCGCTGCATGGACTGCGGCACGCCGTTTTGCATGAGCGGATGTCCGGTGAACAACATCATCCCGGACTGGAATGATCTCGTCTATCGCAACGAGTGGCGCTCGGCGCTCGAGGTGCTGCATTCGACCAACAATTTCCCCGAGTTCACCGGGCGCGTATGTCCGGCGCCCTGCGAGGAAGCCTGCACGCTGCGGATCAACAACGACCCGGTCGGCATCAAGTCGATCGAGCACGCTATCATCGACAAGGGCTGGGAGCAAGGCTGGGTGCTGCCGCGGCCGGCGTCGCACAGGTCCGGCAAGCGCGTCGCGATCGTCGGCTCGGGTCCCGCCGGCTTGGCCTGCGCGCAACAACTCGCGCGCGCCGGCCATGACGTCGTCGTGTTCGAGAAGAACGATCGCATCGGCGGCCTGCTGCGCTACGGCATTCCCGACTTCAAGCTGGAGAAAGCGTCGATCGATCGCCGCGTGGAGCAGATGCGCGCCGAAGGCGTACAGTTCCGGACCAATTGCAGCGTGGGCGCTCTCGCGCCCGGCGCGGGCAATGGCGCTGCCGCCGCCCTCGACCCGAAAGCGCTGCGCGACGAATTCGACGCGGTCGTGTTGGCCGCCGGCGCCGAACAGCCTCGCGACTTGCCGATTCCGGGCCGCGATCTGGACGGCGTCCACTACGCCATGGAATTCCTGCCGCTGCAGAATCGGCGCGTGGCCGGTGACGCGGGCGTGCCCGAGATTAGCGCGCAGGGCAAGCATGTCCTCGTCATCGGCGGCGGTGACACGGGCTCCGACTGCGTCGGCACCGCCAATCGTCACGGCGCGCGTTCTATCAGCCAGTTCGAGCTGCTGCCGATGCCGCCGTCGCCGTCGAACAATCCGGCCTGGCCCTATTGGCCGCTCCGGCTGCGCTCCTCGTCCTCGCACGAGGAAGGCTGCCAGCGCGACTGGGCCGTCAGCACCAAGCGCTTCGAGGGCAGCAACGGCCGCGTGCGCAAGGCGATCGTCGTGCGCGTCAACTGGGACCAGAGCCCCGACAGCGGCCAGTTGAGAATGGTCGAAGTGCCGGGCAGCGAATTCGAGCTGCGCGCCGATCTGGTGCTCCTTGCCATGGGCTTCGTATCGCCGGTCGGCAAGCTGCTCGACGTCTTCGGCGTGGAGCGCGATGCGCGCGGCAACGCGCGCGCCGATACCGAGGGCGCGCGCAGCTATGCGACCTCGGTGCCGAAGGTGTTCACCGCCGGGGATGCGCGCCGCGGCCAGTCGCTGGTCGTGTGGGCGATACGCGAGGGCCGTCAATGCGCGCGCGCGGTCGACGAGCTCCTCATGGGCCGCTCGACCCTGCCGCGCTAGTGCTCCGAGCCACGGATTTCGAGACGATGCAAGACGAGGGGCTGCCCACGTTTCGATCTCGCTCCAACGCGCGCGAACGGCCATGACCCGCCCCCGTAACGATACGTTTCTGCGCGCTCTCGCGCGCCAGCCGACGCCGTATACGCCGCTGTGGATCATGCGCCAGGCGGGCCGCTACTTGCCCGAGTACAACCAGACCCGGGCGCGAGCCGGCAGCTTTCTCGAGCTCTGCCGCAATCCGGATCTCGCTACGGAAGTGACCCTGCAACCCTTGGCGCGTTTCGCCCTCGATGCCGCCATCGTGTTCTCGGACATCCTGACCATTCCCGATGCCATGGGGCTCGGGCTCTATTTCGTCGAAAGCGAGGGTCCTCGCTTCGAGCGGCCTTTGCGCGAAGAATGGGAGATCCGCAACCTCATCGCGCCGGACCCGAGCGAGCACTTGCGCTACGTTCTCGACGCTGTCGCCCAAGTGCGCAAGTCGCTCGCCGGCGATGTGCCGCTGATCGGCTTTTCCGGCAGCCCGTTCACGCTCGCCTGCTACATGATCGAGGGGCGCTCGGGAAGCGACTTCAGCAGCGTGAAGGGCATGCTGTATCGGCGTCCCGAGCTGCTGCATCACATATTGCAGGTCAATACGCGCGCCATCGTGGCGTATTTGAACGCCCAGATCGAGCACGGGGCGCAAGCAATCATGCTGTTCGATACGTGGGGCGGCGTTCTCGCTCAGGGCGCGTACGAGCGCTTCTCCCTACGCTACATGAGCGCGGTCGTGAGCGGCTTGCACAGGAGCTACGACGGCCATCGCGTGCCCTCGATCGTGTTCACCAAGGGCGGCGGGGCATGGCTCGAACAGATCGCCGCGTGCGGCTGCGATGCCGTCGGTCTCGACTGGACGATCGATATCGGTGCGGCGCGCGCGCGGGTCGGTACGCGGGTCGCATTGCAGGGCAACCTGGACCCCGCCGTGCTGCTCGGCCCGCCGGAGGTGATCCGCGCCGAGACCGCCGCAGTGCTCGAGTCATACGGCGCGGGCGCGGGGCACGTCTTCAATCTAGGCCACGGCGTATCGCAATTCACGCCACCCGAGCACGTACAGGCCTTGATCGATGCGGTGCACGAGCTTAGCCGCCCGTATCACGTGTCGTAGCGCGGCTTCGCGGGAGACCCGCCCGCAAAGCATTGCTGCAAGCGGCTTTGCGCGGCCCTGCCGCTGTAAGTTATGCACAGCAACGCCTCCGGGGTGGGGTTTCGGCACGCATCATGCCCGAGCTCGAGTTTTTCGCGTAACCACTTGTTTTCATGTGCATAAGTCACTTGGGCGGAGGCACACTAAGGGCGTGCACGGGTTGCTCGGCGCAGCACTCGATCAACGCGGGAAAACAATCAACAGATTTATCCACAAGCGGGCCCAGATCGCCCTGCGCCACGCGCTCGCTGTGGCTTCATGTCTGCCATGACCTGCATCCAGGTCGCCATCGACGTTCCTCTTCCCACCCTGTTCGACTACCGCTGCGACCTCGCTCGGGCGAGTGATGTCGGCTGCCGGGTGCGTGTGCCTTTCGGGCGCAAACGCGTGCTCGGTATCATCGTCAGCGTCGGCCAGCCGCCTTCGGTCGAAGCCACGCGCCTGCGCCAGGCGGACGAGATTCTGCGCGACGTGCCACCGCTGCCGCCGGATATTCTGCGGCTGCTGCGCTTCTGCAGCGCGTACTACCACCATCCCATCGGCGAAGTCGTCCTCGGCGCGCTGCCCAGCCGTTACCGGGCGCAACACGCGCCGCGCCGTTCTACGTTCGGCGCCGTGGCCGTAACCGCAGGCGGGCGCGCCGCGCTGCGCTCGGGCCTCAAGCGCTCGCCCGCCCTGGCACGGTTGCTGGAGGCCTTGGCAGGCGCCGGAAGTTGGAGCGCCGAAGAGGTGCGCCAGCTGCGCGGCACGCAGCGCCGCGGACTCAAAGGCTTGCTCGAGCGCGGTTGGGCCAGCACGCAGCAGGCCGCCCCCGCCCCAGGCGCCTCGCCGGCGCTGCCGGGGCCGCAGCCGGCGCACCTCGTCCTGACGCCGGAGCAACAGGCGGTACTTGCCGCGCTGCTGCAGGCGCCGACGGGCTTCCGCACCTGGCTGTTGCACGGCGTCACCGGCAGCGGCAAGACCGAGATCTACTTGCGGATCATGGCCGCGACACTGGACAGGCAAGGCCAAGTCCTGCTGCTCGTGCCCGAAATCGGCTTGACCCCGCAGCTCGAAGCGCGGCTACGGGCGCGCTTTCCGCAGCATCGGCTCGTCACCCTGCACAGCAATCTCGCATCCGCGCAGCGAGCGTCCAACTGGATCTCAGCGCACGCCGGCGAAGCGCAGATCGTCCTGGGAACACGATCGGCCGTTTTTACCCCCATGCCACGGCTCGCGCTCATCATCGTCGACGAGGAACACGATGCGTCGTTCAAGCAGGTCGAAGGCATGCGCTATTGCGCGCGCGACCTGGCGATATGGCGCGCGCAGCAATGCGCGCTGCCGGTGGTGCTCGGCTCGGCCACGCCCTCGCTCGAATCGTATCGCGCCGCCTTGAGCGGACGCTATCGCATCGCGCGGCTCACGCAACGCGCAAGCGGCGCAGCGCCACCGGACATTCGGCTGGTGGCGGCGAGCCAAGCGAGCCTGGTAGCAGGGATCGCATCGCTATTGCTCGATGCCATCGCGGCGCGCGTCGCCGCGGGAGAACAGGCGCTGGTTTATTTGAACCGCCGCGGCTTCGCGCCCGTTCTGGTTTGTGCGGCGTGCGGCTGGGCACCGGGCTGCACGCGCTGCTCGGCGCGGCTGGTATTGCACAAGCCGGGGCCGCGCCTGATGTGTCATCACTGTGGCCACGCCGGTGCCGTGCCGGCAGCATGCGAGCAGTGCGGCAACGTCGATTTGCACCCGCTGGGTTTCGGCACGCAGCGCATCGAATCGACGCTGCGTCTGGCGCTGCCCGCGGCGCGTGTGCTACGCATCGACCGGGATACGACCCGCGGCCGCAATGCCTGGTCGGGCATGCGCGAGTCGATCGAGCGGCGCGAAGTCGACGTGCTGGTCGGCACCCAACTGCTTTCGAAGGGCCACGACTTCGCGGGCCTCGGCCTGGTATGCGTCCTCAACAGCGACCAGGCGCTATACAGCACGGACTTTCGCGCCGCCGAACAGCTTTTCGCGCAATTGATGCAGGTCTCGGGACGCGCGGGACGCGCCGGGACACGCGGCGAAGTCCTGATCCAGACCGCGTTTCCGAGCCATCCGTTGTATCGGGCTGTCCAGGCGCACGACTACGACGCGTTCGCACGCATGTTGCTGGAAGAGCGCCGCCAAGCGCACTTGCCACCGTTCGTGCACCAGGCTGTGCTGCGTGCGGAGGCCCCTCGGCTGGAACAAGCGCTAAGTCTGCTGCACGAGGCAGCGGCGTTTTCGCAATCGATCGCCGAGGGTGTGGTCGTCTACGATCCGGCGCCGGCGACGATGCAGCGGCTCAAGGGTCGCGAGCGCGCGCAATTGCTCGTTCAATCGGCCTCACGCCCCCGGCTGCACGCCTTCCTCGAGCGTTGGGCGCGGCAGATCGCGAGCATGCGCGCGACCGCCGCCCGCTGGGCCATCGACGTCGACCCGATCAGCATCTAGGAGCCCGCGCGCAGCCCGGCCGGAGCGCCATGCTAGAATTTTCCGCCCCGCCTCGCTTCGACCTCGACCGCCCACGCCTCTCCTCACTGCCGTGACCGATCCTTTGCACGACCACGTGACCGCGCTGCTGCGACAGGCGCTCGCTGCCGTCGCCCCTCAGGCCGCCTCGACGGCGATCGTCCTGGAGCGTCCCAAGCAGGCGAGTCACGGCGATTATGCCAGCAACATCGCCTTACAGCTCGCGCGGACCCTGAAGCAGAAACCGCGCGCAATTGCCGAGGCCCTGGTCGCGGCCCTGCCGGCATCGGCCCAAGTCGCGGCGGTGGAAGTAGCAGGTGCGGGCTTCATTAATTTCCGCCTGCGCTCCGAAAGCAAGCTTCAGGTGGTGGCTCGGGCGCTGGTCGAGGGTGAACGTTTCGGCCGCGCCGCCGGCGCCAACGGCGAGCGCGTGCAAGTGGAGTTCGTCTCCGCCAATCCCACCGGCCCGCTGCACGTGGGTCACGGCCGTGGGGCCGCATATGGCGCCTCGGTGGCGAATGTGCTCGCGGCCGCCGGTTACGCGGTGACGCGCGAATACTACGTGAACGATGCCGGCCGCCAGATGGACATCCTGGCGCTCTCCGCCTGGCTCAGGTACTTGGAGCTGTGCGCTCAGGCGCTCGATTTTCCCGGCAACGCATACCAGGGCGAGTACGTGCGCGAGATGGCGCAGCGCCTGCACCAACGCGAAGGCGCACGCCTGTCGCGCCCGGCCCGAGATATCGAAGCGATGAGCGTGCGCCTGTTGCTGGACGCCCCGCGCCACCTCGATGCCGAGGGCGAAGCGGTGAGCGACGCCGAGCAGACGCTCGATGCGTTGATCGCCACGGCGAAGACCATGCTCGCGGCCGACTACGACGTGCTGCATCGGTTCGCGCTCGAGGAGCAGCTCGCGGATTGCCGCCAGGACTTGCAGGAATTTGGCGTCGTCTTCGATCAATGGTTCTCCGAGCAATCCTTGTACATCCGGGGCAAGGTCGAGCAGGCGCTCGCCCTGATCGAGGCCGCCGGGCACAGCTACACCCGCGATGGCGCACTGTGGTTTCGATCGAGCGCCTTCGGCGACGAGAAGGACCGCGTGCTCCGGCGCGAGAACGGCGCCTACACCTACTTCGCGTCCGACATCGCCTATCACCTCGACAAGCTCGCCCGCGGTTTCGATCGCATCATCGACGTCTGGGGCGCGGACCATCACGGCTATGTCCCGCGGGTCAAGGGCGCCTTGCGCGCCTGCGGTGCGGATGCGCAACGCCTACACGTGGCGCTGGTGCAGTTCGCGGTGCTCTATCGCGGCGGCGAGAAAGTGTCCATGTCGACGCGCTCCGGGCAGTTCGTGACCTTGCGCGAGCTGCGCAACGAGGTCGGCAACGATGCCGCGCGCTTCTTCTACGTGCTGCGCAAGAGCGATCAACATCTCGATTTCGACCTCGACCTGGCGAAGAGCCAGAGCCTGGATAATCCCGTGTACTACCTGCAATACGCCCACGCGAGGATCTCGAGCGTGCTCGCGCTTTGGGGCGCGGATGCGGCTGCGCTCGCGCAAGCGGACCTCGCGCCGCTCGCCGACGAGCACGAGATCGCGCTCGCCAGCCGGCTGGGCGAATACCCGCAAGTCGTCGCCGCCGCCGCGCGCGATCTGTCGCCGCATCTGATCGCCTTCTATCTGCGCGAGCTGTGCGCCGCATTCCACAGCTACTACAACGCTGTGCCCTTCCTGGTCGACGACCAGCCGACCAAGCTCGCTCGGCTGGCGTTGATCGCGGCGGTGCGCCAAGCGCTGCGCAACGGCCTCGGCCTGCTGGGTGTAAGCGCCCCGGAAAGAATGTAATATCGCGCAGGAACGCCGATCGTTCCCTGTCCTTCGCCGGGCCATGACCCGAGACTACAAACCCGCAGCACGCAACCGCAGGTCGCCCGCGTCGGGCTCAGGCAGCTCCTTGCTCGTCGGTATACTGATCGGCTTGCTGCTCGGCCTGGGTATCGCGCTGGCCGTCGCGATCTACCTCAACAAGATTCCGGGCGCGTTCCTGTCGCGCAGCAAGCCAAGCGAGCCGAGCGCGCCGGTCAAACCCGATCCGGGCAAGGCCGCCCCGAAGGAGAAAACGCGCGACCTCAGCGCGAAAGCGGAAGACAAGCCGCGCTTCGATTTCTACAGCATTCTGCCGGGCGCTGACGAAGGCGCGAAGGGAAAGCCGGCAGTCGAGCCCCCGCCTCCCGCGGCGGCGGAGGCCAAGGAGATCTTCTACCTGCAAGCGGGCGCCTTCCAGGGCTTGGCCGACGCGGACAATATGAAGGCCCGCCTCGCCCTGCTCGGCATAGAGGCCACCATCCAGACCCATGCCTCCCCCGAACGCGGGCCTTTGCACCGCGTGCGCATCGGCCCCTACAGCCGCGTGGACGAAGTCAACCGCGCGCGCGAGACGCTGAAACAAAACGGCATCGAGAGCACTCTGATCAAGGGGCGCGAAACGGCGAACTGATCCGCTGCGGCGAGCGCACGGATACGAGGAGAAGCGATGATCGGCAAGTGGATGGTTGCGGCGCTGAGCGCGCTGGCGTTTGTCACCGCGGCGACGGGCGCCTACGGCGCGTCGGCACCGGTCAAAGACAAGGAATACACGCTGGTCGAGCCGGCCCAGCCGCCGCTCGAGCCCGCGAGCGGCAAGGTGGAAGTGATCGAGTTCTTCTACTATGGCTGCCCTCATTGCTACAACCTGCAACCCGCGCTCAAGGCGTGGCTCAAGGCGGCACCCAAGGACGTCGAGTTCCGCCGCATGCCCACCATCTTTCGCGAGTCGTGGGTCCCGCTCACCCGCACGTATTATGCGTTGGAAGCGATCGGCGCGCTCGACAAGTTCCACGACGAAGTGTTCAGCGCGGTGCATCAGCAGAACGTCAACCTCGGCGACCGCAAGCTGCTGCTCGACTGGGCAGGCAGGCGCGGCATCGACACCAGGAAGCTGGGCGAGGCTTACGACTCGTTCGCCGTCCAGACCAAGACGCAGCGCTCGTTGCAGCTCACGCGGGCCTACGGCATCACCGGCACGCCTTCGATCGTCGTCGCGGGGCGCTACATGACGGGTCCGTCGATGACGTTGAACGCCGACAACTCGATCAACTACCAGCGCTTCACCCAGGTCTTGAACGACCTGGTGGCGATGGCGCGCAACGCCCCCGGCGGCAAGAAGAGTTAACCCCGCGAGGGAAGCGACCATGCTGGCGATCGTCCGAGCGCTCGTGTGCGGGCTGTGCATCGCGACCGCCTGCGCCGCGCAGGCCCAAACCGGCGCGACGGTGGCGCTCAGTCTCGGCAAGAACTATCGCGAGATCGCGCAGCAGCCGCTCGCCGACGGCGCGCGCATCGAGGTCATCGATTTCTTCTTCTACGGCTGTCCGTTCTGCAATCAGTTGCGGCCCATGCTCGAGAGCTGGCGCAAAGCGCTACCCGCGGACGTGGTGTTTCGCCGCGTGCCCGCCGTGCGGCGCGATAGCTGGGTGCCGCTCGCGCGCACGTATTACACGCTGGAGGCGCTCGGCGAAGTCGAGCGCCTGCACGAAGAGGTGTACAAGGCTTACCACGACGAGGAGCTGCACCTGAGCACGCCGGAGGTCATGGCGGACTGGGCGCGGCGCCAAGGCCTGGATCGGCAGAAGTGGCTCGACCTCTATCATTCGGCCGAGACCACGCGCAAGGTGGAGCAGGCGCGCCGCATGACCGAGCTGTATGCTATCGAAGGCACACCTTCGGTCGTCGTCAATGGCCGCTATCTCACCTCGAGCGGCATGACCGACGACGTCAAGCTGGTGGTGCCAGTCGCGCAGTCTTTGATCGGCCTGGTGCGTGCCAGGAGATGAGGCCGAACGTCGTTCACTCCACGGTCACGGACTTCGCGAGGTTGCGCGGCTTGTCCACGTCCGTGCCTTTTTGCAGCGCCGCGTGATAGGCGAGCAGTTGCAGCGGGACCACGTGCAATATGGGGGAAAGCAAGCCGGCATGATCGGTGAGCTTGATGACGTGTACCCCGTCGGACTCCTCGATGTGGGTATCGTCGTCGGCGAATACATAGAGCTCGCCGCCGCGGGCCCGCACTTCCTGCATATTCGATTTGAGCTTCTCCAAAAGCGCGTCGTTCGGCGCCACCGTCACCACCGGCATGTCCGCATCCACCAGCGCCAGCGGGCCGTGTTTCAGCTCCCCAGCGGCGTAGGCTTCGGCATGGATGTAGGAGATTTCCTTCAGCTTCAGCGCGCCCTCCATGGCGATCGGGTAGTGGATGCCGCGTCCCAGAAAAAGCGCGTGGTGTTTCGACGCGAAACGCCTCGCCCACTCGGCGACGCTCTTCTCGACCTGGAGCACGACCTGCAACGCAGCCGGCAGGTGGCGTAAAGCGGCGAGATGGCGCGCTTCGGCCTCGGGCGAGAGCCGGTCGCGGCAGCGCGCGAGCACCAGCGTGAGCAGGAACAGCGATGCGAGCTGGGTCGTGAACGCCTTGGTCGAGGCGACGCCGATCTCGGGCCCGGCACGCGTCAGGTAGCGCAGGCGCGATTGGCGCATGAGCGCCGATTCCGGCACGTTGCAGATGGTGAGCGTGCGCTCGTAGCCCATGGCGGTTGCGTGCGCCAGCGCGGCCAGCGTGTCGGCCGTCTCACCGGACTGTGAGATGGTGACGAACAACCCCGTCGGATCGGCCACGCTGGCGCGATAACGATACTCGCTGGCGATCTCCACGTTGCAGGGAAGCCCGGCCACGCTCTCGATCCAGTAGCGCGCAACCACCCCTGCGTGGTAGCTCGTGCCGCAGGCGACGATGTTGACCGACGTAACGCCCTTGAAAAGCTGCGCCGCCTCGACCCCGAACAGCTCGGGCTGGAGGGAGCGAGCGCCAGACACGTTCTCGAGGGTGTTGGCGACCGCGCCCGGCTGCTCGAAGATCTCCTTTTGCATGTAGTGCTGGTGAGGTCCGAGCTCGATCGACTGCGCGGAGAGCTGACTTACGTGCACCTGGCGCTCGACCGGCTGGCCGGCACTGTCCTTGATCCGGAATCCGCCGGTGGACAATACGGCGCAATCGCCTTCTTCCAGGTAGATCACGCGCTGCGTCACCTGCAGCAGGGCCGAGACGTCGGATGCGGCGAAATTCTCGCCCTCACCCAGACCGAGCAGCAACGGCGCGCCCTTGCGCGCGACGATCAGCGTATCGGGCGCATTCGCACACACGACCGCGATGGCGTAGGCGCCTTCGAGCTTCGCCACCGCCGCGCGCGTGGCATCGAACAGATCGTGTCCTTGCCGGCGCAGCGACTCCACCAGGTGCGCGATCACCTCGGTATCGGTATCGGAGACGAACTCGTAGCCTTGGGCCTTCAGCTCGCGGCGCATGGCATCGTGGTTCTCGATGATGCCGTTGTGCACCACCGCCAAGTCGCCGCTCACGTGCGGGTGGGCATTGCGCTCGCTCGGTGCGCCGTGGGTGGCCCAGCGCGTATGCGCGATCCCCAGCGCGCCTTCCACCGCCGTGCTGCGCGCGCGATCGGCGAGATCCGCCACGCGCCCGGTGGAGCGCAATCGCTTCAGGCCGTCATTGACGATGGCCAAGCCCGCGGAGTCATAACCGCGGTACTCGAGTCGGCGCAAGCCCTCGATCAGGACGGGTACGATATTGCGGCGCGAAGCCGCACCCACGATTCCACACATATACGCTGGCTCCCTGCTAGGCGCGATGCCGATCGCGATGGCCGCATTCCGGGATGAAGGGCGAGGACGCGGAACTGCGCGTGGCTGCGTTTCTGGAAAAAACGCCGATACCGCAGGCAAGCTCCGTGCCCACCGCTCAAGCGCTGCATACATCGCGACGCGCTGCGCCTCATTGCGCGACCTCGCCGGCGGCCGGCTGTCCGAGCGGGCGACGCTTGCAGCCCGCAGCGCGCACCGAATGATCCCCTCGGGCGGGAAGCGATCACGGCTGCTTCTTGCGCGGACGCTGCCATTGCGGCCGATGGACCTGGTCCTTGCTGTTGAGCACCAAGCCCCCGGGAGGCACGTCGCGCCACACCGTGGTACCGGCGCCGACCGTCGCGCCGCGCCCGACGGTGACGGGTGCCACGAGCTGCACGTCCGATCCGATATGAACCTCGTCTTCTATGACGGTACGGTGCTTGTACGCGCCGTCGAAGTTGCAGGTGATGGTGCCGGCGCCGATGTTGACGTTGCTGCCGATGACGCTGTCGCCGACGTAGGCGAGGTGGTTGGCCTTGGAGCCGTGGCCGAGCTCGCTCGCCTTCACTTCGACGAAGTTGCCGATGTGCACCTCGTCGCCGAGCCGCGCGCCGGGGCGGATGCGCGAGAACGGTCCCATCCGGCAGCGGGCGCCGATTTCGGCGCCGTCGATGTGGCAGAAGGGCAGTATCTCGGTGCCGTCGGCGACGGTGACATTGCTCAGCACGCAGTTCGCGCCGATCGAGACGTCGTTGCCCAGGCGCACCGAACCCTCGAACACGCAGCTCACGTCGATGCGCACATCGTCGCCTGCGCTCAAGCTGCCGCGAACATCGATCCGCGCCGGGTCGGCGAGGGTGACGCCCTGCGCGAGCAGCAACTCGGCCTGCCTGCGCTGAAAGATGCGCTCCAATTGCGCCAACTGCGCCTTGCTGTTGACGCCCAAGGCTTCCCATTCGCTGCCACATTGGAAACCCTTTACCGGCACGGCGTCGCCCAGGGCAAGCCCGATCACGTCGGTAAGGTAATACTCGCCCTGCGCGTTATCGTTCTTCAGCGCACCGAGCCAGCGCGCGGCGCGCGCCGCGGGCAAGAGCATGATGCCGGTATTGACCTCCCGCACCGCCCTCTGTGCCGGGGAGGCGTCCTTGTCCTCGACGATCCCGGTGATGCGACCCTCGCGGTCGCGCAGTATCCGGCCGTATCCCGTGGGGTCTTCGAGCGCCACTGTGAGCACGCCGAGCCCGTCGCCGCTCGCCTCGATCAAGCTCGTCAGAGTCTCGGGTCGCACCAAAGGGACATCGCCGTAGAGCACGAGCGTGGCAGCATCCGGAGCCAATTCGGGGAGCGCCTGCTGGACGGCGTGACCCGTGCCGCGCTGGGGCTCCTGTAACGCGAATACGAGATCCGCGCCTTGAATCGCGCGCGGCACCGTTTCGCCGCCATGGCCGTAGACGACACAAATCCGGCCCGGCTTGAGCGCCCGGGCCGCCTCGATGACGTGCTCGAGCAGGGGCCGCCCCGCCAAGGGATGCAGCACTTTCGGCAGCCTGGAGCGCATGCGCTTGCCCATGCCCGCCGCGAGCACTACCACATTCAACGCTGCTGTCATGTCGATTTCCGGCAAGGAAGCAATAGAAATCGGGTCAGGGAACGCGCGCCTTCAACGGCATGCGCCGCGACGCGCCATGTAGCGGGCGAGCGCCTGCTGAGCATTATCGTCTAATGCGAGACCCGCTTTAGTGCGCCGCCACAATACGTCGTCGGCCGAACGTGCCCATTCGTTGTCGATGAAGTGATCGACTTCGCAGCCGTACAGACATTCCCCGAAATACGCTCCGAGATCGCCTACGGTACGCCGCTCGCCCAGAATCGCGCTCGCCAGCGAGCCGTGCCGCGCCGCAAGGGCGGCCAGCAAATCCTTGGGCAATTGAGAATAACGATCGGCGAGCCGCGCTTCGTAGGCATGTATTCCGTCCGGCAAGTCACCGCCCGGCAGGCATTCGCGCCCGGTCCAGGGCGGCGTCAACGCGGGAAACCAGCGCCGCAGCATTTCCAGGGCATGTTCCGCGAGCCGCCGGTAGGTCGTGATCTTACCCCCATAGATGGAGAGCAGGGGCGCTCCGGCCTCGGCATCGAGCATGAGCTTGTAGTCGCGGGTGACTTCCGACGGATTTGCGGAACCGTCGTCATAGAGGGGACGCACCCCGCTGAAGCTCCAAAGCACGTCGGCGGAGGTCAAGGTCCGCCGGAAGTAGCGGTTTACCGCCGCGCAGAGATACGCGATCTCGTCGGCTGAAATGATGGCGTCCTCGGGCTTCCCGGCGTGCGCGATGTCGGTAGTGCCGATCAACGAATAGCGACCGCGATAGGGGATCACCAACACGACCCGTCCGTCGTCATTCTGCAGAATGTAGGCGTGATCACCCTCGTAGAGCCTGGCGGTGACGATGTGGCTGCCCTTGACCAGGCGAATGCGGTGACCGGGTTCCCGGCCGAGCACGTCGCTCAACACCGATCGCACCCATGGACCGGCGGCATTCACCAGCGCTCGGGCGCGAAGCTCGCAGCGCCCGGCCGGCCCGTGCACGCTGAGACGCCAGAGGCCGTCGTCACACGCCGCACTTAGCACTTTCGCGCGCGTGGCAATGATCGCACCGCGCCGTAGCGCCGCCACGCAATTGAGCACCACCAGGCGGGCATCGTCGACCCGGCAGTCGGAGTAGCTGAAGCCGCGCGCAATGTCGCCTCGCAGACCCGCGCCCAGCGGGGAATCGGCGAACGCGACCGCCCGTGCCGCGGGCAAGACGCTTCTACGTGCCAGATGATCGTAGAGCCACAAGCCGAGCCGCAGCATCCAGCGCGGGCGCATGCCGGCGACCCATGGCAGAACGAAGGTGAGCGGTGAAATGAGGTGGGGCGCAATGCGCAACAAGGTCTCGCGTTCCGCCAGGGCCTCGGCCACCAGCCTGAACTCGTAATGCTCGAGATAGCGCAGTCCGCCGTGGATGAGCTTGCTGCTCGCCGAGCTGGTCGCGCTGGCAAGATCATCTTGCTCGAACAACGCCACCCGCAACCCGCGGCCCGCGGCGTCGCGCGCGATGCCCGCGCCGTTGATGCCCCCGCCGATGATGGCCAGATCGTAGAGTGCAGGCTCGGCCAAGAGAAGAGAATCCGTCTAGCTGGAGCGCGATTGCGTCACGATGCCGGCGGGGCTGGAGCGACACCGCGCCGAATCGTCAACCCGCCGGGCCCTGATGCAAGGCTCGTCGCTTTGGGGCCAAAAGTCCAGCCTCGGCCCTGCGCTTGAAGCGCCGCGCCGATGGCGGGCCAAAGCATCGTTGCGGCGATGGCGCAGTCAAGCCAGGCGCATCGGCGCTGGGCCTGCCGGCAAAACAAAAGGGCAGCCGAAGCTGCCCACGCGCCTGTGCAGGCGCGGCACTCACTTCTTTTGCCGCAGCTTGCGAATGGCGGCGAGCTGCGCGGCGACCATCGCCAGCTCGCTCTCGACGGTGGCGATTTCTTGCGCGCCCTGGGCGCTGCGCCGTGCCTCCTCGGCGCGTTGCTGCGCCTCGAGCGCCTTGGCTTCGTCGAGATCGTGACCCCGAATCGCCGTGTCCGCGAGCACTGTCACCATGTTCGGCTGCACCTCCAGAATGCCGCCGGCGACGAAGATCAGCTCTTCTTCGTCCCGCTCCGGCACGCGGATGCGAACGGTACCGGGCTTGATGCGGGTGATGAGCGGCGTATGCCGCGGATATACCCCGAGCTCGCCCACTTCTCCAGGAAGCACGACGAATTCGGCGACGCCGGAGAAGATCTGCTGCTCCGCGCTGACGACATCGACCTGCATGGTATTTGCCATGGCTTGCTCTTTCCGCGCCGCTCGCTTGAATGGCTGCGCCTACTGCAGCGACTTCGCCTTCTCGAACACCTCTTCGATCGGCCCCACCATGTAGAACGCCTGCTCCGGCAGGTGGTCGCACTCGCCGTTCACGATCATCTTGAAGCCGCGGATGGTGTCTTTCAGCGATACGTACTTCCCGGGCGAGCCGGTGAAGACCTCGGCCACGTGGAAGGGTTGCGACAGGAAGCGCTGGATCTTGCGCGCCCGCGACACCGCCAGCTTGTCTTCGGGCGACAGCTCGTCCATGCCCAGGATGGCGATGATATCGCGCAATTCCTTGTAGCGCTGCAACGTCGCCTGCACTGCGCGCGTGGTGCTGTAGTGGTCTTCACCCACCACGTTGGGGTCGATCTGGCGCGACGTGGAATCGAGCGGGTCCACCGCGGGATAGATGCCCAATGCGGCGATGTCGCGCGAGAGCACGACGGTGGCGTCCAGGTGCCCGAAGGTGGTCGCCGGCGAGGGATCGGTCAAGTCGTCGGCCGGGACGTACACCGCCTGGATGGAGGTGATCGAGCCGACCTTGGTCGAGGTGATGCGCTCCTGCAGCCGGCCCATTTCCTCGGCGAGCGTGGGCTGATAACCGACGGCGGAGGGCATTCGGCCGAGCAAGGCCGAGACTTCCGTCCCGGCCAAGGTATAGCGGTAGATGTTGTCGACGAAGAACAGAATGTCGCGGCCTTCGTCGCGGAAACGCTCCGCCATGGTGAGCCCGGTAAGACCGACGCGCAGGCGGTTGCCGGGCGGCTCGTTCATCTGCCCGAACACCATCGCGACCTTAGACTGGCTCAAGTCTTCCTGCACGATGACCTTGGCTTCCGACATCTCGTGATAGAAGTCGTTACCTTCGCGCGTGCGCTCGCCGACCCCCGCGAACACCGACAAACCGGAGTGTTCCTTCGCGATGTTGTTGATGAGCTCGAGCATGTTCACCGTCTTGCCGACGCCCGCGCCGCCGAACAACCCGACCTTCCCGCCCTTGGCGAACGGACAGATCAAGTCGATCACCTTGATACCGGTCTCGAGCAGATCGACCGAGGGCGACAGCTCGTCGAACTTGGGCGCAGGCTGATGAATCGCGCGCCGCTCGTCCGACTGGATCGGACCGCGCTCGTCGATCGGCCGGCCGAGCACGTCCATCACCCGGCCCAGCACGCCGGCGCCCACCGGCACCGAAATCGGCGCGCCGGTATTACGCACCGCCATGCCGCGGCGCAGGCCGTCCGAGGAGCCGAGCGCGATGCAGCGCACGATGCCATCGCCCAACTGCTGCTCGACTTCGAAGGTAAGGCCTTTTTCCGCGAAGCCGCTGTCGCCCGATTCGGCGAGCACCAATGCGTCGTAGACCCTGGGCATGGACTCGCGCGGAAACGCGATGTCGGTCACCGCGCCGATGCATTGAACGATGGTTCCTTGGCTCATGATGTCTCGCCTGCTAACGTGATTAGAATCGGGCACGCGTCAAACGGCGGCCGCGCCGCCGACGATCTCGGCGATCTCCTTGGTGATCGCCGCTTGCCGGTTCTTGTTGTAGATGAGCGTCAGCTCGTCGATCAGGGTCGCCGCATTATCGGACGCCGATTTCATCGCCACCATGCGCGCCGACTGTTCGGAGGCCATGTTTTCGGCCACGGTCTGGTAGATGATGGCTTCGATGTAGCGCGTCAGCACCTGGTCGAGCACGACTTTCGCGTCCGGTTCGTACAAGTAGTCCCAACTGCTCTCGGGCGAGCCGAGACGCTCGCCGGTGAGCGGCAGCAACTGTTCCATCACCGGTTCCTGCTTCATCGTGTTGATGAAGTGGGTATAGAAGAGCATCAGCCGGTCGAAGCGGTCCGACGAATAGGCATCGAGCATGAGCTTGACGGCGCCGATCAGAGCTTCGATCTGCGGCCGATCGCCCAGCGCGGTCACTTGCGAGACGACGTTGGCGCCCAGGCGCTGCATGAAGCCCAAGCCCTTGTTGCCGATGCAGCAGACATCGACCTGCTCGCCTTCGGCTTGCCATTCCTTGTACCTGGCGAGCACCAGGCGCAATACGTTGGTATTGAGCGCGCCGCACAGACCCTTGTCGGTGGTGATGACGATGATGCCGACGCGCTTGATCGTGTCGCGGGTCACGAGAAACGGATGGCGGTACTCGGGATTGGCATGGCTGATGTGGGCAGCGACGTTACGGATCTTGTCCGCGTAAGGACGCGCGGCGCGCATGCGCTCCTGCGCCTTGCGCATCTTCGAGGCCGCCACCATTTCCATCGCCTTGGTGATCTTCCGCGTGTTTTGCACACTGCGGATTTTCATCCGGATTTCCTTGGTCCCCGGCATCAGCTCACCTAGCTCCGCGGTTTGCAGCGATCGGGCGGCGCGTGCGGCTGTTCGAGCTCATAGCGCCTCGTTCTTCTTCCAATCCTTGATTGCCTCGTGCAGCAGCTTCTCGTCGTCGGCCGACAGGTCCTTCTTGTCTTCCATGCGCGCGACCAGCTCCGCGTACTTGTTCTTGAGATACTCGCGCAGCGCGCGTTCGGCGGGAAGCGCCTTCTTCACGTCCATGTCGTCGAAATAGCCGTTGTTTACGGCGAATAGCGTCAACGCCATTTCCCACACTTGCAGCGGCTGATACTGCGGTTGCTTCATGAGCTCCGTCACCATGCGGCCGCGCTCGAGCTGCTTGCGGGTCGCTTCGTCGAGATCAGAGGCGAACTGGGCGAAAGCCGCGAGCTCTCGGTACTGGGCCAGCGCGAGGCGTACGCCGCCTCCGGTATCGCGCCGTTTCATGATCTTGGTCTGCGCCGCGCCGCCGACCCGCGACACGGATATGCCGGCGTTAATGGCCGGACGGATGCCGGCGTTGAACAGATCGCTCTCGAGAAAGATCTGGCCGTCGGTAATGGAAATCACGTTGGTCGGCACGAAGGCCGTCACGTCGCCCGCCTGCGTTTCGATGATCGGCAGCGCGGTGAGTGAGCCGGTCTTGCCCTTGACTTCGCCCTTGGTGAAGCTCTCCACATACTCCGGGTTTACGCGCGCGGCCCGCTCGAGCAATCGCGAGTGCAGATAGAAGACATCGCCCGGATAGGCCTCACGTCCCGGCGGACGCCGCAGCAGCAGCGAGATCTGCCGGTACGCCCAGGCCTGCTTGGTCAAGTCGTCGTAGATGATGAGCGCATCCTGGCCGCGATCGCGGAAATACTCGCCCATCGTGCAACCCGAATAGGGCGCGATGTACTGCATCGCCGCCGATTCCGATGCCGAGGCCGCGACGATAATGGTATATGCCATGGCGCCGTGCTCTTCGAGCTTGCGCACGACGTTCGCGATGGTGGAGGCCTTCTGGCCGATCGCGACATAGACGCAGATGAGGTCCTTGCCCTTCTGATTGATGATGGTATCGACGGCAACGGCCGTCTTTCCGGTCTGCCGGTCGCCGATGATCAGCTCGCGCTGGCCGCGGCCGATCGGCACCATCGAGTCGATGGCCTTGAGCCCGGTCTGCACCGGCTGCGAGACCGATTGGCGCGCGATCACGCCCGGGGCCACCTTCTCGATCACGTCGCTGAGCTTGGCCTCGATCGGGCCCTTGCCGTCGATGGGCTGACCGAGCGAGTTGACGACGCGCCCGAGCAGCTCGGGGCCCACCGGCACTTCCAGGATGCGACTGGTGCACTTGACCGGATCGCCTTCGGTGATGTGCTCGTATTCGCCCAGGATCACCGCGCCGACGGAATCGCGTTCGAGGTTCAGTGCCAGGCCGAAGGTGTTGCGCGGGAACTCCAGCATTTCGCCCTGCATGACATCCGACAGGCCGTGAATGCGGCAGATGCCGTCGGTCACCGAGACGACGGTGCCCTGGGTGCGCATCTGCGCGCCGGCATCGAGATTCTGGATTCGACTCTTGATGAGCTCGGATATCTCGGAGGGGTTGAGCTGCATGGGTTGCTCCTAATGTTTGAGCGCGGCTTCCAGGGCCGTGAGCTGGGCGCGGGCCGAGCCGTCGATGACCTTGTCGCCGATCACGACGCGCACACCGGCAATGAGATCGGCGTCGATGCGCACTTGCGGCTTCACCCGCTTGCCCGTGCGCCGTTCGAGGCGCGACACGATGTCGGTGAGCTGCGCAGCGTCGAGCGCGAACGCCGACTCGATCTGCGCTTCGATCACCCCCTCGCGCGCATTCTTCAGCACTTCGAACTGGAGCGCGATTTCGGGCAGCAATTCCAGGCGCCGATTCTCGGCCAGGACGCGCACCAGGTTCTCCGCTTGCGCCGTAAGCCGGCCTGCCAGCACGCCGATGAAGATGCCGGCGACCTTGGGCGCGGACAGATTCGGATCGTGGATCGCTGCGGCGATTGCCGGTGCGGTCGCGACTTGCGCCAAGTTGGACAGCGTATCGGACCACTCGCCGAGCTTCGCGCTTTCGTCGGCGATGCGAAACGCGGCCTCGGCGTAGGGACGTGCCAGCGTGCTCGGTTCAGCCATTGTCTAGAGTTGCTGCCGTATCGATGCGAGCAGATCGCCGTGGGCTTTGGCATCGACCTCGCGGCGCAGAATCTTTTCCGCACCGGCGACCGCCAGGGCGGCGACGTGCTCGCGCAATTGCTCGCGCGCGCGGGCGTATTCTTGCTCGATCTCTGCCTTGGCCGCCGCCTTCTCGCGGTTGCCTTCTTCCTTGGCGAGGCTCTTGGCTTCTTCCACGAGCTGCGCCGCGCGCTTTTCGGCCTGGCCGACGATGTCGGTGGCGCGCGCCCTCGCCGCGGCGATCGCCTCGTCGGCCTGCTTGGCCGAGAGCTCGAGCGATTGCCGCCCCTTCTCCGCGGCCGCCAAGCCTTCGGCGACCTGCTTCTGACGATTCTCTATGGCGCGCATGAGCGGCGGCCAGATGAACCGGGCGCAGAACCAGACGAAGGCCGCGAACATCACGACCTGAGACAGGAGCTGCGTCGGATTGATATTCATGTCGGTTCCTTCACTACACCGCCGCGGCGCGCTTACTGGATGACGGCGAGCAGCGGGTTACCAGTGGCGAACCACAGGGCGAGGCCGACACCGATGATGAACGAGGCATCGATCAGGCCGAGCAGCAGGAACACTTTCGCCTGGAGCTGGGGCATGAGCTCCGGCTGGCGCGCCGCGCCTTCCAGAAAGCGGCTGCACATGATGCCCACGCCGATACAGGCTCCGGCCGCGCCGAGTCCGATGATGAGCCCGATGCCCACTCCGGTGTAAGCCTGGATCATTGCAAGAAACTGGAGCTTGTCCATTCTTTCCCCTTTTTTCGCCTGAGAGATGAAGAAAACTGGTGTCCGCACCGTGTGAGCCGGTGGGCCTTCAGTGATGCTCGTGCGCCATCGCGATGTACACCGCCGTAAGCATCATGAAGATGAAGGCCTGCAATACGACGATCAGGATATGGAAGATCGCCCAGCCGAGGCCCAGGACGGCACCAAAGAAGGCGCCCGCAACGCCGGAGGCCGCCCACACCCACAGCAGCAGAAAGATGATCTCGCCCGCATACATGTTTCCATACAGCCGCAGGCTATGCGACAACGGCTTGGACACGTACTCCACGAACTGAAAGGCGAGATTGAACGGCCACAGCAAGGGATTCGAACCGAACGGCGCGCAGAACAGCTCGTGCAGCCAGCCACCGAGGCCCTTGACCTTGATGTTGAAAAAGATCATCAGCGCGAACACCGACAACGCGAGCGCGAAGGTGGTGTTGAGATCCGCCGTGGGTACCAGCCGCCATTCGTGGGCGATGAAATGGGTGCCTTGCGCCATCACGTCCACGGGAAGAAAGTCCATGGCATTCATGAGCACCACCCATACGAATACCGTGAGGGCGAGTGGGCCGACGAAGGCGCGGTTGCCCGGAAACACGCTCTTCACTTGGTCATCGACGAAATCGATCAGCAGCTCGATAGTCGCCTGCCACTTGCCCGGGACGCCGGCAGTCGCCTTGCGTGCAGCGGAATAGAGCAGCCACAGGCTCGCGATGCCGAGAAGAAAGCCCATCCACAGCGTGTCGAGATGAACCCCGCCACCGAACAGCGTACCCTTGAGGTGCGTCAAGTGATGCGAGATGTATTCGGTAGCCGAGAACTGCGTTGCGGCAGCCATGACGAGCATTCAATCCTTGTAGAGCAATGCCACCGGCCATACCAGAACGGTGGCGACCAACGTGCCGATTAGCGCCAGGGGCACCACGTCGCGGTAGCTCGTGAACACCAGCCACAGTGCCAGCACGATCAGCGCGATCTTCACCGCCTCGGCCCGCAGCAGCGTGCGCACAGTCGCGCCGGCGGTGCGCGGCGCGCTCAGACACACGATGGACGCATAGCCGAGATTGGCAACGACCACGACCGCGCCGCCAAGCGCCGCCGAGACTGCTGCGTGCGGGCCTCCCAGAAACGCGGCGATCGTTGCTACGATCCCTGTCACGACGAGCTGCCAGCCCAGCGCGGCTCGCATCGGACGGTTTCCCAGGCGTATTGCGTTCAACACACGACAGCGCCCGAAAAAACCTTCGGATTCTAATGGTGTGGGCGAGCTCGCGTCAATTTTTCACGGCTTGGCCTGGGCACGCGCCCATTGCACTGCGCCAGCCTCAGGCACGCAGTTTCTGCAGCAACTGCTCGAGGTGCTCGAGGCTCGCGTAGCGAATGACGAGTTGGCCCACGCCCTTGCGCCCGGGGCGAATATTCACCGTGGTCGCGAGCTGGTCCGACAATTCCCGCTCCAGCGCCTCGATGTCGCGGCTGGATCGGCGCCTGAGCACGCCTCGCGGCGCATGCTGCGCGTGGCGCACGAGCTGCTCGGTTTGTCGCACCGACAGCCCGAGTTTGGCGACCCGGTTGGCGATCTCCACCTGGCGGGCGCCGTCGAGCGCGAGCAAGGCGCGCGCATGACCCATGTCGATACGCGCCTCGCGCAACAGCGCCTGCACGCTCGGCGACAAAGCCAGCAAGCGCAGCAGGTTCGTCGCCTGGCTGCGTGAGGACCCGATCGCGCGAGCCGCCTCGTCGTGCGTCAGACCGAATTCGTCCACCAGGCGCTTCAAGCCGCTCGCCTGCTCGAGCGGATTCAAATCCTCGCGCTGGATGTTCTCGATCAGCGCCATGGCGAGCGCGGCGCGGTCGGGCACATGGCGCACGACGACGGGCACGCTCGCCAGGCCTGCCATGGCGGCGGCGCGCCAACGGCGCTCGCCGGCGAGGATTTCGTAGCGTCCGTCGCTCGCCGGGCGCACGATGATCGGCTGAATGACGCCTTGCGAGCGGATCGAATCGGCCAGCTCGGCGAGCGCCGTCTCGTCGATGCGCGAGCGCGGTTGATACCGTCCGGGGAGTAATCGATCGAGCGCGAGCTCGCCGGGAGCGTCACTCGCCGGCGCGGCTTCCGCGGTCACACTCAGCAGCGCATCGAGCCCGCGCCCGAGGCCTCGCAACTTCGCCATCAGCCTGCCTCCTGCGCGCGTTCGCCGCGGGCGATCATTTCGCCGGCGAGCGCCAGATAGGCGAGCGCGCCCTTCGAGCGCCGGTCGAGGTTGAGCACCGGCATGGCGTAGCTCGGCGCCTCCGCCAGGCGGATGTTGCGCGGCACGATGGTGCGGTACACCTTCTCTCCGAAGTGCGCGAGCAGATCGCGCGAGACTTGCAGGGCCAAGGTGTTGCGCGGGTCGTACATGGTGCGCAGCAAGCCTTCGATCTGCAGGCCGGGATTCAGATGATCGCGCACGCGTTTGATGGTTTCGACCAGGTCGCTCAATCCTTCCAGCGCGTAATACTCGCACTGCATAGGGATCAATACCGCGTCCGCGGCCACGAGCGCGTTGACGGTAAGCAGGTTGAGCGCCGGCGGGCAATCCAGGAGGATGAAGTCATAGTCGGCCTTGCACGCGCGCAACGCCTGCGCCAAGCGCGCTTCGCGTCGATCCAGCTCGACCAGCTCGACCTCGGCCCCGGCAAGCTCTCGATTGGCCGCCACCAGGTCGTAACCGCCGACCTCGGAGCGGCTGCTCGCCTGGGCGATGACGCACTCTTCCAACAGCACCTGGTATATGGTGGGATTCGCCGTGCGCTTGTCGATTCCGCTCGCCATCGTGGCGTTGCCCTGGGGATCGAGATCGACCAGCAATACGCGGCGCCGCGCCGCGGCGAGGCTCGCGGCGAGATTCACCGAGGTGGTGGTCTTGCCGACCCCGCCCTTCTGATTCACGATCGCGAGTACGCGCGCCGCCATTATGCCGCTGTCATTAGGACGAGGTGCCGCCGGGCCGCGAGTCCCGGGACGTCGAGCGCCACCACGCCCTGGAGGGCGACGGCGGCGGGAAGCTGCGCCAGCTCCTCGTGCGGGTACAGACCCTTCATCGCCAACAACGCCCCGCCGGCGGCGAGCTTGCCCGCCCCGACGCGCGCGAATTGCTGGGTCTCGGCAAAAGCCCGCGACACCACGGTATCGAACAGCTTGGCCGGCCGGTAGGATTCGGCCCGCGCGCACGCCACCTCGATGTTTCCGAGCCCCAGCTCGATCGCGGCCTGGCGCAGAAAGGTGCAGCGCTTGTGACTGCTATCGAGCAAGGTGACGCGCCAGCGCGGCCGGGCGATGGCGAGCGGGATGCCCGGCAGGCCTGCCCCGGTCCCGATGTCGAGAATCCGATCGGGGCGCACGTGCGGGATGATCGCAAGACAATCGAGCAGGTGCTCGACCACCATGCGCTCAGGATCCCGAATGGCGGTGAGGTTGTAGACCTTGTTCCACTTCGCTATCAAGCCGAGGTAACGCCACAGCGATGCGGTCGCCTCTGCCGGCAGGCGCAGACCGAGCGCATCGAGGCCGCCTTGCAGCTCCTCGATCGCCATCACGCACTCCGGGATAAGGGCTGGCCGCGGCGTTTGATATGCACGAGCAACAGCGAAATCGCCGCCGGGGTCATACCCGGTAGGCGAGCCGCCTGGCCGAGTGTTTCGGGCCGATGCCGAGCGAGCTTCTGTCGCACTTCGGTCGAAAGACCGGGCACCAGGGCGTAATCTATGTCGGCTGGCAGCCGCCAGCTATCGGATCGCCTCTGGCGTTCCACCTGCTCCCGTTGCCGCTCAATATACCCTTGATATTTCGTGTGAATCTCCACCTGTTCGGCGACGCCCCAGGGGTCGCTGGCGGTGTTCGGCAGCAATGCGGCGATATCGCCAAAGCCGACCCCGGGCCGTTTCAGCAGCTCGGCTAGCGCGATCTCGCGCATCGCATCGGCCAGGGCGAGTCGCGCGCACAGCTCCGGTGGCAGCGCCGCGGTCGCTACGCGGGTCTGACGCACCGTGGCCAGCAACCGCTCGATGGCGTCGCGGCGATGCGCGAAATGCGCCCAGCGTTCGTCGTCGACCACGCCCAACTCGCGGCCGCGCTCGGTGAGTCGCAGATCGGCGTTATCTTCGCGCAAGCTAAGGCGAAATTCTGCCCGGCTCGTGAACATCCGATACGGCTCGGTCACCCCGCGGGTCACGAGGTCATCGACCAGTACGCCCAGGTAGGCTTCGTCGCGCCGGGGGCTCCAGGCTTCGCGCTCTTGGGCGAAACACGCGGCATTAATCCCGGCAAGCAGGCCCTGAGCCGCGGCCTCTTCGTATCCCGTCGTGCCATTGATCTGGCCAGCGAAGAATAGGCCGGTCACGGCGCGCACTTCGAGGGTCGACTTGAGCGCGCGTGGATCGAAATAGTCATACTCGATCGCGTAACCTGGCCTCAAGACGTGGGCGTTTTCGAGCCCGGCGATCGAATGAATGGCGGCCACCTGGACATCGAAGGGCAAGCTGGTCGAGATCCCGTTCGGATACACTTCGTGAGTGCTAAGGCCTTCAGGTTCCAGGAAGATCTGATGCGACGGGCGGTCCGCGAAACGCACCACCTTGTCTTCGATCGAGGGGCAATAGCGCGGTCCCACACCTTCGATGACGCCAGTGAACATGGGCGAGCGGTCGAGCCCGCTGCGAATGATGTCGTGCGTGCCCTCGTTGGTGTGGGTGATCCAGCACGGGCGCTGCGGCGGGTGCAGCGCGGGCGTGCCGAGAAATGAGAACACGGGTGTCGGCGTATCGCCGGGCTGGATCCGCATGACCGCGTAATCGATGGTGCGGCCGTCCAGGCGCGGGGGCGTTCCCGTCTTGAGCCGCCCCACCGGCATGGCGAGCTCGCGCAAGCGCGCGGACAGGCGGACTGAAGCGGGATCGCCCGCCCGTCCCGCCTGAAAGCTCTCCAACCCCACGTGAACGCGACCGGCCAAGAACGTGCCGGCGGTCAGCACCACCGTCTGCGCGCGGAAGCGCAGCCCCAGTTGCGTAACGACGCCGGCCACCCGATCCCCGTCCAGGATCAGGTCGTCGACTGCCTGCTGAAACAACCAGAGACCCGGCTGATTCTCCAGCGCGCGACGGATCGCCCCGCGATACAACACCCGGTCGGCCTGAGCGCGCGTCGCACGCACTGCCGGGCCCTTGCTCGCATTCAGGATGCGAAACTGGATGCCTGCGGTATCGGCGGCAAGCGCCATGGCGCCGCCAAGCGCATCGATTTCCTTGACCAGGTGGCCTTTGCCGATTCCGCCGATGGACGGGTTGCACGACATCTGGCCCAGGGTATCGAGATTGTGGGTGAGCAGCAGCGTGCGACAGCCCATGCGCGCAGCCGCCAGGGCGGCCTCCGTTCCGGCATGACCGCCGCCGACCACAATGACTTGAAAGTTTTGCTGGATCATGCCAATAGCCGTTGCTCGAACGTCCAGGGCGCGCGGGCAAGCGATGTTTCACGTGAAACGGGAACGTTGCGCAAACCCGAGTATAGGCCAGTGGCCCACAAAAAGGGCAAGCCGGCAATCACTTGCCGATGCAAAAGCGGGTGAATATCTCTCCTAGCAAATCATCCGCCGCCATCTCGCCGGTGATCTCTCCCAGGGCATGCTGCGCGTTGCGGAGGTCTTCGGCCGCGAGCTCGACCGCCGGCAGTACCGCGCGCGCCGCCTCGATGCAGCCGAATGCCTGTTCTAGCGCGCGGATATGGCGCGCACGCGCGGAAAAAGCGCCCTCGGTCGAGCCTCCGGCGCATTGGTCGATCAATGCCTGGCGGAGCAGCTCCAAGCCCGTGCCGTGCTTCGCGGACAGCCACACATGGGGATGGCCGGCCCGGTACTCGATACGCGCGGGCTCGCCCGCCAAGTCGATCTTGTTGTGTACGAAGAGACGCTGCGCCTGCGCGGGAATGCGCGCCAGCGACGCGGGATCGAGCTCGGTGCCGCTCAGCGCATCGCGCACCAGTACGACGACATCGGCCTTTCCGGCCATCTCCCAGGTTCGGGCGATCCCGGCCTCTTCGACGGGGTCCGTCGCCTGCCGCAAGCCGGCCGTATCGACGATCTGCAGCGCTATGCCCCCGATTTGAATCTGTTCTCTCACGAGGTCCCGCGTGGTCCCTGCGTGGGGCGTGACCAGCGCCACATCCTCACCAGATAGCGCATTGATTAAACTAGATTTTCCAACGTTGACGGGGCCGATTAACGCCACCCTCAGGCCCTCGTTCAGGAGCCGCCCCATGCGCCCTGCGCGGGTGGCCTCGGCCACCGCCGCGAGCACGCGTTCCAAGCGAGCATCGACGTTCGCTTGTTGCAGATAGTCGATTCCCTCTTCGGGGAAATCGAGCGTGGCTTCCAGCAAGACGCGCAGCGCCGTGAGCTCCGACTGAAACGCCGCGACCCGGCGCGAGAACTCCCCGCTCATCGATTGCGCCGCGCTTCTCGCGGCCTGTTCGGTGCGCGCCGCGATCAAGTCGGCCACGGCTTCGGCCTGAGCCAGATCGAGCTTCCCGTTCAGGTATGCCCGCTGCGTGAATTCGCCCGGTTCGGCCGCGCGCGCGCCCAGGCTCAAGCAGCGCCTGAGCACGAGATCGAGGACCACGGGGCCGCCGTGGCCGTGTAGCTCGAGCACGTCCTCGCCGGTATAGGAACGGGGAGCCGGAAAAAAGACGCCGATACCCTCGTCGATCAGCGCGCCGGCGGGTCCGGCGAAGCGGCAGAACGACGCCTGCCGGGGCGCCAAGGTTCTGCCCGTGATCCCCACCATGATGGCGCCCACCGCGGCACCCGAAACCCGCACGATGCCGATGCCACCGAAACCCGCGGATGTGGCTATCGCCGCTATGGTGTCAGCGGCGTCCATGCGCCGGCGCCGCCCGTTCCATGGTCCGGGTGATCTGCCATTGCTGTGCAATCGACAAGATGTTGTTGATGAGCCAGTACAACACCAGACCGGCCGGGAAGAAAAAGAAGAACACGCTGAACGCGATCGGCATGATCTTCATCACCTTGGCCTGGACCGGGTCTGGCGGCTCCGGATTGAGGCGGGTCTGGATGATCATGGTCGCCCCCATGAGCACCGGCAGAATGTAGTAGGGATCGGCCGCCGCGAGGTCCTGGATCCACAGCACGAAGGGCGCCTGGCGCAGCTCGAAGCTCGCCAGCAGCACCCAGTACAAGGCGATAAACACAGGAATCTGCACCAGGATCGGCAGGCAGCCTCCCAGCGGATTGATCTTCTCGGTCTTGTACAACTCCATCATCGCCTGCTGCATGCGCTGGCGATCGTCGCCGTATTGTTCCTTCAGCCGTTGCATCTTCGGCGCCAGCACGCGCATGCGCGCCATCGAACGATAGCTCGCCGCCGACAAGGGGTAGAACAGGACCTTGATCAACACCGTCAGGATGATGATCGCTACGCCCCAATTGCCGACCCAGCCGTAGAGGGTCTTCAAGACCCAGAACAGGGGCGCTGCGATCACCGTCAGCCAGCCATAGTCGACGGTGCGATCGAGCCCGGGCGCAATGGTCGCTAGCTTGTCCTGGTCCTGCGGCCCGGCGTAGAGCGTCACCTGCTGGCTGAGCACGCCGTCGTCGGCCGGCTTGGCGAAGGGCACGATGACCCCGGCGGCGTAGAGATTGTTGTCCAGCCGCTTGGTAAAAAACTCCCTCGGCACACTACCCGGCAAGATCCAGGCGCTGACGAAGTAGTGCTGGACGAGACCTATCCAGCCATCCTCGGCATTGCTCGAATACGGGGTCTTGCCCTTGTCGATGTCGCCGAAAGCGACCTTCTGAAACTTGTCTTTCTCGGTGTAGACGGCCACCCCGGTATAGGTGGGGAGCATCTTGGAGTCGCCTTCGGGAGGATTCCCGTCGCGAACGAGTTGATAGTAGCCGTACGGCGCAGCCTGCGCGTTGCGTACCTCCTGGCGTATGCCGATCGAATAGCTCGAACGCTCGAACACGAACACCTTGCTCGCGCGCGCGCCGCCATTGGCCCCGGCACTCTCCAACCGCACTTCCAGGCGGCCCTGCCCGTCGGCGAGCCTGTATTCCTTCGACCCGGCGACATAGTGGGAATTGTGATTGGGCAGGCCTTCACCGATCAACCCGGACTGGGCGACATAAACCCTGTCGGCGTCGCGCTCCAACAAAACGAAATTCTTGCTGGTGTCGACGGTGGCCCGATGCCGCGACAGCTCCACGCGTTTGACCGTTGCGCCGATGGTGTCGATATCGACGGTCATTACATCGGTGACGACGCGAATTGTGTCGCCGCTCGCGAGCTTGGGTTCGACCCCCGGCGCGCTCGCTGCGCTCGGCGCAGGCGGTTCGAGCTTCTTGCTTGGTGTCGGCGGCGCCTCGGCCGCCGACTTCTGCTCAGAGGGCTTGTGATCCTTGGTCGCCGCCGCCGGTGGCTGCGGAGCGCGTTGCTCGCGCTGCCACGCCTCGTACAGCATGAACAAAGAGAAGAAGAAGATCAGCGCCAGGATGAGGCGTTGGGTATCCATGGTTAACTCACGGTACCGGATCGTGGCCGCCGCAATGCCACGGGTGGCAGCGGCACAGGCGCCGGGCGGCGAGCACGAGGCCGCGCAGCACGCCGTGACGCTCAATCGCGTCTTGGGCGTACTGCGAGCACGATGGGTAGAACCGGCACACCGGCCCGAGCAACGGGCTTAGCGCATAGCGGTAGGCCCCGAGCAACCACAATACGATCTTCGCCATCACGTCTGCAACAATCGCGCGAGCTCCCGCCGAGCCGGATCGAGGCTTGCTTCCTTATAAGGGTGAATGAGAGCGATGAAGTAATCGAATGCCGGTAAGCGCGAGCGCTCGTGCCGAAACACTTCCCTGATACAGCGGCGCATGCGGTTGCGGGCCACGGCGCTCGCCATCACGTGCTTGGCCACGCGAATGAGCACGCGGGCGTAACCCAGATCGTTGCCGCAGCGCCTGAGGACGAACCATCGACCGCGGCTGCGGGCGGCTGAACGCAGCTCCTCGGCCCGCTGATCGCTGCGGATGCGCGCCGCGCGCGGAAGCCGGCAACCGGCGCGGCTCACACTGCCAGGCGAGCCCGTCCCTTTGCACGCCGCGCCCGCAGCACTGCGCGACCACCACGGGTCTTGAGGCGTGCGCGAAATCCGTGCGTGCGCTGGCGACGCGTTTTTGACGGCTGATACGTGCGTTTCATCGCTCGCTCCGTTGACCAAAAAGCTTCGTATTAGACAGCCCGATGCGAGCCCGTGTCAATCGAAGCAACCCTGTCAGATCGCCCGCATCGACGCCTGCGCGCGCACGGTTCGGTTGTGGCTACGGGTGCGTGAAAGGCGCTAAAATGGCCAGCCCTACGCCGACAATCGGCCGTCAGAGCCGTGCGTTCCAACGAGACCGTCGCTACCCCATGAGCAGCTTCTGGCGTTCCTGCCTCGAGTACTTTCAGCGCGAGCTGACTCCGCAAGAATTCACCGCATGGATCAAGCCCATACGCTGCAGTCGAACGGACGATACGGTGCTGCTGGAGGTGCCCAATCGGCTGGCACTGCGCTGGATCAAGGACACCTACCTCAGCCGGGTCCAAAATCTCGCCGACGAGCACTTCGATACGCCGATGAATATCAGCGTCGAGTTGCTGCCGCGCCCAGCCAGCGTCCAGGTGACGCCCCCCCTGCCCCATGCACCGGATGCGATCGCACCGGCACGGCTCGCAGCCGATGCCTCGCGCTTGAACCCGCAATATACGTTCGAGACCTTCGTCACCGGTAGAGCCAATCAGCTCGCGCGCGCCGCCGCCATCCAAGTCGCCGACAGCCCCGGCAGCTCGTACAACCCGCTTTTCATCTACGGCGGCGTGGGCCTGGGCAAGACCCATTTGCTGCACGCCATCGGCAACCTCGTTCGCGATCGCTCGGCCAACGCGAAAATTCGCTACCTGCATGCCGAGCAATACGTCTCTGACCTGGTGCGCGCCGTCCAGCATCGATCGTTCGACCAGTTCAAACGCTATTACCAGTCGCTCGACCTGCTGCTGATCGACGACATCCAGTTCTTCGCCGACAAGGGCCGCACCCAAGAAGAGTTCTTCTACACCTTCAATGCGCTGCTCGAGTCACGCCGCCAGATCGTCATCACCTGCGATTCCTTCCCGAAGGAGATCACGGGCATGGAAGATCGGCTCAAGACCCGCTTCGGTTGGGGGCTCACGGTGGCGGTAGAGCCGCCGGATTTGGAGATGCGCGTCGCCATCCTGCTCAAGAAGGCCGAGCTCGAAGGCGTCACGCTCGATCAGCCGGTCGCATTCTTCATCGCACAACAAGTGCCCTCGAACGTGCGCGAGCTCGAAGGAGCCTTGAAGCGGGTGCTCGCGTTCTGCCGCTTCTCCGGCCAGCCGCTAGCTGTCGACACCTGCAAGGAAGCGCTGCGCGACTTGATCGCGGTGCAAAGCCGGCAAGTCACCATCGACAATATTCAGCGCACGGTCGCCGAGTACTACAAGATCAAGGTCTCGGAGATGTATTCCAAGAAGCGCAGCCGAACCATCGCCCGGCCGCGCCAGATCGCCATGGCTCTGGCAAAGGAGCTCACTCCTTTGAGTTTGCCCGACATCGGCGAAGCCTTCGGCGGCCGTGATCACACGACCGTGCTGCATGCATGCCGCAAGGTCGCGGAGCTGCGCAGCACCAACTCCGACATCACGCGCGATTTCAACTCGCTCCTGCAGGTGTTGAGAAACTGATGACAGCCTGGGTACGAGATGTGGATAAGCGCGGTAATCGCGCCGCCGCCGGATTTCATGCACCATTCACGCACAGCCCATACATGCGCCATCCCGGTTCGCGGCAGCGTCCAAAACTCACGCCATACAACTGCTTGGCCACTTATCCCGAATTCCGGCGAGGCCTACTACTACCACCACTTTCGGATAAGCAATGAAGCTATTGGAATGCTCGCGCGATGAATTGCTGCTGCCGCTGCAAATGGTGAGCGGTATCGTCGAACGCCGCCAAACGTTGCCCATCCTGTCCAACGTGCTGATCGAACGCAATGACTCGGGCGTGAGCGTGCTCGCTACCGATCTCGAGATCCAGATTTGCAGCCGCTCCCACATCGGCACGCAGACGGCGCCGAGCACGGTGACGACTTCCGCGCGCAAGCTCCAGGACATACTGCGCGCGCTTCCCGCGGAAGCGAAGGTATCGCTGGAAAGCACGGCGAACCGCTTGCAGCTCAAGTCCGGACGCAGCCGCTTTACCCTGCAAACGCTACCGGCCGAGGATTTTCCGCGCCTTGCCGCGGGCGCGGATGTCGCGGCCGAGATAACGCTGCCGCAGCGCACGCTGCGTTCGCTGCTCCTGCTGGTGCAGTACGCGATGGCGCAGCAAGACATCCGCTACTACCTGAACGGGTTGCTGCTGTGCGTGGAGGCGAACGAGCTCAGGGTGGTGGCGACCGACGGCCACCGCCTCGCGTTCGCCAGCGCCGCGTTGGAGCACGAGCAGGCGCACCACGAGGTCGTGCTGCCGCGCAAGGCAGTGCTGGAGCTGTCCAAGCTTCTCGCCGAAAGCGACGAGCCGTTACGCATCGCATTGCTCGGCGCCCAGGTTCGCTTCAATTTCGGCAGCGTCGAGCTCTTCACCAAGATCGTCGACGGCAAGTTCCCGGACTATGTGCGCGTCATACCGACGACGCACCAGAACATCATCACGGTCGAGCGCGTCACGCTGTTGCAGGCCTTGCAGCGCGCCGCCATTCTGTCCAACGACAAGTTCCGCGGCGTGCGCTGGGTCCTGACCGAGAACAGCTTGCGCGTTTCCTGCAACAACAACGAGCAGGAAGAAGCACAGGAGGAGTTGGAGCTGGAATACTCCGGCATCCCGATCGACATCGGTTTCAACGTCAACTACCTGCTCGATGTGCTCAATTCGCTGTCCGGAACGCACGTCTGCTGTGCCTTCGGCGACGCGAGCAGCAGCGTGCTGATGACCGACCCCGGGCTCGATCATTTCAAGTATGTCATCATGCCGATGCGCATCTAGTGTCCTGAGTCCGAAATTCGCCCTACAAGAGATGTCGAGAATCGACGCCATACTTTGTCGCGAATCCTCGCCAGGTGTCCAACCTGGCTGCGGTTCGCTTCGCGTCTGGCGCCGATTTCGACACTTTTGGCATCCTGCTGCCATGGTCGGGTATTGACAATACAGCGACGAACTTCAGACTCAGGACACTAGATGATGGTTGACTCGATGGAGAATGCAAGCGATCTACCCCGCCCGCAGCAAGCCGCCGACTACGATGCGAGCAGTATCAAAGTCCTGAAAGGTCTGGAAGCGGTTCGCAAGCGCCCCGGCATGTACATCGGCGATACGCACGACGGCACCGGGCTGCATCACATGGTGTTCGAGGTCGTCGACAACGCGGTCGACGAGGCGCTCGCCGGCTATTGCGACGAGATCGTGGTCACGATCCACCCCGACAACTCGATCAGCGTGAGCGACAACGGCCGCGGCATTCCCACCGCAGTCAAGCAAGACGATGAGCTCAAACGCTCGGCCGCCGAGATCGTGATGACGGAGTTGCACGCCGGCGGCAAGTTCGACAGCAATTCCTACAAGGTGTCGGGCGGCTTGCACGGCGTCGGTGTCTCGGTGGTCAACGCGCTCTCCGACTGGCTGCGGCTCACCATTCGCCGCGACGGCGAAAGCTATTTCGTCGAGTTCCGTGGCGGCATCGCGGTGGAACCGTTGAAGGCCATCGGCAAGACCGAGAAACGCGGCACCGAGGTCCATTTTCTCGCCAGCAAGGAGATCTTCGGCAACGTCGAGTACCACTATGAGATCCTCGCGCGGCGCCTGCGCGAGCTGTCGTTCCTCAATCATGGCGTGCGCATCCGACTGGTCGATCAACGCTTGGCGAAGGAGGAGGTGTTCGCGTTCACCGGCGGCGTTCGCGGCTTCGTCGAATTCATGAATCGCAGCAAGACTGTGCTGCACCCGAACGTGTTCCATGCGCGCATGGAGAAGGACGGCATCACGGTCGAAACGGCGATGCAGTGGAACGATTCCTACCAGGAATCGGTGCAATGCTTCACCAACAACATTCCGCAACGCGACGGCGGCACTCACCTCACCGGCTTGCGGGCCGCCATGACGCGCACCCTCAACCAGTACATCGAAGCGAACGAATACGCGCGCCGGGCCAAGGTCGAGACCAGCGGCGATGACATGCGCGAAGGGCTTTGCGCGGTGCTCTCGGTCAAGGCGCCGGAGCCCAAGTTTTCCTCCCAGACCAAGGACAAGCTCGTGTCCTCGGAAGTGCGTCCGGCAGTCGAGGAGATCATCGCCGAGAAGCTGGCGGAGTTTCTGTTGGAGCGGCCGAACGACGCCAAGATCATCGTTTCCAAGATCATCGACGCGGCGCGGGCGCGCGAGGCGGCGCGCAAGGCGCGCGAGATGACGCGGCGCAAGGGCGTGCTCGATTCCTTCGGGCTGCCCGGAAAGCTCGCCGACTGCCAGGAAAAGGATCCCGCCCGCTGTGAGCTCTACATCGTGGAAGGCGATTCGGCCGGCGGTTCGGCGAAACAAGGCCGCGATCGAAGCTTCCAGGCGATCCTGCCATTGAAGGGGAAGATCCTGAATGTGGAGCGGGCGCGCTTCGACCGGCTGCTGTCGTCGCAGGAAATCTCCACCTTGATCACGGTGCTCGGCGCCGGCATCGGCAAGGAGGAGTACAACCCGGACAAGCTGCGCTATCACCGCGTCATCATCATGACCGACGCCGATGTGGACGGATCGCACATCCGCACGCTGCTGCTTACGTTTTTCTACCGGCAGATGCCCGAGCTGGTCGAACGGGGTCACATCTACATCGCCCAGCCCCCGCTTTACAAGGTGAAGCACGGCCGCCAGGAACGCTATCTCAAGGACGACCACGAGCTGAAGGAATACTTGCTGCGCCTCGCGCTCTCGGAGGCCGAGCTGGTGCCGCGCGAGGGCGAGACAGCCTTGAGCGGCGAGGCGTTGGCGAAGGTGGCCCGCGAGTTCTTTCTGGCCGAGGCCGTGATCGAGCGCCTGCGCCGGCTGATCGACGAGCGCGTTCTTTACGCCCTGCTCGCGGGCGTTCGCATCGATCTGTCGGACGCTCGCGCGGCCGAACAGAGCGCTTCGCACCTGCAATCGGCGGTGCAAGTGCACGGCATCCAGGTCACGCCTCGCTACGACGACAATGCCGAGCATTGGTCGCTGGAGATCGCCCGCATCCAGCATGGCAACCGGCGCCTCACCGTGCTGGATCACGACTTCGTCGTCAGCGGAGATTTCGAGCAGATTCGCAAGACCAGCGAGCTCGTGTTCGGCCTACTCGGTGAGGGCGCAACCGTGCGCCGCGCCGATCGCAGCCGGCCGGTGGCCGAATTCAAGGAAGCGCTCGATTGGCTCCTCGAGGAAGCGAAGAATGCCGTCAGCATACAACGCTACAAGGGTCTGGGCGAGATGAACCCGGAACAATTGTGGGAAACCACCATGGATCCAGCGACCCGGCGGCTGCTGCGAGCCCAGATCGAGGACAGCATCGTGGCCGATGAGATCTTCACCACGCTGATGGGCGACATGGTCGAGCCGCGGCGCGCGTTCATCGAAACGAACGCCTTGGGCGTGCGTAATCTCGATGTGTGAGCGCGAGCCGACCTAGGAGCCTGTCGGACTTGATTTCACGTGTGCGACGGAGGCGATTTTCGCGCAGGGCTAGGAGGACGACGCAGCCGATAGCGAGACTATCGGCACGTCGTCCGACTCCGCCATGCGCGAAAATCGCCCCGTCCCTTCGGTTTGCGCCCACAAAGCGCGCATGCGGCGTTGCCCGGTTTGCCAATATTCCGGATAT
>JADLAC010000065.1 GCA_020848435.1 Burkholderiales bacterium | reverse complement strand
CTGACGCGGTAAAGCAAGCGACTCGCGACGAATGGCGTCATCTCGGATTCTTTTACGACCTCGATGACGAGGCCAAGTGCTGGCGTATCGTGGGGACGGCCGCTGGACTGAGGGCCTTCGCAGAGTTAATCCGTGTCTACGCGGCCAATCCGAAACACGATGGATTATCTGAGCACCAGCACTACGGACCGTACATGTACCTCGAGGTCGGCACTTGGAGCGAAGCTGACATTACAGCTCACTGGATTGCCGGGCCGCGTACCGCTTTAGCATCGCTCGCCCAAGCTGCCCGGCGTCAACTATCGTGATCGGTGAGCGTCAATTATCCTGACCGGTGCGGGTTGGGTCGTTTCATCGTGTCTTCGTTGTCGTTCGATCTCGTTGTTTCGGCAAAGCACTTCTTCGTCGATAGCTCTCGACGTTCATCTCGAAGATGGTCGCGTGGTGAACGAGCCGGTCTACGGCGGCGATGGTCATCGCTTTGTCGGGGAAGACCTCGTCCCAGGCCGAGAACGGCGCATTGGCGGTAATCGCGATGCTTTTTCGCTCGTAGCGCTCGGCGATGAGCGCGAAGAGTACGGAAGTTTCGGCCTGGTCGCGTCGGGCATAGCTCAGATCGTCGAGGATCAGCAGCTCGAAGCGATCGAGCTTTGCAAGCTCTGCGGGCAGCCGTAGGTCTCGCCGAGCGGCCTGCAGGCGCTGAACGAGCTCGCTGGTTCGGACGAAGAGCACTCTGTGACCGCGGTCGATGAGGGCATGGCCGTAAGCGCGACGTCGCTCGCTTCGTCAAGGTGCGTTCGCCGCACGCTTACTATTCATGCGAGCTCCAGCAGCTCGTCGTACACCGCGGCGGCGGGAAGCAGGACCTGAACGCTCGGCATGAGGGGCGCGCGCGGGGCGAAGCGGCTGCGCAGCGCCTCGATGTCGGGGAGTTTGTTCTGCTCCATGAGCTCGGCCAGGACGCCGGCGAGCTCGGCGACGACGTTGGCTTGATCGGCCAAGTCGAGCAGATCGACCATCAGCCGGCACGCCGAGCGCTCGTCGAGGCGCTCGCGAAGGTGCTGCCAGGCTCGGGCGTACTGGCTGCGCGGGAACATCGCATCGCGCAGCACCCAGCGGGCAAGCGCGCCGGGTTTGCGCTTGAGCGAGGGCAGCATATGGCGCCAGTCGATGCGCTTAGGATGCCGATCGCGGGTCGTGGCGTAGAGCCGTTCGCACTCGAAGACCTTCACCCCGCCGAGCCATGCCTCCAGGTGGGCGTTATAGAGCCGAACCTTCAGCCGATGGCCCGCCAGACGCGAGGGCACGCTGTAGAGCGCGCACTTCGCGCTGAAGGTGCCGAATTTGCTCACCCGCGCGTCGATTTCCTCGAAGTCGACCGTGCGCCGCACCGGCAGCGCCTTGAGCCGAGCCCGCTCGACTTCCCATGCACGCCCACAGCGCGCATTGAGCCGGCGTACCGTCTCGGCTACGAACTGCTCGTAGGCGCCCAGATCGGCGAACTCGCGGCTACTGCGCAGCAGCAGCGCCTGATCGAGCGCCCGCTTGAGGCTGCCCTGACGGGACTCGATCGGGCCGTTCTCATGGCTCAGGCCCGAGTTGTTGCGGCTCGCGCGCATCCCGTAGTGCTGGCAGAGCTCGTCATAGCGGCGCCTGAGCTCTTCGTGTTCGGCCAAGTTGTTGAACGCCGCCGACAGGCTGTCGGTGCGGTGCTCTTCGGGCACCCCGCCCGCCATCCACAGCGCCCCCTGCAGCCCGCAACTAAGCGCTTGAAAGCTCTCACCACCGCAGACCACCCGCGCATGGCGCCAGCCGCTGTGGGCGAAGCTGAACTGGTAGAGCCGATGGGCGAACGGTGCACCAGCGATCTGAACGCCCAGTTCATCGGCCACGGTGAAATCCGACAGCGCCAGGCGTCCCGGCGGGTGCGCCTGGGCGAAGTAGATCTCGCACTCGGCGCCGTGCTGGGCGCGCCAGGCGCGCATGCGTCGCTGCAAGGTCCGCAGCATCGACTCGCCAAACCGTCCCGGATGGCGGCGCTGCAGCTCCTCCAGGACCGTGACGGCCATCAGCACCGGCGCCGATTCCAGCAACGGAACGACCTCTGCGTCCCAAACTTCCTCCAGCGGGTCGGTCCGCGTGCGCCATTGCCGCGGCTCGCGCTGCGACGGCAATTCGTTGCGCCGCTCGATCCGATACGCACTGCTTACGCTGATACCGACTCGGGTTGCCGCCGATTCCTGATTCAGCTTCCCACGCAACTGCTTGTACTTGATCACTTGTAGGTCCGTTATGCGAGTGCCAGGCACCGTGACAGCCTCCCCTTCTGAGGCCTGCCACTGTAACGCCCAACCGCAAACGCACCCCCGGCGGCGTGCGTCAACCGGTCAAGATAGTTGTCGTCGACCCTTCAAGGTAATTGTCGCCGGCCAGACATGACATTGGACTGCAATGATCGACTACACGATCGACACCGACAGCGGTGCCGGCACGCGCACCCGATCCCAGTCGAGCCCTTGAGTGAGCACGCCGAGCTGCGCATGCGACAGCTCAAGCACCCCGCGCTCAATTACCTGCGGCCACACGAACGGCGCCTTCTCCAAGCGCCGATTGCGTATTTCAGGCCATCGTAGACGGCCATTTCAGACGAACGTAGACGGCATTTCAGGCTGATCGTAGATGCCGTTTCAGATTGATCGTGGACGGCGTTTCAAGCTGATCGTAGACGATCACAGGG
>JADLAC010000064.1 GCA_020848435.1 Burkholderiales bacterium | reverse complement strand
TCGAAATCGGCGTCAGACGCGAAGCGAACCGCAGGCGAGGCTTGGACACCTGGCGAGGATTCGCGACAAAGTATGGCGTCGATTCTCGACATCTTTTGTGCAGCGAATTTCGGACTCAGGACACTAGACGCTGATCTGCGTGCCGAGCTCGATCACGCGTGCCGGCGGCAAGCGGAAGTACTCGGCGGCCGTCGGGCTGTTCTTCTGCATCCAGCGAAACAGCTCGCGCCGCCACGTGAACAGCCCGCGGCGCTCGGCCCGCGCAATGCTGGTCTTGCCCAGGAAGAAAGTGGTTTCTTCCAGCTCGAACGCGAGCCCGCGTTGCGCCAGCAGCTTCAGCGCGTGTGGAATATCGGGCTCCTCGCGAAAGCCGTAATGCAGGGTCACCTTGTAGCAGCGGCCGCGCTCGATCACGTCGATCTCGGTGCGCTCATCGTCGGGCAGCCGCGGCACCTCCGCGGTGACCACGGTGAGGAACACCAGGCGCTCGTGCAGCACCTTGTTGTGCTTGAGGTTGTGCAGCAGCGTGGTGGGCACGCTGTCGCGCTCGGCGGAGAAGAACACCGCCGTTCCCGGCACCCGCTGGACCTCGTTCATCACCGGCAGGAAGCCTTCGATCGGCACCCGGCGCGCTTCTTCGGACGCCGCGATGGTATCGGCCGCGAGCTTCCAGGTGGTGAGCAAGGTAAACAGGACGATCGCCACCGTGACCGGGAACCAGCCCCCGGCGGCGAACTTGGTCGCATTGCTGGCGAAGAACATCAGCTCGACCGCGCCGATCGCGCCCAGCACTGCGATCAGGACCGGGCCGTAGCGCGGATTGAGCATCCAGACCACGAGGATGACGAGCGCGGTTTCGAGCACCATCGTGGTCGAGACCGCGATGCCGTAGGCCGCGGCCATCGCGCTGGAGGTCCGGAATTCGAGCACCAGCGCGAGCACCAGCACCAGCAACAGCCAGTTGATGCGCGGGATGTAGATCTGGCCGCGCTGGGTTTCCGAGGTGTAGAGGACGCTCACCCGCGGCAGATAGCCCAGGCGCGAAGCCTGTTGGGTCACCGAGAAGGCGCCGGAGATCGTCGCCTGGGAGGCGATCACGGTGGCTGCAGTCGCCAGCACGACCAAGGGCCAGAGCAGCTCCGGGGGCGCCAGCAGGTAGAAGGGGTTCTTGGCGGCGGTGGCGTCGCGCAACACCAGCGCGCCCTGACCGAAGTAGTTCAGCATGAGGGCGGGCAGGACGGCGCCGAACCAGGCCCAGCGTATCGGGCGGCGGCCGAAATGGCCCATGTCGGCGTACAGCGCTTCACCGCCGGTGAGCGCGAGGAAGATCGCGCCCAAGGCGACGAAGGCGAGGTGGGGTTCACTGGCGGCGAGCAACAGCGCGTGGCGTGGATCGAGGGCGCTCAATACCGCCGGGGTCTGGACGATGCTGTGGATGCCGAGCACTGCCAGCGTGACGAACCACGCCAGCATGATCCAGCCGAAGAGGCTGCCGATGGCGGCCGTACCGCGGCTCTGGAAGGCGAACAAACCGATCAGCACGGCGATCGCGACCGGCACGATCCATTCGTCCACGCCCGGGGCGGCGATCGACAAGCCTTCCACCGCCGACAGCACCGAGATGGCCGGGGTGATGATGGCGTCGCCGAAGAACAGCGACGCGCCGAGCACGGCGATGAGACCGGCGATCCACTGCATGCGCGGCTGCTTGCGCAGCAGTCGGCCGGCGAAGGCGAGCAGGGCGAGAATGCCGCCTTCGCCCCGGTTGTCGAACTTCAGCACGATCGTCACGTACTTGAGCGAGACGATCAGCATCACCGCCCAGAAGATCAGCGATAGCGCGGCGAGCACATGGGCGTGGGCGAGCGGGATCGAATGCGAGCCGGCGAACGTCTCCTTGAAGGCGTACAGCGGGCTCGTGCCGATGTCGCCGAAAACGACCCCCAGGGCGCTTAGAGCGAGGACCCGAACCGGAGAGCGAGCGGCTGCGGCAGACTCCATTGACCACGCCCATCGGCTTATTATTGCGGCGCGACAATACTCCTGCGCCGCGGGCGCGGCAACCGTTTTCAGCGTGCAATGAAGCGACGATCGTTCTTGAGCGCAGCCGCGGCCGCGCCGTGCTGGGCTTGGGCGCAAGCGAGCCCGCGCAGCTACACCGACAGCGCTTTGGCTTTCAGCATCGAGTTGCCGGAAGGCTACCTCGGCCCGATCGAGCACGCGGGCGGGCCGTCGGTGAGCCGGGGGTTCCGCAAACCCTATCCGGGCACCGCGCTCAACACCGTCATCCTGGTCTCGGTCCAGTCGATGGGTCCATCGTTCGCGCAGCGGCTCGCCGCAGAGCGCGCGGCACTGACACGCGAAACGCTACGACCGGTGATTGCGGGTATCGAGCGCAACCGCGGCGGCTTTCGTGCCGGCGAGGCGCGCAACGTGACCATCTCGGGCTACGCCGGTCTCAAGCAGCGATGGCAGGGCAGCGCGCAGGGCGTGGCATTCGAGGGCGTCGTGTATTGCGTCCTGGCCGCAACGCGCGCCTACGCCGTGCAGATCCAGGACCCTTCCGGGCGGGGACGCGCACGCCTGGACGAGGCGATCCGCGCCGTGGAGCGCATGCGCATCGGCCGCTGATCGCGCTGGCGCTCGCGCTGCGCTTGCAGCTCGAGTCCGGGCGGCTGCGGCTTTACCCTTCACGCGCTGCGAGCAGGCTGCGCAAGAGCGCCCACGGGCCGGAGGACGCCCCCCGGAGGCGCCTCACTTGTCGACGGGTGGCGATCAACCGCCCCGACCGACGCCGTAATGGCCTGTTTCGCGCCTCGGCGCGGCGCCCGATCAGGCGTGCAGCAAGCGCCCCGGCCGGGCGCCGGTGGCCTGGCCGTGCACCCAAACCGCTTCGCCGTTGACGAAGACGCTGTGTATGCCGTGCGCCGGCTGCACCGGATCGTCGAAGCTCGCCGCGTCGAGCACCGTGAGCGGATCGAACAGCGTGACATCGGCATAGGCGCCCTCGCGCAACACGCCGCGGTCCTGGAGGCCGAAGCGCGCCGCCGTCAGGCCGGTCATCTTGTGGACCGCGGTTTCCAGCGGGAACAGGCCCAGGTCGCGGGCGTAATGTCCGAGCACGCGCGGGAAGGTGCCCCACAGGCGCGGATGGGGGCGCGCATCGTGCGGCAAGCCGTCGGAGCCGATCATGGTCTGCGGGTAGGCGAGGATGCGCCGGACATCGGCTTCGTCCATCAGGAAATAGATGGCCCCAGCGGGCTTCAAACGCTCGATCGCTTGCGCTTCGCTCACGCCGAGCGCGCGGGCCGCCTCGGCGAGCGTCTTGCCGCTCAGCTCGGGATGCGGCTTGGACCAGGTCACGAGCACCTGCGTCGCCTGCCCGGCGCGGCCCGATTGCATGACGGTGGACGAGGCGGTGTAGGGATAGCAGTCGAGCCCGAGGTCCTGCTGCGCGCGCGTGCGTTCGATCAAGGCGAGCGTCTCGCCGGAGCGGCCGTGGTTCGCCTTGCCGACGCACTTGTGATGCGAGATGACCACCGCTACGCCGAGGGCGCGGCCGATGGCGAAGGTCTCGTCCATCGCTTCGAGCACGCGCTCGTCCTCGTTGCGCATGTGCGTGACGTACAGCCCGCGCGTGCCGGCGAGCGGGCGGCACACCTCGATCAACTCCTGCGTGGTGGCGGCTGCCGCCGGGGCGTACGCCGTCCCGCTCGATATGCCGATCGCGCCGGCGGCCAGCGCCTGCCCGGCGAGCGCGCGCATGCGCGCCGTCTCGCGCGCGCTCGCCGGGCGATCGAGCCGCGCCATGGTGGCCGCGCGCAGCGTCGTATGGCCGATGAGACAGGCGGCGTTGGTGGCTGCCGGCGCGGCAGCGAGCGCGTCGCGATAAGCCTCGAAGCGCGGGTAGCGAAACCACTCGCCGTCGCTGTCGAGCAGGTCGAGCGGCGGTATCGAGGCGCTCAGCGCGGGTGAGCAAGCCAGGCTGATGCCGCAGTTGCCGGTGATCACCGTGGTCACTCCCTGGCTCACCTTGGGCGCCATCGCCGGATCGGATAACAGCATGCGATCGTCGTGGGTGTGCGCGTCGATGAAGCCGGGTGCGGCGACGAGCGCCGACGCGTCGATCTCACGGCCGGCACGCTCGGCTGCGAGATCACCGATGCGCACGATCCGGTCGGCACGCGTGCCGACATCGGCGCGGACGCGCGGCGCGCCGGTGCCGTCGATTACCGCCGCGTTGCGGATGATGATGTCGAAGGTCTCGCTCATGTGCATCCTCCGGCCAGGGTCGGACCAAGTCCGACAGGCTCCTAGGGTCCGACCCTGGTCCGGTGATCGGCGACGAAGGGGTTGGTCCGGCGCTCGTGGCCGAAGGTGGACGCCGGCCCGTGGCCCGGAACGAAGGCCACATCGTCCCCCAGGGCGAAGAGCTTGCTGCGGATCGACTGGATCAAGCTCGCATGGTCCCCGCGCGGCAAGTCGGTGCGCCCGATCGAACCCTGGAACAGCACGTCGCCCACCAGCGCAATGCGGTCCGGCCGGCTGAAGAGCACGATGTGTCCGGGGGTGTGACCGGGACAGTGCAGCACCTCCAAAGGCGACTCGCCCACGGTCACGACATCACCGTCTTCGAGCCAGCGATCGGGCTCGAATGTTTCGACGCCCTCGAAGCCGAACCGGGCGCTCTGCGTTGCCAGTTGCTCGATCCAGAACCGATCCTCGCGCTGCGGGCCTTCGATCGGCACGTCCAACGCGCGCGCGAGCGCCGCGCTGCCGCCGCAGTGGTCGATATGGCCGTGCGTGAGCAGGATCTTTTCGGCGCGTACGCCGAGCTTGTCGATGGCCGCCTCGATTCGCGCCAAGTCCCCGCCGGGATCCACGACAGCGGCGAGCCCGCTCGCGTCGCACACGGCGATAGAGCAATTCTGCTGGAAAGGTGTTACCGGAACGATGGTGAACTTCATGACGCTTGTGGACCGCCTGCCTGATCGCAAGGGGCGATGTTAACGCGCGTTCGGTCAAACTCGGAACCCGGCACCGTCGGTGCCTTCGACGTTGCGCGCGTCCGAGTTGCTTGCCGTCACGGCGGCCGGCGCAACCGCGGCGATGGCTCCTCTCGAGCCGGATCCAGCGCCGCGATCAGGCTGCGCTCGATCGCATTGGGCTCGGCCTCGAGTCGCGACAGCAGGATCTCCGCGCACAGCGCCCCCCAGATGAGGCCGCGGGCGCCGAGCCCGGTGGCGACATACACGCCGCCGGCATGATCTGCGTCGATGGCGGCAGGGCGCGAGGCGCCGCACACGGGCAGCCGATCGGCGGTGGCGATGCGAAGCGCGGCGCGCCCGCCGAGCGTGGCCGGATCCGCGCCCGCCGCGAATCCCGGCAGCATGCGGTTCGCACGCGCGAGATTGGCCGCGTGATCCGCGGGACGTAAGTCGAGCGCCGTGCTGTCGGGTTCGAACGTGGCACCGATATAGTGGCCACCGTGGGGCAGCGCAACGACATAGCCATCGCCGCACACGACGCACGCGAGAGAGCGCCGGACAGACGCCGGAAGCTCGCTCACCTGGCCGCGCACGCTCATGAGCCGCGGCAAGCCCGCGAGCCCGAGCCGGGGCGCACCGCCTGCATTGGCGGCGATGACGACCGGCGCTTGCGCGATCACGTCGCCTTGAGCGTCCAGCACCTGCCAGCCGCTGCTGGAAGCGGCGAGCTTGCCGGCCGTCGAAGCGTACGCGACGCGGACCCGCGGCGCGGCCGCGTGCAACAGAGCGCGACACAGCTCCCGCGGACGCACCCAGCCGCCGCGCTCGATCCACCACCCTGGACCCGCGACCGCATGGCCCGCGCGGCGTGCCGCGGCGCCCGCTTCGAGCCAGCAGACGTAATCGTGCGCGAAGCGGTGGGCATCGAGGATGTGCGCCATGCGCTGCGCTCTCGCTGCCGTGGTCGCGACGTGCAGCACGCCGGTTTGCATCCATGCGCCCTGCAACGCGTCCTCGTTGACGAGGACATCGGCGGTGCGCAGGAACGCGCTGCGCGCGAGGCGCGCATTGGCAGTGTCGGCCAGGTTGAGCGCCGGGCGCAGCACGCCAATGCTGTTGCCGGAACCTTCCCTGGCGGGTTCGTCATTGCGCTCGATCACTTCCACGGTCCAGCCGCGGCGTGCCAGCGAAAACGCCGTCCAGCACCCGGCAAGTCCCGCCCCGATCACGACGGCATGACGCGATTGCGAACCATGCGCGCGGCGCGAGGCCATCCCGGGCCGGACGGCCGTGAGCATTGCGCGCTTGCGACCGAACCCGGGCCGGCGCTCGACGGCGAAGCCCGCGGCGGCAAGGCGCGTGCGTACTTGCCCGGCGACCGACCAGGTCGCCGCCGTCGTGCCGGGCTTGCTCAGGCGTGCTAGCTCCCGGAACAGCGGCTCGGACCACATCGCCGGATTCTTCTCCGGCGCGAAGCCATCGAGGTAGAGCGCGTCGGCGACGGCATCCAGCTCGGCCAGCATGTGGGTGGCATCGCCGAAGAGCAGCGTCAGCACGATCCGAGCGTCGGCGAACTCGACCCGATGAAAGCCGCGCAGCAGCGGCGGCCAACGCTGCCGCAATTCAGCTGCGAGCACGCGCAGCGCGTGCCACGGCGCATGGGCGCGTTCCAGGTCGCTCGGCGACGCCGGGTGCTTCTCGACCGCGACGTAGTGCAGGTGGCGCGGCCGCAGCGGGTCGGCGAGAAACTCGGCCCACGTGCAGAGAAAATTGAGGCCCAGGCCGAAGCCGGTTTCGACGATCGTGAAGGCATCGAGTCCGCCCCAGCGCCGCGGCAGGCCGTTGCCGGCGATGAAGACGTGGCGCGCCTGGGCCGGGCCGCCGTCGTGCGAATGGTAGATGTCGCCGAAGCGAGTGGCATAGGGCACGCCGCCCGCATCGAACGCGATATGCGCCGGTTCCAGAACGTCAGCGCCATCTGTGGGGGTCAGCTCTTGCATGTTGCACGGTTGACATGTAAGGGTCGCGCCAAAACGAGCGGCGAAGTGCAACATGCAAGACCTTCACCCCGAAGCCAACCGTGCAATATGCAAGAGCTGAGCCCACAATACGTCAGGTCATGCTGTGCAGTATCCAGCCCCAGCCGGCGCATTCGCCGCATTTCTGGCTGCCGACGAGACCCAGGCCGTGGCACGTCGGGCACTCGTTCCAAACGACGGTGAGGCTGCTGCGGTAGATGCCCGCGCAGCGGCGCCCGCCGTGCGAGCGCACGCAGCGATGGTTCATGCGGATGTGCTCGCCGGTGAAATCCTTGCAGACGGTGCACACGCCGAGCGGCTTGGACTTCTTGTAGCGCTTGAGAGCCATGGTTGGATTCGGCGCCGAGGGGACATCACACGACTCGCGCGCCAAGTCGCAGTGTACTGCGCGTCAGGGCGATGCACTATTCCATCTCGGAAGACTGCGTCCCACCGACCCGGATGCCGCATTTACGCCACCTACGGACGCGTGCGCTCACACGGGGCCGGCGAAGGTATCGCACTGGCGCAGGTCGCCGCGCTCGAAGCCGCGCCGGAACCAGCGCACGCGCTGCTCGGAGCTGCCGTGCGTGAAGCTTTCGGGAGCAACTCGGCCCTGGGTCTGTTTCTGCAAGCGATCGTCGCCGATAGCCGCCGCGGCTGTGAGCGCCGACTCGAGATCGCCTTGCTCCAGGACCTGTCGAGTCCGATTCGCGTGGTAGGCCCAGATGCCGGAGAAGCAATCGGCCTGCAGCTCCATGCGCACCGAAAGCGCGTTCGCGCGGCTGCGCTCGCCCGACTGGCTCTGGAGCTGGCGCACCTTATCGGCGATGCCGAGCAGATTCTGCACGTGGTGGCCGACCTCGTGGGCGATGACATACGCCTGCGCCATCTCGCCAGGTGCGCGGAAGCGCTCGCGCAAATCGCGATAGAACTCGAGATCGATGTACACCTTGCGATCGAGCGGACAGTAGAACGGTCCCATGGCCGATTGGCCAGTGCCGCACGCGGTCGGTGTAGCGCCGCTGAAGAGCACCAGCTTCGGGTCTTCGTACTGCATGTTGCCGCGGCGGAAAAGCTCGCGCCAGGTGTCTTCGGTATCCGCGAGCACCTGCGAGACGAACCGCGCTGCTGCGTCGTCCGCCGGGGGCGATGGTGCGCCCTGCTGCTGGGCCACGCCCGGAGCGCCGCCTTGCAGCACCACCGAGGGATCGATGCCGAAGTACATCGCGACCAGGGCGAGCAGAATGGTACCGATGCCGATGCTGCGCCCGCCGAACGCGCTCATCCCGCGGCGATCTTCTACGTTGGAGCTTTCACGTCCGTGTCCGATACGCATGGGCTGCCTCTTCTTGTCGTCGTCCCGCGGTATGCGCGAGCACTCGCTGATGGCTCGTTGCGCTCGCGATCGTGCGCCGCGCGCCGCATCGTGTTGCCGCACTTCCCGCGCAATACCCTGGGCTCGCAACGACTGCAACCAAGCGCATGCACATCGGTGTCGATCTCGGCGGGGCCAAGAGCGAGCTTATCGCACTCGACCCCGCCGGTGCCGGATGTCTACGCCAGCGCGTGCCGACCCCGCGGAGCGATTATGCGGCGGCGCTCGATGCCATCGTGGCATTGGTTGATGATGCGCGACGCAAACTCGATGCCCCGGTCACCATCGGCATCGGGACCCCGGCTGCATGGTCGAGCATGACGGGTGCGACCAAGAACGCTAATTCCACCACTTCCTCGCTGGGCGGCGGGCTTTCCAACGCCGCCCGGCGCTACACGCGCGTGCCGGCACTGTGGCAAGCTCTGATATTCTCGGATGCGATCCAGACCGGGTTGGTGCGCAATCGGCATGGCGATTCCAGTGGTGTGCGCGGCGTGGCGTGGCTGTGGCCCGCGATCCGGCCGGGCGAGTGAGCGGTGAGCGCGACCGAGGGCCTGCGCGTCGGCCTGGTCGGGACCGCGGAGCTGCTGGTCGGCGAAGAGCACACCGCGCCGCACGTGGGCAGCGGCCAGATTCATGTGCTGGCCACGCCGGTCATGGTGAACCTGATGGAGGCGGCCGCGCTGGCGGCGGCCGAGCGGTTTCTTCCGCCCGGCTGCCAGAGCCTGGGCACGCATCTCGACGTGCGTCACATCGCGGCCACGCCGGTCGGCATGCGTGCAGGCGCGCGCGCGGAATTGACCGCCATCGAGGGCCGCAAGCTCGTCTTCCGCATCGAAGCGCGCGACGAGCGCGAGCTGATCGGCGACGGCACGCATGTGCGGGTGGTGGTGAACGTGGATCGGTTCGACCAGCGGATACGACACAAGGCGCAACCCAAGGAATGACATGAGTGGCTACGACTACGATCTGTTTACCATAGGCGCCGGCTCGGGCGGCGTACGCGCGAGCCGCATGGCGGCGAGCCTCGGTGCGCGCGTCGCGATCGCCGAAGAGCGCTACATGGGCGGCACCTGCGTCAATGCCGGCTGCATCCCGAAGAAGCTGTTCGCTTACGCGGGCCACTATGGCGAAGACTTCGAAGATGCCGTCGGCTTCGGTTGGCAGCGCCCGGTAGCGAGCTTCGATTGGCCGCTGCTGGTCGCGAACAAGGACAAGGAAATCCTGCGTCTGAACGGCGTGTACGAGCGCCTGCTGGTCGCCGCTGGCGTCGGCGTGATGCGCGCCCGGGCACGGGTACTGGATCCGCACACGGTCGAAGTCGACGGCCGGCGCATCAGTGCCCGCCACATCCTGGTGGCGACGGGCGGTTGGCCGGTGGTGCCTGACATACCGGGCAAGCAATGGGCGATCACCTCGAACGAAGCCTTCCACCTGCCGGTATTGCCGCGCAGCGTCGTGGTCGTGGGCGGGGGCTACATCGCCGTCGAGTTTGCCTCCATCTTCCACGGGCTCGGCGTTCAGACGCTGTTGAGCTATCGCGGCGATTGCCTGCTCAAGGTGTTCGATGCGGACCTCGGCAGCTTCCTCGGCGCGGAGATGCGCAAGAAAGGCGTTCGCATCGAGTTGCGCAGCCATATCGAGGCCATCGAGCGGCGCGGCGAGCGCCTTGCCTGTTCGTTCTCCGGCGGCCAGGTCGTTGAAACCGATGCCGTCATGTATGCCACGGGCCGGGCGCCGCACACCCGCGGGCTGGGGCTGGAAGATGCCGGCGTCGAGCTCGCCGCCAACGGCGCCGTGCTGGTCGACGACCACTTCCAGACCAGTGTGGCGTCGGTGCACGCGATCGGCGACGCGATCCACCGCGTGCAATTGACGCCGGTCGCCCTCGCCGAGGCCATGGTGGTGGCCGACCGGCTGTTCGGCGACGGCCGCCGGACACTGGACTACCGCAACGTCGCCACGGCCGTATTCAGCAATCCCAATGTCGGCACGGTGGGCTTGAGCGAGGCGCAGGCGCGCGATGCCTACGCCGACATCGAGATCTATCGGACGACCTTCACCCCGCTCAAGCATCGGCTTTCCGGGCGTGCGGAAAACACCTTGATGAAGCTCGTCGTCGACAAGGCGAGCGATCGGGTCCTGGGCGTTCATATGGTCGGCGCGGAAGCCGGCGAGATCATCCAGGGCTTCGCGGTCGCGCTCACCTGCGGGGCGACCAAGCGCCAGTTCGACGCCACCATCGGCATCCATCCGACGGCAGCCGAGGAGTTCGTGACGCTGCGCGAGCCGGTCAGCCAGTGAGCGCGAAGCCGGCGCTCAAGCGCGGCGGCGAAGACAAGGAGCGCAGCCTGTGCCGGACAAGCCGGCCGACCCGGCCTCGCTCGGCAATGCGCGCATTATCGTAAGACAAGGGCGCCGCCGCTCAGGCGAGCGCGCGCGTGACCACCTCGAGCGTGTCCCGCGACAGCGAGCTCATCGCGGCGATGCGCTCCAGCGCGGCGCGGGCTTTCCCCTGGCGCGCGGGATCGAATTTCTTCCAGCGGTCGAAGGCGCGGGCGAGCCGCGCCGCCACCTGGGGATTGAGGCTATCGAGCGCGATCACTTGCTCGGCGCAGAACTCGTAGCCCGACCCGTCGGCCGCGTGGAAGCGGACATGGTTGGCGTGACAGAAGCTGCTGACGAGCGCACGCACCTTGTTCGGGTTGCGCACATCGAAGGCGGGATGGCGCATGAGCGTGCGCACCTCTGCCAGCGTGCCCGGCAGCCGCGACGTGGCCTGCACGGCGAGCCACTTGTCGAGCACCAGGGCTTCGTTGCGCCAGCGCTCGTAGAACGACGCGAGCGCGCGGGTTCGTTGCGGACAATCGAGCTGCGCCAGCGCCGTCATCGCGGCCACCGAGTCGGTCATGTTGTCCGCCTGCTCGAACTGGCGCAGCGCGAGCGCGCGCGCCGCGTCGTCGTCGAGCTCGCTCAAGTAGCTTAAACAGGTGTTGCGTAACGCGCGCGCGCCAGCGGCGCCCGCGCCGGGACTGTAAGCGCCGGGGCTGCGATGCGCGTCATAGGCTGCGCTCAAGTCGGCGCGCAAGGCGGCGGCAAGCTGGCGGCGCAGATGCACCCGCACGCGATGGATCGCATCGGGATCGACTTCGCTCATTTGCTCGGCGAGGAAGCTCTCCGCGGGCAGCGCGAGCGCTTCGGCGGCGAATGCCGGGTCGCGCCCGGCATCGGCCAGGACGCGCCCGAAGGCGGTGATGAACGACTCGGGCAGGCGCGGCTCGCGACCATTCTTCACCGCGTCGACGTTCGCGAGCATGACGTCGGTGGCCAGCCGCTGCCCGGCTTCCCAACGATTGAACGGATCGCTGTCGAAGGCGATCAGGTGGGTCAGGTCCGAGGCCGAATAATCGCAGTTGACCTTGACCGGAGCTGAGAAGCCGCGTGCGATCGACGGCACCGGGCGTTCGGGAATATCGACGAAAGTAAAGCGCGCTCGCGCCTCGGTGAGCGAAAGCACGCGCGTGGTCGCTTCGGATGCGACCTCGCCTTCGAGCGCCAGCGGGAGATCGCGGCCGTCGGGTCCGACCAGGCCGAGCGCCAGCGGGATGTGCAACGGCGCCTTCTCGGCTTGTCCCGGCGTCGGCGGACACGATTGCCGGACGTCGAGCGTCAGGCGCCGTCGCGGCGCATCGTAATGGCTGCTGACGTGGATCTCGGGAGTGCCGGCCTGGTCGTACCAGCGCTTGAAGTGGGATAGATCCACGCCGCTTGCGTCTTGCATGGCCTGAACGAATTCGTCGCACGTGACCGCCTGGCCATCGTGACGCTGGAAGTACAAGTCCATGCCGCGGCGAAACGCACCCGCGCCGATCAGCGTGTGGATCATGCGCACCACTTCCGCACCTTTCTCGTACACCGTCGGCGTGTAGAAGTTGCTGATCTCGAGATAGGACTGCGGGCGCACCGGATGGGCCATGGGCCCGGCGTCCTCCGGAAACTGCGCGGCACGCAGCGCCCGCACGGCCTGGATCCGCTGCACGGCCCGCGAATACATGTCGGCGCCGTATTCCTGGTCGCGAAACACGGTGAGCCCTTCCTTGAGCGAGAGTTGGAACCAGTCGCGGCAGGTGACGCGGTTGCCGGTCCAGTTGTGGAAGTACTCGTGGGCGACCACCCGGTCGATGTTCTGGTAATCCGTGTCGGTCGCCGTATCGGGGCGCGCCAACACGTACTTGGTGTTGAAGATGTTGAGGCCCTTGTTCTCCATCGCGCCCATGTTGAAATCGCCGACCGCGACGATCATGTACTGGTCGAGATCGACCTCGAGGCCGAAGACCTGCTCGTCCCAACGCATGGCCTTTTTCAGCGCCTGCATCGCGAAGCCGGCTTGATCGAGCTTGCCGGGCTCGACATAGATCTGCAGGCGCACGCTGCGTCCCGAGGCGGTCCTGAAGCTATCGTCGAGGCGGTCGAGCCGCGCGGCCACCATCGCGAACAGATACGAGGGCTTGGGGAAGGGGTCGACCCATTTCACCCAGTGGCGGCCGCCCTTCGCCCCGCCCTGGGCGACCGGGTTGCCGTTCGAGAGCAACACCGGGAAGCGGTTCTTGTCGGCGCGAATCGTGGTCGTGAAGCGCGCCATCACGTCCGGGCGGTCGATGAAATACGTGATGCGGCGAAAACCTTCGGCCTCGCACTGGGTAAAGAAGCCGTTGCTTGAGGCGTAGAGCCCCATGAGCTTGGTGTTGTTCGCCGGGTCGAGCGTGCACACCGTTTCGAGAATGAAACGTTGCGGCACCTGCGGCAATGTCAAGCGTTCGCGGTCCGCGCCGAATTCGCCCGCGCCGAGCAGCTTGCCGTCGAGCCGCACGGCTTCGAGCGTCAATTCATCGCCGTCGAGCACGAGCGAGGCGCGCGGGTCGGCCGAGGCCGGATTGCGCACGCAGGTCAATCGCGCCGTGACGGCGGTCGCGTCGTCGCGGATGTCGAAGCTCAGGTCGACAGCGGGTATGAGGAAGGCCGGAGGCGTGTAGTCCGCGAGCCGAACGAGCGGCGGTGTGGTGCTGGTTTTGTCCATGAAGCGCAGGAGCCAAGACGGTTTGCGAGCCGGAAGTTTACCCGATGGCCTCGCGTGCCTCGCGCGCGGGCGAGCGCCGCGGCGGCGCGCGCAGCGCGCTGGTGCGCTGCGATCATCGGTCGCGAAACGGCCGCATCCGCCATGCCCGCCGAGCGCGTGACGTCCTCTCGGCGTGGCGTATAATCGATTACAAACCGGCCCTTAGGCGCATCCGCAGCGACCAGCAGCGGATGTCAGTCGTGGCGGCGAGCCCGCGGCCGGGGGGCAGTGGCCTTCCATGGTCGAATCACTCGGTACATATCGATAACGCGCATCGGGCCGCGGCTGCGGCTCTCGGCGGACATATTCTTTTTCGAGGAAATCCATATGGCAGCAAGCAAACTGGGTAGCGCCGACGTCGTGGTGGTCGGTGCGGGCAATGCCGCGGCGAGCGCGGCGCTCGCGGCGCGCGAGAGCGGCTGCAACGTGATCATGCTCGAAGCGGCGCCCGAGTCCGAATGCGGCGGCAACAGCCGCTACACCGCGGGGATTACGCGCCTGGTGTTCAACAATGCCGACGACATCGCCGCGCTGGTGCCCGATCTGAGCGCGGAGGAACGGCGGGACAACGATTTCGGTTCCTTCAGCGCCGACGAGTTCTTCGACACCATGGGTCGTATCACCAACTACCGCTGCGATCCCGATCTCACCGAGGTGCTGGTGCACCGCAGTCACCCCACCTGGGTGTGGCTGCGCAAGAAAGGCGTGAAGTTCCAGTTGTCGTACAAGCGGCAAGCCTTCAAGGTCGAAGGCAAGTGGAAGTTCTGGGGCGGACTGGCAGTGGAAACCTGGGGCGGGGGCCCCGGACTGGTCGATCTCGAGCACAAGGCGTGCGCGCGCGAAGGCATTCCGATCTACTACGAGACCCCGGCCATCGGTCTCATCGCCGACGACGAGGGCGTCAAGGGCGTGCGCGCGAAGCATGCCGGCCGCACGGTCGACATCCCGTGCAAGGCGGTGGTGCTCGCCTGCGGCGGATTCGAATCCAATGCCGAAATGCGCGCCCGTTATTTGGGGCCGAACTGGGATCTCGCGAAAGTGCGCGGGACGCGGTTCAACACCGGCGCGGGGCTGCGCATGGCGCTCGAGGTCGGCGCGATGCCCTATGGCCACTGGTCGGGTTGTCACGCTGTCGGCTGGGATCAGAACGCGCCAGCATTCGGCGACCTCGCCGTGGGCGACAACTTCCAGAAGCACTGCTATCCCTGGGGAGTCATGATCAATGCCCGCGGCGAGCGTTTCGTGGACGAGGGCGCCGACTTCCGCAACTACACCTACGCCAAGTACGGCGCGGTGGTGCTGCAGCAGCCCAACATGTTCGCCTGGCAGATCTTCGATCAGAAGGCGATCCCGCACTTGCGCGACGAGTACCGCATCAAGCAGGTCACCAAGGCAAGCGCCAATACCCTCGACGAGCTGGTACAGAAATTGGAGGGCGTGGATGCCGAGGCTTGCCTGCGGGAGCTGAAGGCGTACAACGCGGCCGTGCGCGCGGACATCCCCTACAACCCGGCGATCAAGGATGGGAAACGCACCGAAGGACTCAAGGTCGACAAGACCAATTGGGCGACGCGGCTCGACGAGCCGCCGTTCGAAGCGTATGCCGTCACCTGTGGTGTGACTTTCAGCTTCGGCGGTGTGAAGATCGACCCGCAGTCCGGCCAGGTGCAGGATCAGGCCGGTCAAGGCATCCAGGGTCTTTATGCGGCGGGCGAGATGGTGGGCGGGCTGTTCTATCACAACTACCCCGGCGGCACCGGGCTCACCTCGGGTGCGGTGTTCGGCAAGCTCGCCGGCGATAGCGCCGGCGCGTTCGCCCGCAAGTAGAGGTTGGGCGCGCTCTACGCCCGCTTTCGCCGCCCGCCCTGAGCGCACTCGGACCGAATCACCCGCACGCTCCGACCGCGCCGCACGCGGTGCAGAACTCGCAGCCGTCCTTCTTGATCACGGCGGCATTGCCGCATTCCTTGCAGGCTTTGCCGAGCACGCGGGTGTAGGCGGGGCGCTCGCGCTCGTCCTCGGGCATCTCCAGCACGCCCATTTCGTTCACCGGATAGCCGCGCTCGTCGAGCACCCCGAGCATGGCGTAGCGGTGAATGATCAGGCGGGCGACGTAAGCCACGGTACTGGGGAAATTCTGCTGGCGCTCCGCACCGGGCACCCGCGCCATGAAGTCGCCCAGCGGCTCGGCGTAGTTGAGCAGCTTGCGCAGCTTCATGCCGATCCATGCCGGATCGATCACGCGCATGTCGAGCGAGAGCAGTTTGCACAGGCCGTCGAGCGCGCGCGGATACGCACCCGCGAGCCACACCGAATACGGCCGGCGCTGGCCGCCCGGCAGCACCAGCTCTTTCAGGATGAGCAGGAAATCGTCGCCCGAGATCGGGTTGTGCACGTCCGCCGTCCACGACATGGTGCCGTCGGTACCGGTCTTCGGCTCCTTTTTCGCGAACAGGGTATCGAGCACCGGCGACTTGCCGCCGTCGTCATCGAGCGCACCGAGCTGATCGGCGCGAAAGCGCACGATGCGGGCGAAGGCGGCAACGAGGCTCGGCACCCGCACCAACTCGCCTTCGGGGGGCATGGGGCAGTCGAAAGCATCGTCGCCCGCGGTGCGCGCGAGGATGTCGAACTTCATGCGCAGCCACGCCTTGTCCTGGGCGCGCATGTCCATCGACAAGGTCTTGGCCACAGCGCCCAGGCCACGCGGCTGTTCGTTGCCGTTCACCCAGACTTCGAACGGATGGCGCTGGCCGTTCTCGACATGACCGACGAATATCGCGAACTGGCCGGAGGGCGATTCGACCATGTAAGTCCAGGACGGATTGCCGGCGGCGAGCTTCGGCCGGCCGGGCCAGCGCAGGCTCGACAGGGCCGGCTCGGGTGCGGCTTCCAGCCGAATGCGCCGGTCGACCTCCGAGACATCGAGATCATTCGGCTCGCGCGCTTGCGCCGAGGGCGCTACCGAAAGCACGGCGCCGAGCACGCTGTTGGGCCTATAGGTGGTGAGGCCCTTCAGGCCCGAACGCCAGGCTTCGAGATAGAGATCCTTGAAGCGCTCGTAGGGATAGTCCTCGGGCACGTTCACGGTTTTGCTGATGGCCGAATCGACATAGGGGGCGACCGCCGCCACCATGTGCATGTGATCCTGCGCCGAGAGCTCGAGCGCGGTGACGAACGCGGAAGGAAGCTTCTCCGCGTCGCCGCCCAAGTGGCGGTACAGGCGCCAGGCGTGGTCTTCGACGTCGTAGACGCGCATGCTGTCGTCGGGCATACGCTTGCGCCGCTGGTAGGTCCAGGAGAAGGGCGGCTCGATGCCGTTGGAGGCATTGTCGGCGAATGCCAGAGAAATCGTGCCGGTCGGGGCGATCGAGAGCAGGTGGCTGTTGCGGATGCCATGCTTGCGGATGGCGGCCTTGACGCTGTCCGGCAGGCGCGAGGCGAAGCGCGGCGCGGCCAGATACTTCTCCCTGTCGAGCAGCGGGAAGGCGCCCTTTTCCTTCGCGACCTGCACCGACGCGGCGTAGGATTCGTCGCGCATGGCCGCGGCGATGCGGGTGGCCATGGTGCGCGCCTCGATGCTGTCGTAGCGCAGCCCGAGCATGATGAGCGCATCCCCCAGCCCGGTGAAGCCCAGCCCGATGCGCCGCTTCGCCATCGCTTCGGTTTTTTGTTGCGGCAGCGGCCACACCGAGGCATCCAGGACGTTGTCCAGCATGCGCACGGCCGGCCGCACGACCCGCGCGAACGCATCGAAATCGAAGCGCGCCTCGGGGCTGAAGGCTTGATCGATGAAATGCGTCAGATCGATGCTGCCGAGACAGCAACAGCCGTAGGCGGGCAGCGGCTGCTCGCCGCATTGCCCGGTGACGAGGCCGTTGAAGATGACCGTATTCGCATCCGGCTGGGTCGTATCGAAAACGGCTTCGCGCCCGAGGTAGGTGATCGCCTTCACCTTGCTGGTGAAGCGCTGCGTCTTGCGCAGGGCTTTGTCGCGTGCCCAGGCGGCGTACTTGGCCGGCTTGGCTGCGCCCAGAAATCCGATGTCGCGCATGAAGCGCTCGCGCGACTCGCCGCCCACGATGAGCTCGTAGTCGGGTCGGCAGGGATAGCGCCTGCGCGCGCCGCGGCCGTCCGGCATGGCCTTCAGGCGCTCGCCGCGCCGCTGGCGCAGCCTGCTGAAGATCCCGAAGTTCGCCAGCAGGTTCTGTACATCCTTCAGCAGGCGGGGATGACTCGAGGCGAGCCGCACCGAACAGCTCTGGCTGCTCGTGGAGATGTTGACCGTCCCATCGCACTGGTACAGGGCCTGCAGGTAGCCGCGCACGCACTCCTCGCTGCCCCGCCAGACGACCTCGGGAACCTGGTGCTTCGTGTTCGCCGAGAACCCGTAGTGTTCGAGGAATCGAGCCAGCAACAGCGAGCGAATGAAAACCTGGTTGCGGGCGGGCACCGCTATCGGTTCCACGTGGTATTGGCGAGGCCGCGTTGCCAGCTCGGCAATCACACCATTGATGTAGGCGGCCACGCCAGTGGCGAGGGCGCGCTCTTCCCCCCGGAAGTTGACTACGGCCGCCTCTTGCTGGCCGCCACGATGGCTGAGATGGCCGCCCGTGATCAATCCCAGCAACACGCCCAGCGGCTTGGAGCCCTGGGTGCCGAATTGCCCCTTGCCGCTTTGGACCAGCAACGCGTCGCCGATCTTCAGCTCGCGCAGCTTGATCTTGCCGCGCTCGGTAAAGAAATCGTGCCACGCGGTGGCCTTGATCTCGTATCCGTCCTCGGTTTCCACGCGATAGACTTCGGCCGAATGCGCGGTCTGGAAGGCGGGCACCGCGGCGCGAACCGCCGTCCCCTTTTTCGACTGGCCAAGCGCGCGCTCGTCTACCGTCACTTGCAGCGCTGCGCCGAGCGCCTGCAACTCGGCGATCGGCACCATGCCATCACGCGTGTGCAGGCGCGTATCGCCGCTGACGCACGGGTTGGTCGCCTCGATGGCTTCGATGTAGGAAAGATTGTTGTCGGCGTTGGCGCGGTCGACGAAGAACACGCCCGGCTCGGCGTGATCGTAGGTCGCGTCCATGATCTGCTTCCACAGCTCGCGCGCCTTCACGGTGCGATAGATCCAGCGCCCGTCGGCGCCGCGCTCGGCATTGGCGGCGAGGGCCGCACCGGGCTTCGCGGCGTGCACCAGGTGCCAGTCGGCGTCGGCTTCGACGGCTTGCATGAACGCATCGGTGATGGCCACGCTGAGATTGAAATTGGTCAGGTCGCCTTTATCCTTCGCGTGGATGAAATCCTCCACGTCGGGGTGATCGCAGCGCAGGATGCCCATCTGCGCGCCGCGGCGCGAGCCCGCCGATTCGACCGTCTCGCAGCTCTTGTCGAACACGCGCATGTACGACACCGGCCCGCTCGCGGTGCTTTGGGTACCGCGCACTTCCGCGCCGCGCGGGCGCACGGAGGAGAAGTCGTAGCCCACGCCGCCGCCGCGGCGCATGGTTTCGGCCGACTCCATGAGCGCGACATAGATACCGACCTTGCCGTCGATCGTCTCCGACACCGAGTCGCCGACCGGCTGCACGAAGCAATTGATCAGCGTTGCCTGCAAGTTCGTGCCGGCGGCCGAATTCACCCGGCCGCCGGGAATGAAACCGTGCGCGAGCGTGTCGTAGAACACCGGTTCCCAGCGGGCCGGATCCTGCTCGATCGCGGCGAGCGCCTTGGCGACGCGGCGGCGCACGTCCTCGACGCTGCGCTCGTCGCCTTTCGCGTATTTCTCCAGCAGTACGTCGATGCTCACTTGCTGCGGTGGGATGTTGATATGCGTATCGTTCAGTTTCATCGACCCATCCTCTGTTTTCGTCTCCCCGGCGTGCGAAACCGAGCCGGCGGCGAAGCTGCCAGGACTGCGCTCAGGGTACCCCGATCGAAGCTCGCCCGCTGAGCCTTGCCCGCGACGGCGCGGCATCGGTTCGCATGCCTTCGAATCATGTGCGCGGACGACGCCAACGAACTTTGATATGGATCAGGGATCGGCCTGATACACACGAGCTATTGTGCTCCTGCCGCGCGCCTTCCACAGTATATTGTGTATCGACCCCGCCGGACCAGGGTTGGGGTCGGACCCGCGAAGGCCCACGATGTGGGCTTTCGCGGGTCCGACCCGAGTTGTACCGATCGAAGCTGGGTTTTGTCCGGGAAAGCTCGCGTTGCTGTCAGCCTTGTGGCGCCCTCGGTCGTTAGATACTCATCCAATCACTCGGACTACGGTCAACCTCCATGCGTGTGCATCGCTCCATCGGCTTCACCGCGTTGTCCCTTCTGCTCACTACGCTGCCCGCGGTCGCGGCGGCTAACACATCGGCATCCACGGCGCAGGCGGCGCCGGTCAAGCCGGCCGAAGGCCGGGTCGGCTCGGTGGCGAGGCTGCTCGCCGGTCTGCCGCCGTCGTTGCCGGCACACGTCGATCTCGCGGAGTCGAGCGAGTGGCGCGAGCACCGCGACATCGTGCAGGCCGGCTGGGCCAAGGTGAAGCAGGGGCGCGGGGACGTCATGGCGCGCTGGCGTGACCAAACCATTCGTACCCCCTGCTCGGGCTCCGGCACCCTGCTCTATCCCTTCAGCGGGCCCGATTTCGCCAACGCGTATGTGCTCTTCCCGGGCTGCAAGAACTACGTCCTGTTCGGTCTCGAGCTGCCGGGCGAGGTGCCCGAGCTGGAGAAGCTCGATCGCCAAGCGCTCGCTCGCTTGCTCAGCGACGTGCGCGTCGCGGTCGGCGACCTGGTCGAGCGCAACTATTTCATCACTTCGCGCATGTCGCGCCAGTTGCATACCTCGCAGCTACGCGGTGTGGTACCGGTGCTGATCGCATCGATGGCGCTCGCCGGGCTCGAGGTGCGCTCGCTGGAGCGCTTGGAGCTGCCCGCTGCCGCGCGTTCCGAGGAGGAGGCCGAGCCTGCGGATGCGAAGCCCTTGCGCAAGCTGCGGGCGGTCCAGATCACTTTCCAGCAGCCGGGCAGCGCGAAGACGCAGACCTTGCAGTATTTCTCGGTCGACGCCACCAACCGCGGGCTCGCTCCCTATCCCGAGTTCCTCGCTCATTTGCGCAGCGCGAAACCGGCGCCGATGCTGATCAAGTCGGCCTCCTACCTGCTCCAGGACAAGCAATTCCGCGCCATTCGCAATACCTTGCTCGAGTCGGCCGAGTTCCTGGTGCAGGACGATACCGGCATGCCCTACGAGGTGCTCAAGGCGAGCGGCTGGGACATGCAGCTCTACGGCGGCTATCGCAAACCCATCCCGCCGTTCCATTGGGCCTACCAGGCCAAGCTCGATGCGGCCTATAAGAGCGCCAACGCGGCGACGCTGCCGTTCTCATTCAGCTACCACTGGAACGGCGGCAAGTCGAATGCGATGGTGGCACGGCGGGTTGCCATGCAGGCCGCTGCGCCGGAGTCCGGCGAGGCCGCGCCGGCGCGTTGATGTGACGAGCAGCTACTGGCGGACCTCCGACGGCGTTCGCCTGCACGTGATCGAGCGCTCCGGGCTGGTGCAGGCACACGAGTCCCCGGTCCTCGCGTTCGTTCCCGGCTGGTCGATGCCCGCTGCGATCTGGCAGGCGCAGTTGCAGGCATTCGCACCGCGCTACCGGGTCGCCGCGCTCGATCCCCGCGGTCAGGGCCTGTCGGATGTTCCGCAGGACGGCTATAGCGTCGAGCGCCGGGTCCAGGACATCGCGCAGTTCGTGGAACGTTACCCGCGCGTGGTGCTGGTCGGCTGGTCGCTCGGCGCCCTGGAAGCCTTGCACTACGTGCACGCGCACGGCGACGCCAAGGTCGCCGCGCTGGTGCTCGTCGATAGCTCGGTCGGCGAGCAACCGCCGCCGCCGGCGAGTCGCTTCACCGACGCGCTGCGCGCCGATCGTCACCAGGCATTGAACGCATTCGTGCAGGCGATCTTTCGCAGCGAGCGAACGGCGCAGGAGCTGCAGGCGCTGGTCGATGGCGCGTTGCGCCTGCCGTTGCAGGCGAGCATCGATCTGTTGTCGTATCCGCGCCCGCGCGAGCACTGGCGCGATATCGCGCGGGCGTTTCGCAAACCGCTACTCTATGTCGTCACGCCGCAGTTCGCGGCGCAGGCGGCTAACCTCGCGCATCATCGACCCGGCACCCGCATCGAGGTCTTTGCCCAAGCGGGCCATGCGTTGTTCGCCGACGAGCCGCGGCGCTTCAACGCGCTACTCGAGGATTTCGTGCGCGGGCTGTGAGCGCGACGCCTGCTGCCGGGCGATTGCGCTATCATGCCGGCACCATCGCGCAGGCTCGGAGGAGCGCCATGTACGTCGTAGATTCCAAGCGGCTCACGCTCGCGGGTGCGCGCCGGATGATGGCGGCGGCGATGGCGAAAGCCGAACAGGCCCGCATCCCAATCGCGGTTGCGATCGTCGACGCCGGCGGCCACGTGCTGTTGCTCGAGCGCATGGACGGCGGCCGCTTTCACACGGTGCACTCGTCGACCACCAAGGCGGTTTGCGCGGCGTCCAACAAGCGTCCGACCTCCGCCCAAGGCGCTCAGGCGCAGGCCCTCGATAGCGTGCATGCCCTAGGGCTCGCGCTGGCTGCCGGGCCGCAGCGCTGGACGGCCATGGAGGGCGGTTATCCCATCATCGTCGAGGGTGAGTGCATCGGCGGTATCGGTGTCAGCGGCGGCACGTGGGAATTCGACGCTGCCGTGGCTCGGCTCGCGCTCGACGCGATCGGCGCCGGCGATGCCATCGACGCGAGCTAACGCGCCGGGCAGGGTTTGAGCGAATTGCCGTAATCCCCGGCCGGCCTGCACGGGCGCGGCCGCGGTTTCGCGAGCGAGGAGAAGGCATGAAGGAGGAGCGGCTGCGGGTAGCCTCGATCGGCCTCGGCTGGTGGTCGGATGTCCTCGCGGACGCCATGGTGCGCTCGGGCAAGTTCGAGATCGTCGCCTGCTTTACGCGCTCGACCGAGAAGCGCCAGGCATTCGCCCGCAAGTACGGCTGTACGCCGGCGCCGGGCTACGAGGCGATCCTGGAGGATCGTTCGATCGCCGCGGTCATCAACACCACGCCGAACAACGTGCACCTGGACACCACCGTGGCGGCAGCCCAGGCCGGCAAGCACGTGTTCCTCGACAAGCCCATAGCCAACAGCGTCGCCGATGCGCGCGCGCTCACGGCAGCGTGCCGGCGCGCGGGCGTGGTCCTCGCGCTCGGCTATCAGCGGCGCAAGGAGAGCCACTTCCGCTGGGTCCGCAGCCGGATCGACGCGGGCGCATTCGGGCGCCTGGTCAATGCCGAGGCCAACATCAGCCGCGACCGGCTGGGGCAGTTCGATCCCGGCTCGTGGCGCTATACGGCCGAGGGCATGCCGGGTGGGGTCATGTTGCAGATCGGCATCCACTATACCGACGTGCTCGAGTACCTCATGGGTCCGATCGTGGCGGTCAGCGGCCGGCTGGCGCAACTGGTGCTGCCCGGCGACAACCCGGACGTGGCGAGCTTGATCCTCGAGCACGACAACGGCGCGCTCTCTACCTTGAACGCGAGCTATGCCTCGGCCTCCGAGTACTACTTGATGAACATCTACGGCAAGGAGGCAAGCGCGTACTACGACTTGCACCAGGGCCTGCGCTTTCTCCAGCGCTCCGCGGGGCGTGCCGAAGCGGTCGCGTGCGAGAACAACGATACCCTGGTCGAAGAGCTGGAAGAATTCGCCGCGGCAACGCGCGGCCAGGGCCGGCCCGAGATGGACGGCGAGGCGGCGACCCGATCGCTGGCCGTGCTGCGCGCGGGGATCGTGTCCGCCCGCGAAAGGCGGCGGGTCAGCGTGGCCGAAATGATGGCCTAGGCGGTATTCCCTCAGGCCGGCCCGACGTAACCGCCACGTGTCGAACCAGCGATACACTCGCCTTGCGGTGCTGCAAGTGATGAGCGGGATCCTCGAACGCCGCCGCACGCTGCCGATCCTGACGGACGTGCCAGCCACTCGGCTCGGCCCGCGCGCTGCGCGCAGCGCATTCGGCGACGTGTCGCGACCAGCTCGCGCAGTGCAACGACAAGAGGGAGAAGTCAGATGCTGACCAGGCGTGCGATTCGACCGACCGGCGTGTTTCTCGCCATCGCGCTCGCAACTGCCGCGAGCGCGCAGGAGCCGGCGTATCCCAAGCGCGGCAACGTCGACCTGACGGTCTTGTTTCCCGCCGGGACCTCGGCCGACATCACCGCCCGGCTGCTCGCGCAGGGCATGTCGAAGTTCATGAACGCCAACGTAGTGGTGGTCAACCGGCCCGGCGCCGGCGGCGCGGTCGGCTACCGGTACGCCGCGGCGCAGAAGCCCGACGGCTACGCCATCGTCTGGAACTCGAATTCGATCTCGACCACGCATCATTCGGGGCAACTCGCCTTCGACTACAAGGCGTTCGACCCGGTCGCCCGAGCCCTGGTCGAATCGCCCTTGCTGGTCGTGCGCAGCGAACCGCGCTGGAAGAGCTTGTCCGATTTCGTCATCGATGCCAAGGCACGACCCGGCGTAGTGACGGTGGCGAACTCGGGAACCGGCAGCCATACGCACATCTCGGCCGCGGCCCTGGCCCGCGCGGCCGGCATCACCATCGTCGATGTGCCCTACGGCGCCGCGCAAGTCGTGCCGAACGTGCTGGGCGGGCATGTCGATGCCATGGTGATGTTGCCGGCCGCCGTCGCGGCTCACTTGCAAGGCGGTAAGCTGCGCGCGATCGCGTCCCTCACGCCGGCGCGCGACCCGACGCTCCCGGACGTGCCGACGGCGCGCGAGCTGGGCATCGACGTCGCCCTGGAAGCGTGGCGCGGCATCGCGGTGCCCAAGGGCGTCCCCGCGCCGCAGGTGGCAATGATGGAAGCGGCGATTCGCCGGACGGTGGAGAGCACCGAATTCACCCAGGGCACCGAGAAGCTTTACGTGCGCCCGGCCTTCCTCGGCACGCAAGCCTTCGGCGAGCTGATCGCCAAGGAGGACGTCGAGCTCGCGCGCATCATGCAGGCGATCGGACTGAAGAAGTAACCGGCAAGGTCGAGCGCGTGCGCAGGAACTCGCCGAGGATGCGCGCCGTGTGCGACGGGCGATCGATGCTCGCGGGCGCGGCGACGATTTCCTCGGGCGCGCCCTGGGCGACGATCCAGCCGCCGGCAGCGCCGCCTTCCGGGCCGAGGTCGATGATCCAGTCGGCTTCGGCCATGACGTCGAGATTGTGCTCGATCACCACCACCGTGTTACCCGCATCGACCAGTCGGTGCAGCACCCGGATGAGCTTTTCGACGTCGGCCATGTGCAGGCCCACCGTCGGCTCGTCCAGCACGTAGAGCGAGTGCGGCATCTGGCCGCGGCTCTCGCGGGCGCGTGCCAGCTCGGTGACGAGCTTGATGCGCTGCGCTTCCCCGCCCGAGAGCGTCGGGCTCTGCTGGCCGAGCGTGAGATAGCCGAGCCCGACATCCTGCAGCAACAACAGGGCGTGATGGATCGCGCGCTGGGCGGAAAAGAAATCGACCGCCTCGTCGACGCTCATCGCCAACACCGCCCCGATCGACTTGCCTTTGAATGTGACAGCGAGCGTCTCGCGGTCGAAGCGCGCGCCGCCGCAGGCCTCGCACAGCACTTTCACATCGGGCAGGAAGCTCATCTCGATGCGCTTGACACCTTGCCCCTCGCATGCGCTGCAGCGCCCGCCGCCGGTGTTGAAGGAAAACCGGCTCGGGGCGTAGCCGCGCATGCGCGCTTCGGTCGTTTCTGCATACAGGCGCCGAATCGCATCCCAGAACCCGACGTAAGTCGCGGGGCACGAGCGCGGCGTCTTGCCGATCGGCGCCTGGTCGACTTCCAATACGCGCTCAATCGGCTCCCAGCCCCGGATTTCGTCACAGCCGCGGCACTCCGCGCCCGGTACGGCTGCGCGCTCGCGGCGCAAGCGCACGAGCCGGGCGAGGTTGTCGTGCAGAACATCGCGCGCGAGGCTGCTCTTGCCGCTGCCCGAGACGCCCGTGACCACGACCAGGCGCTGCAGCGGTATGCGCGCGCACGCGGCCTTGAGATTGTGCAAGCGCAGTCCGCGCAGTTCGAGCGACGGGGCGCGTTTGCCGATCGCACGCCGCGGCGCGAGCGGATGCGCCAGCGGCGCGGCGAGAAAGCGGCCGGTCACCGACGCCTCGCAGGCCTGCAATTGGTCCGCCGATCCGGCGGCGACCACATGCCCGCCGCGGCTGCCTGCGCCGGGCCCGAGATCGATGACGTGATCGGCGCGGCGAATCGTGTCTTCATCGTGCTCGACCACGACCAGCGTGTTGCCCTTGGCCCGCAGTCGCGCCAGCGTGTCGAGCAGGATGCGATTGTCGCGCGGGTGCAGACCGATGGTCGGCTCGTCGAGGATGTAGCATACCCCGCGCAGGTTGGATCCGAGCTGGGCGGCGAGCCGGATGCGCTGCGCTTCGCCGCCGGAAAGCGTCGGCGCCGCGCGATCGAGCGCGAGATACTCGAGCCCGACCTGGCGCAGGAAATCCAGGCGTGACTTGAGCTCGCTCACGCAATCGCGCGCGATCTCGGCTTCACGTCCCGTCATCGACAGCGACTGAAAGAATGCCGCGGCTTCGCCCACCGGCAAGGCTGTCATGGCCGCGATGTTGCGCCCGCGATAGCGTACCGCCAATGCCTCCGGGTTGAGCCGCTGGCCGTTACAGGCCGCGCAGGCTTGCTCGGGCTCGCCGTACCACTCGTTCCACCAGATCTCTTCGCCGCTTTGCTGCTCGTCGAAGCCTGCCAGCGCGAGCCCGGTGCCGTAACAGCTCGGGCACCAGCCGTGCCTGGAATTGAAGGAGAACAGGCGCGGGTCGAGCTCGGGAAAGCTGCGCGCGCAGCTCGGACAGGCGCGCTTGGTCGAATACACGCTCACGCTCATCGCGGCAGCCGCGGGATCGCGTTTCGCCATGGCCTCGGCCAGCGCGTCGAGCGGGGCGAGGACGTGCACGATGCCCTTGCCGTGATCGAGCGCCTGGGCGAGCCCTTCGCGCAGCGCCGCTTCGTCGCCGGCGCCCACTCGCAGGTCGGCGACCGGCAGCTCGATCGTGTGCTCGCGAAAGCGATCCAGGCGCGGCCAGGGCCGGGTCGGCAGGAATTCGCCGTCGACGCGCAGATGGGTGTAGCCCTTGCCGGCGGCCCATTTCGCCAGGTCGGTGTAGTAGCCCTTGCGCGCGACGACCAGCGGCGCCATCAGGCCGATGCGGCTGCCGCGATACGTGCGCAGCACGTTGGCCGCGATGGCATCGAAGCTCTGCGGCTGGATCGCGACATCGCACGCGGGGCAATGCTGCGTGCCGAGCTTCATGTAGAGCACGCGCAGGAAGTGATACACCTCGGTCAGCGTGGCGACGGTGCTCTTGCGCCCGCCGCGGCTGGTGCGCTGCTCGATCGCCACGGTCGGCGGGATGCCGGAAATCGCATCGACGTCCGGACGCGCCGCCGGCTGCACGAATTGGCGCGCGTAGGCATTGAGCGATTCGAGATAGCGCCGCTGCCCCTCGGCGAACAGGACATCGAAGGCGAGCGTGCTCTTGCCGCTGCCCGAGACGCCCGTCACGACCGTAAAGCGATCGCGCGGCACGGCGACGTCGATGCCGCGCAAGTTGTGCTCGCGCGCGTTGCGGATGCGGATCTCGTCGGCTCGGTCAGCGTGGTATGGGGCGAAGCTCGGCGCTTCCGCGACGCCTGGAACAGGCGCCGGAAGCGGTCGCGGCTCGGCGGCGTGCGGGCGCGGGGCGCGATCCTCGGCGATGGCGTCATCGACCAAGCCGCGCCTGCTCGACTGGTCGTAACCGCGCAGGGCGGCGCCCGTGTACGAATCGGGATGCGCCATCACCGCGGCCGGGGTTCCGGCACAAACGATGTCGCCGCCGCCGGCGCCGCCCTCCGGGCCGAGATCGATGATCCAGTCGGCGGCCCGAATCACGTCCAGGTTGTGCTCGATCACTATCAACGAGTGGCCGGCGTCGAGCAGTCGATCGAAGGCCGCGAGCAGCTTGGCGATATCGTCGAAGTGCAGCCCGGTGGTCGGCTCGTCGAACAGGAACAGTTTGTGGCTCGGAGCACTGCCGGTCGGCTTGTTCAGCGCCTGCGCCAGGTGGCCCGCCAGTTTCAAGCGCTGCGCCTCGCCGCCGGAGAGCGTCGGCACGGGCTGGCCGAGGCGCAGGTAGTTCAGGCCGACCGCTGCGAGCGGCTGCAATGCCAGATCTACGTCGCGCTCGCCGCGAAAGAAATCCAGCGCCTGCGCCACCGTCATGTCGAGCACATCCGCCATCGAGGCCCGATGCGAGGCGCCGGCGCCTTGCACCGTCACTTCTAGCACCTCGGGGCGGTAGCGCTTGCCGTCGCAGTCGGGGCAGCGCAGGTAGACGTCCGACAAGAACTGCATTTCGATGTGCTCGAAACCGTTGCCGCTGCACGCGGGACAGCGGCCGTTGCCGGAATTGAAGCTGAAAGTGCCCGGCGTATAGCCGCGCTCCTTGGCGAGCGGCGCGGCAGCGAAGCGCTTGCGGATCGCATCGAAGGCGCCGACATAGCTCGCCGGGTTGGAGCGGGTGGTGCGGCCGATGGGGCTCTGGTCGACCATGACCACCTCACCGATCGCTTCGTGGCCGAGCAATGCCGAATAACGTCCCGGCGCCTCGGTCGGTTTGCCCTTGGCTTTGAGCAGCGCCGCATACAGCACGTCCTGCACCAGCGTCGACTTGCCCGAGCCGGACACTCCGGTCACGCACACCAGCCGGTTGAGCGGAATCGAGACGTCGATCGCGCGCAGATTGTGCTCGGCTGCACCGAGCAACTCGATCGCCGGCAGGGCGGCGTGCATGGGACGCGCGCCCTGCGGGCGTTGCGCGCGCTTGCGAGCGCAAAGGTATTCGGCGGTGAGCGAGCCCTGGGCCGCGGCGATCGCCGCCGGCGCGCCGAAGAACACGATCTCCCCGCCGCGCTCTCCCGGACCCGGTCCCATGTCGAGCAAGCGATCCGCCTCGTGCATGATTTGCGGATCGTGCTCGACCACGACGAGGGTGTTGCCTGCATCGCGCAGCCGGTGCATCACCCGGATCACGCGTCCCATGTCGCGCGGGTGCAGCCCGATGGAAGGCTCGTCGAGCACGAACAGCGTATTGACGAGCGAGGTGCCGAGCGCCGTGGTGAGATTGATGCGCTGCACTTCGCCGCCAGAGAGCGTGCGCGACTGGCGGTCGAGCGTCAGGTAGCCCAGCCCGACCTGGCACAGGTAGTCGAGGCGCGCGCGGACCTCGGTCAGGAGCAAGTCGCTCGCCTGGTCGAGCGGTGCGGGTAGATGCACCGCCTCGAAGAAATCACGCAGCCGCTCGATCGGCAGCAGCATGAGATCGTGCACGCTCAATCCCGGCAGCCGTTCGAGGCTCGCGCGATCGAAACCGGCCCCCGGCGCCATGAAGCGCTCGGCCGGGGCGAGCACGCGCTGCGCATCGGCGCGATCGCCCAGGCGCCAGGCGAGCGCATCCGGCTTCAAGCGCGCGCCGCCGCAACTGCCGCACGGGGTGTAAGCCCGATAGCGCGAGAGCAGCACGCGGATGTGCATCTTGTAGGCCTTGGTCTCCAGCCAGGCGAAAAACCGCCGCACGCCGTACCACGTCCCCGGCCACGACTTCTTCCAGCTCACCCAGTCGGCCTCGCCTTCGAGCACCCAATGGTGATGCTCGGCGCTCAGCTCGCGAAACGGAACATCCAGCGGCACGCGCCGCAGCTTGGCGTACTTGACGAGGTCGTCCTGGCATTCCTTGAAGCTTTGCGTTTGCCAGGGGCGCACCGCGCCCTCGGCCAGCGTCCTGCTCTCGTCGGGGACGATGAGCCCGAAATCGATCCCGATCACGCGACCGAAGCCGCGGCATGTTTCGCACGCACCGAGCGGGGAATTGAACGAGAACAGGCTGGATGTGGGCTCGGCGTAGTGGATATCGCAGTGGGCGCAGTGCAGATCGGCCGAGAAGCGCCACAGCGCCGGCGCGCTGCCGGCCGCGTCTGCCTCGACGCGGACATCGACGCGCCCGCGGCCGATGCGCAGCGCCGATTCCAGCGCATCGATCACGCGCGAGCGCTCCGCGCGGCCCATGCGCAGGCGGTCCTGCACCACCTCGAGCGCGCGCTCGTCGCCGCCGAGGATGCGCGTATACCCCTGGCGCTCGAGCAAGCCGAGCACCTCGGCGCGAGAAAAATTGTCCGGCACCGGCACCGGAAACGTGATGGTGAGTCGCGGATCGCCGCAGGCGGCGGCGCGCTCCGCCAGCTCGGCGAAAATCGAGTCGGCGCTATCGCGTCTGACAGGGGCGGCGCAGGCGCGGCAGTACAAGGCGCTCGCGCGGGCAAAAAGCAGCTTGAGGTGGTCGTTGAGCTCGGTCATGGTGCCCACGGTCGAGCGCGACGTGCGCACCGGATTGGTCTGATCGATGGCGATGGCGGGCGGAATGCCGTCGATGCGATCGACCTGCGGCTTGTCCATGCGGTCCAGGAATTGGCGCGCATAGGGCGAAAAGGTCTCGACGTAGCGGCGCTGGCCTTCGGCGTAGAGGGTATCGAACACGAGCGAAGACTTGCCCGAGCCCGAGACGCCGGTCACCACGATGAGCGTGTTGAGCGGCAGCTCGAGCGAGAGCTGCTTCAGGTTGTTCTGGCGCGCGCCATGAATGACGATGGCGCCGCTGTCGCGGGCACTGGACACGGGGTAGCGGGATCGAGTCGAGCAGGCGCTGCGCGGGTTGCGCAGCTCGGGGCACGCCCATGAGGCGGCTGGCGTATTGTAGACCAGCGCGTCGATCTCACCATTTCAGCGCGCTGGCGCGTTGCCTCCGCGGCGGCTGCGAAACATTCGCTGTCCCACGCACACGCCTGTCGCGGGACGAGCTCAGTGCGGTGTCCGGCACGGGTGCAGTGGCGTTTCGGCTCCTTTATCATCGCCTCCACGCGCGGCGCCGAGGCAACGCGCTGCTTTCCGATCCTGCTTGCGAGGCGGTCGTGTCGTTGTCTTGCGCGCGGGCATCGCAACCGATAGGGGCCACGCCGCGGCCATGAGCGTCAAGGTCGAAAACAGTTTCCTCGTCCCGGCCTCGGTCGAGCAAGCCTGGACGATTCTCACTGATCTGCCGCGGGTGGCGCCGTGCCTCCCCGGCGCGGAGATCACCGAAATCGTCGATGCCACGACCTATCGTGGCCGGGCGCGGGTGAAAATCGGCCCGATCGAGCTCGGCTTTCAGGGTGAGGCGCGCTTGCACGACGTCGATCCGCAACTGCGTACGTCACGCTTGACGGCGCGCGGCGGCGACGCCAAGGGCCGCGGCAGCGTGCACTCGCAGATGCGCTTTGCGCTCGCCGGCGAGGGCGATCATACCCGCGTGCACGTGCACACCGAGCTGATCCTGGCCGGGTCGGTGGCGCAATACGGACGCGCCTCCGGCGTGGTACGCGAGGTGTGCAACCAGCTCGCCGCGCAGTTCGCACGCAACCTCGCCGCGCTGATCGAAGGCGCCGGCGCAAGCACGCCTTCGAGTGCCGTTTCGCTCTCGGCCTGGTATCCGGCGCGGTGCAGGGCATGGTCAAGCGCGGCGCTTGAGCCGACCGGGCGGTGTTCTACGGGATGATCGGCAGCAGCACGTAGGCCGCGTACCGCGGCCCGAAATGCAGGCGCACGTTGCCGCCGAAGATCTCCGGCGGCCGATCGGCGGGATCGTCGTGCAAGAAGGGGCCGCAGCCGGTGAGCTCGTTCTTGAAATTCGATAAGCGCCCTCCGCTCGCGCCCGGGTACACGTAGTCGCTGCCGCGTATCGACAGGCCGAGGCGATGACCGGCCGGCACTACGATCGAGGTCGGCCAGATCTCGATGTCGAGCGCCACCGGCACTCCCGGCGTCAGGGGTTGACGCTCGTCGTGCGTATGCCAGGGGCGATACGGGAGGCTCAGGCGCGGATCGAGCTTGCGGTGCGAAGCGCGCAACCAGCCTTGCGCGACCGGCGTATGCGGATCGATCGCGCCCTGGAACACGACCTCCTTCATGTCGGGCGCGAACACGCGCAGCACCACGAACAGGTCCGCGTCCGGCGTGGACGAGGAGACCACGAGCTTGAGCGCCGAAGGTCCGGTGATCTCGGTGGCGGCATCCAACGGCGCCGATAGAAAGGTGAGCCCGCTGCCGAGCGCCTCGTAGTCGAGGGTGCCGGACGCAACCGGAGCCTCGGAGCGCAGAGCGTGCGTGACCGGATCGAGGTGCAGCTTGGTCCAGCGCGTGCGCGCAAGCGGCCATTCGTGCTCGTCGCGCCGGACGAAGCGATCGACGTGCCGGATCTGCAACTGCACGCGCGGCTGCCGCGCCCAGCCGCTGTCCTCACCCTTGAGGAAGTGGCCGAAGAAGCGCTTCTGCAAGTCGAGGCCGTAGTCGGTGTAGAAGTGGGTCCAGTGCTCGATGCCGTGCGCTTCCAGCCACTTCTGCGCGGACGCCGCAGCGACGAAGCCTTCGAAGTTGCCGCGCGGGTGCAGGCCCTGGCCGCCCCAGTTCGCGGCGGAGAGCAAGGGCAGCGTGATCCGCTCCCATAGCGGGGATCGCGCCCGGTGATAGTCGTCGTCGAGCGGATGCGCGGCGATGTCCGCGCCGAGATCGCAGCGGTTGGCCGCCAGCGCTTCGTCGCTCAAGAGCTCATCGCCGCACACCAGCCGGGCGGTGATACGGCTGCGCCCGCCGCGTTCGCCGCAGCCGTATTGCACCGTCTTCACCTGCAGGTCGAACCAGTTGCGCCAGAAGGTCGAGACGATGCCGCCGTGGTGCGTCATGTCCCGATACCAATCCGCGGCACCTTCCCATACGCACATTGCCGCCAAATGCGGCGGCTGCAGCGAGGCCACGTGCCATTGATTGATGCCGTAGTACGAAATGCCGTTCAGCCCCACTTTGCCGTTGCTCCACGGCTGCACGCCGGCCCATTCGATGCACAGGTAGAAGTCGCGCGTCTCGCGCGGCGAGAAGGGATCGATCACCCCCGGCGAGCGGCCGGCGCCGCGCGAATCGACGCGCACGCAGGCATAGCCGTCGGGGACCCATTTTTCCGGGTCGACCACTTCCCAACGCTGGTGCCGGTTCGACGAGCCCGCGGCGACATCCGGATGCTGCGCCAGCATGCGCTGCCAGGCGCTCGGATAGCCGTCTTCGAAATGCAGTCCCTTGGCATACGGACCGTAGCTCAAGATGACGGGATAACGTCCCGCTGCGATCGGGCGAAAGACATCGGCCCGCAGCACGAGGCCGTCGTCCATGGCGACAGGCACGTCCCAATCGATGCGCATGCCGTCGCGGATCTCGCTGTAGTGCTGGCTCATGTCACGCATGCCCCGAAGTGGGGTGGGCGATTCAACCTGAGCGGCGCGGTGGGGTCAATGGCGCGGTTCCGGTGACAGGGCGCTTCCAGGCGTCGCGGCGAGGCGTGCGCAAGCGCGCCGCTCGCTAGCCCGCGATATCCGCCCGGCCGTTGTTGAGCACCACCTTGCCGCTTTCTACGCAGAGACAGCGGAACGACACCACGTTGCCCTCGCGCCATATTTCGGTGCGCAGAGTTTCGCCCGGATACACGGGCGCGGAGAAGCGCACTTCCATGGCCTTGATGCGTGCCGGATCGTAGTCGCAGCAGGTCCTAAGCAGCGCGTGTCCCGCCATGCCCAGGCTGCACAGCCCGTGCAGGATGGGCCGGGGAAAGCCGACGCGCCGCGCGTGCTCAGGGTCGGCATGCAGGGGGTTGTAGTCTCCGCTCAGGCGATAGATCAGCGCGGCGTGCGGCAGGATGGGGAGGTCGCAAACGAGCTGCGCGGGTTGCTCGGGAATGGGGTGGGGCGTGCGCACCGGGCCGCTCGGACCGCCGAAGCCGCCGTCGCCGCGGCAGAAACTGGTCGACTCCAACGTGCAAACGAGATCCCCGGTTTTCTTGTCGTAGACCTTGCGCTCGGTGACGATGAGCGCGCCGCGCTCCGGCCCCTTGTCGACCACCGAGGCGAGCCGCGGCACCCCGACCAGCTCGCCTTCGACGGGCAGCGGCTTGTGGATCGCGAGCGTCTGCTCGCCGTGCACGGTCTTGTCGCCGAAGCCGGTGCCGGTCTTCTTTACCCAGGCGTGCGGGGCGGCCAGCACCACCGCCATGGTCGGCAGCGCGAGCAGGTTCTTCTCATAAACGAAGCGAAGCTGGCGCTGGTCCATCGGATCGGCGCCCAGCCCGAGGCCCAGCGCGTACAGCATCGTGTCGCGCACGCTGAGCTTGTGTTCGATCTCGGGGATCTTGTATTGCAACAGGCGCTGATAGCTTGCGTAGTCGACGGCCATGCTCCTCTCCTTGTCCCCATTTCAACGGCTCACCCGCCGTGTGCATTCGACACTGCGCGACGCCAGCACGGAAGCCGCGTCGCTGTACTTGGGCGCTGCCCGCTCAGCCAAGACCGCGCCGAGGACACTCGAATCGATTCTACAGCGCAGCCGGCGCGTCGTGCGACGGCGCACGCAGGACCACGAGCGCATCGGCTGCCAACACGCCTCGTCCCGCCGGCCGGACGAACAGCGGGTTCACGTCGATCTCTGCGATGCGCCCGACGTGATCGGCGGCAAGCCAGGAGATCCGTACCAGCGCGTCGGCGAGCGCTTCGACATCGTGTGCGGGAGCGCCGCGATAACCCGATAGCAGGGGCGCGCAACGCAAGCGGCCGATCATCTCGCGTGCCGTCGCCGCGCCCAAGGGCGCGAAGCCGTGCGTGACATCGCGCAGAATTTCCGCCGCCACACCGCCGGAACCGAGCGCGACCACCGGGCCGAAGCAGGCGTCGTCGACAACGCCGACGATGAGCTCGATCCCGCTCGCCATGGCGGCGATCGTGACCCCATTGAGCCGCGCCGCCGGCCGGTAACAGCGCGCTCGAGCGACCACCCGGCGTGCGGCTTCGGCGAGCGCGGCATTGTCGCGGACATCGAGCACGACCGCGTCCGCCTCCGTCTTGTGGGCGATATCCGCGCTGTCGATCTTCACGACCACGGGATAAGCCAGGCCGCTCGGCAAGGCCTTGAGCGCCGGGACCTCGTCCAGGCTCACAACGGCCTCGACAGCGATCGGGATGCCGTAAGCGCGAAGCTGTGCCTTCGATTCGTGCTCGCTCAGCGTGCCGCTGCGCGATGCGAGGGGAAGGTCGCGACGCGGCAGTGGGCGCGACGCCGGTTGCGCGCTACGCGAGCGTTCGAGCTTGCGGCTGAACTGCGCGAGCGCCTGCGCGGCGAACGCCGCTCGCACCGTCGTGCCATGCCAGGGCACGCGCCCTGCGTCGAGCACGCGCGTGGCTTCGATATCGCGATCGGCGCCGAGCGCGACCAGTACGGGTTTGCCGCAGGCTTGCGCGATGCGCACGAGCTCGCGCGCGTTTTCCGGCCGATGGGTGCTTTGCTTGCTGCGCACGATCACCTGGCATGCCGCGGGGTCGTCCAGCACGATCTCCAGCGCGGCGTTGGAAACGCTGTGCCCGCTTTGGCTGCGCTGTCCGGAGATGTCGACCGGGTTACTCGCCGCGGCGAAGCCGGGGAGCACCTCGCGCAGGCGCCCGAGCGTCGGCTCGGCGAGTGGTGCGAGCTCAAGGCCGTATTGCTCGCAGCGGTCGGCCGCGATGACACCGGCGCCGCCCGAGCCGGTGACGATGACGACCCGGTTGCCGCGCGGCAGGCGCCTGCCGAGAAAGGCCCGCCCGGCATCGACCAGGTCGTCGGCATCGCCGATCTCGACAAAGCCGCCCTCGTCGAACGCCGCCCGGTACAGCGCATAGGGGGCGCTGAGCGAGGCGGTATGCGAGGCGGCGGCGCGGCGTCCGGCGGCGGAATTACCCGCCTTGCAGACCAGTATGGGTTTGCGCAGCTCGAGGGCTCGCGCACCTAGCGCACGCAGGCGGCGCCCGTCGGTAATGCCCTCGATGAACGTGGCGAGGACCTCCACGTCGTCGCGCTCGATGAAGTATTCGAGCAAATCCAGGATGCCGAGGTCGACCGCATTACCGGTCGAGACGAAATAGCCGATTCCCAGACCCGCGTCCTGCGCGCGCACCAGCATGGTGGCGCCGAAGCCGCCGCTTTGGGTAACGAGCGCGATCGGTCCCGGGCGCAGATCCGGATACTGGAAGCCCGAGCCGAAGCCGCAGTGCACGTGCCGGTGCAAATTGAGGAAGCCCTGGCAATTCGGCCCGATGAGGCGCACCGCGCTTTGCTCGGCCGCCAGGGCAAGCTCGTGCTCGAGTGCCATGCCTTCGCCGCCGGCCTCGCGGAAGCCTGCGCTCAGGACGACCGCGAACCCGATGCCGTTGCGCGCACATTGACGGATGAGGTCGGGCACCGCCGCGGCCGACACGGCAATGACGGCGACATCGCACGGCTTCGGGATGGCGTCGAGATCGGGATAGCACTTCAATCCGCGGATCGCGGCGCGCCCAGGATTGACGGGATAGATCCCGCCGCGATAGCCGAGCGTGGCGAGATAGCGCACCGGCTCCCCGCCGATCCGCCGCTCGTCCTCGGAGGCACCGACAACGGCGACGGCGCACGGGTCGAACAGGCGGGTGAGATCGGGGCGAGGTCGATTACGATTCATATGCGGCCAGCCATAGCAGCGACGAACCTCGGACTCAGACACTCTGGCGCCAACGATGCATGGCCGGAGGCGTTCGCGGAGGGGCTCGAACGGCTCGCGGGCTGGTCAAACCCGCCGGCATGATTGCGGGTAGTATACCAACGCGATTCAGCCGGCTCGTCCGGATGCCGAAGGATTCGTCCGCGCTCGGCTGGTCGCGGGACGGTTCGAGGGTCGCGAAGATCGACAGCGCTGGCGCAAACACCGAGGGAGGACATCGAGATGCCTTATGTGCAATCGGACGGCGCGCGCTTGTATTACGAAGACGCCGGCAGCGGCACGCCGATCGTGTTCGTGCACGAGTTCTCGGGCGATCTGTGGAGCTGGGAAAAGCAGCTACAACATTTCAGCCGGCGCTACCGCTGCATCGCGTTCAACGCGCGCGGTTATCCTCCGTCGGAAGTGCCGAAGCCCCTGGCCAGCTATTCGCACCGTCACGCCGTCGACGACATCGCCGCGGTCATGCGTGCCCTCGGCGTGCGCAAGGCGCACATCATCGGCTGCTCGATGGGCTCGCGCTCGACGCTCGATTTCGGTCTCGATTATCCGCGCATGGCGCGCTCTCTCACCATGATCGGCATCGGCAGCGGCGCCGATCCGCGCGACGCGGCCGCCTTCGTCAAGGCGACCGAAGCGCGCGCGCGCCTGTACGAAGAACAAGGTCTCGCGGAAGTGCTCAAGGGGCTACGCGTCGCGGCCAATCGGGTGCAATTGAAACGCAAGAATCCGCGTGCCTTCGATGATTTCTGCCGCCGTTTCATGCAGCACTCGGCGCAGGGCTGCGCCAACATCACGCGGCGCGTGCAGGGGCGGCGGCCTTCGCTGTTCAGCATGGAGCGCGCGTTGAAAGCCCTCAAGGTTCCGTCCCACGTGGTCGTGGGCGACGAGGATCCGGCCGCGGTCGAGTCCGGCTTGTTCATGCAGCGCGTGTCGCCGGCGGTGCGCTTGAGCGTGGTGGCCGCCACCGGACACCTGGTGAACCTGGAGGAGCCGGACCTGCTGCATCGGATCACCGAGGATTTCTATGCGCTGGTCGAGTCCGGCCGCTGGCGGCCGCGCGCGGCATGATCTCGCGGCGGTCGAAAGCAATGCCGGCGCCAGCGTAAGCGCGTCGATGGCCGATTGCCCCAACGCGATGCGTGCGGCTCGGGCCAGTTAGCGTCAGCACAGGAGCAGGTCATGGCGTTCGCGCGCGGCTATGCGGTCATCGTGCTCGCGACACTCGCGGCGGGAAGCCACGCTCAGCCATATCCGAATCGGCCGCTTCGCATCATCGTGCCTTATCCGCCGGGAGCCTCGACCGATTACACCGCGCGTCTCATCGGGCAACGGCTCGGCGATGCCTTCGGCCAGCCGGTGGTGGTGGAAAACCGCGCCGGCGCAGGTGGCATCATCGCCGCCGATCTCGCCGCGCACGCCCTAGCCGATGGCTACACGTTGTTCTTCGGCACGCCGGCCGCGCTTTGCATTTCTCCCGCCATGCAGCGCAAGGTGCCGTACGACACCCGGCGCGATTTCGCGCCGGTCGCGCGACTGGTGTTGAATCCGCAGATCCTGGTCGCCGCGCCCGGTTTTGCCGCCAACACGGTGGCGGAGCTGGTGGCGCTCGCACGGCTGCGTCCGGGACAGCTGAGCTATGCGTCGGCCGGCTTGGGCAGCCCGCAGCACCTGGGCATCGAATTGCTGAAGGCGCGCGCTGGCATCGATCTCGTGCACGTGCCCTACAAGGGCGGGGCGCTGGCGATGACCGACCTCCTCGGCGGGCGCGTGCAGATGCACATGGGCAGCATTCCCGGCATGGTGCCGCTCGTCAGGGGCGGGAAGATCAAGGTGCTCGGCGTCGCCGCCGCGGAACGCTCCAATGTGTTCCCCGAAGTGGCCACCGTCGCCGAGGCGCTGCCGGGGTACGAGTACATCGGCACCTGGTACGGCATCCTCACCCAGAGCAAGGTGCCGCGCGACATCGTCGAGCGCCTCAACGGCGCGATCAACGCCGCGCTCAAGGGCGATGAGCTGAGAAAGCTGCTGATCGCGCAGGGCTCGAATCCTCAGCCCATGACGGTCGAGGAATTCACCCGGTTCGTGCACGCGGACTGTCCCAATTGGGCGCGCGCGGTGAAGGTGGCGGGCTTGCGGCCGGAATGAAGCCGAGCGTGATGGCGTGCTGCGACGGCCGCTGCGGTGCATCCCCGCGCATGCGCGGACGCCGGGGGCGATCGAGCAGGACGGGCTCGCCGCCCCGCGAGCATCACGACGCTCTTACCGGCGCTAGCGCCGACTGCGCCGCAGGCTTGTCAGGCACGCCGCGAACGCACAATATTGGCCCTAAATTGATGACAGGAGCTCGCACATGTCCGTGATACTTGGCAGCGGATCGCATCGTTATCGCGTGCTCGAGGATTGGGCCAAGCTCCCGCCCGAGCTGGAGCTCACGAGCGACGTGGGCGGGGTCGCGGTCGATAGCCGCGATCGGGTCTACGTGTTCAACCGCGGCGCACATCCCATGCTCGTGTTCGACCGCGACGGCAAGCTGTTGCGTACCTGGGGCGAGGGCTTGTTCCCTCGCGCGCATGGCATTTACATCGATGCCGATGACCTGCTCTACCTCACCGACGACGGCGACCATACGGTGCGCAAGTGCACCCCCGAAGGCAAGGTGCTGATGACGCTCGGCATCGCGGGCAAGCCCGCGCCGTACATGAGCGGCGAGCCGTTTCACCGCTGCACCCACACCGCGCTCTCGCCGCGGGGCGAAATCTACGTCTCCGACGGCTACGGCAATGCCCGCGTGCACAAGTACTCGCCCGACGGCAAGCTCATGTTCTCGTGGGGCGAGCCGGGCAGTGATCCGGGCCAATTCAACATCGTGCACAACATCGTCACCGATGCCGAGGGCTGGGTCTATGTGGCCGATCGCGAGAACCATCGCGTGCAGGTTTTCGACGGCAACGGCAAGTACGAAGCGCAGTGGAACAACCTGCACCGGCCGTGCGGACTGTATTGCCAGCGCGCGGCGCGACCGGAGTTCCTCATTGGCGAGCTGGGCCCCGGCATGAAGGTGAACCTGCGGGTGCCGAACCTGGGGCCGCGCCTGACGCTGGTCGACCAGCAGGGCAATCGGATCGCGCGCCTGGGCGGCGAGCAGGGCCCCGGCCAGGAGCCCGGCAAGTTTCTCGCGCCGCACGGCGTGACCATCGATTCGCGCGGCGACATCTACGTGGGCGAAGTCTCTTACACCAACTTCGGCAATACCCATCCCGGCGAGCCGGTGCCGAAGCGGCTGCGCAGCCTGCAGAAGCTCGAACGGGTGGAGTAGCTCAACCCCTCCAAGAGTCTTTCAAACCGACCGCGCGGTTGAACACCGGCGCGCCGGCGCGGCTGTCGACGCGATCGGCGACGAAGTAGCCGTGGCGCTCGAACTGAAAGCGTGCTTCGGGTTGCGCCTCGCGCAGCGCCGGTTCGACTTGCGCGCTCGACTGGCGCATGGAATCGGGATTGAGCTCGGCAACGAAATCCTCGGCGGCACCCGGATGCGGGGTCTTGAACAGCCGGTCGTAGAGCCGAATCGGCGCTGCGTAGGCATGCCGCGCGCTGAGCCAATGGATGTTGCCTTTCACCTTGTAGGCATTCGCGCCGGGCGTGCCGGATTTCGAGTCCGGAAAGTAGCTGCAGCGCACCGTCATGATATTTCCCGCGGCGTCCTTGTCGCAGCCCGTGCATTCGACCACGTAGCCGTAGCGCAGCCGCACGCGGTTTCCCGGGAACAGCCGAAAATAGCCCTTGGGCGGCTGCTCGGCGAAATCCTCGCGTTCGATCCACAGCTCGCGCGAGAACGGCAGCGCGCGCCTGCCCCACTCGGGCTTCTGCGGGTGGTTGGGCGCCTCACAGTTTTCCTCGGCGTCCTCGGGATAGTTGTCGATGACGAGCTTGAGCGGGTCGAGCACCGCGATGCGCCGGGGCGCGCTCTCGTTCAGATGCTCGCGCATGCATTCTTCGAGCACCGACAGGTCGATCGAGGAATCTGCTTTGGAGACGCCGATGCGCTCGGCGAAGGCGCGAAACCCCTCGGGCGTGTAGCCGCGGCGGCGTGCCCCGACCAGGGTCGGCATGCGCGGATCGTCCCAGCCCTCGACGTGCTTGTCTTCCACGAGCTGGATCAGCTTGCGCTTCGAGAGCACCACGTAGGTGAGATTCAGGCGGGCGAACTCGTACTGGCGCGGCAGCGGATGCGCGAGCAGGCCGAAGTCGGCGAGCTTCTCCACGATCCAGTCGTACAGCGCCCGGTTGTTCTCGAACTCCAGGGTGCAGATCGAGTGGGTGATGTTCTCCAGCGCATCGGAGATGCAATGGGCATAGTCGTACAGCGGGTACACGCACCAGGCATCGCCGGTGCGATGATGGTGCGCGTGACGAATGCGGTAGATGGCCGGGTCCCGCAGGTTGATGTTGGCGGAAGCCATGTCGATCTTCAGCCGCAATACGTGCGTGCCGTCGGCGAACTCGCCCGCCTTCATGCGCCGGAACAAGTCGAGGCTTTCCTGCGCCGAGCGCTCGCGGTAGGGGCTGTCGCACCCCGGCTCGGTCAGCGTGCCGCGGCTCGCGCGCATCGCTTCGGCGCTCTGGCTGTCGACGTATGCATAGCCGTGTTCGATGAACGCTTCGGCGAACTCGTACAGCGTCCGGAAGTAGTCCGATGCATAGTACAAGTGCTTGCCCCAGTCGAAGCCGAGCCAGCGCACCGCGTCCAGGATCGAGTCGACGTATTCCTGCTCTTCCTTGGTCGGATTGGTGTCGTCGAAGCGCATGTGGCATACGCCGCCGTAGTCGCGCGCCAGGCCGAAGTTGAGGCAGATCGACTTGGCATGGCCGAAATGAAGATAGCCGTTGGGCTCGGGCGGGAAGCGGGTACGCACCGGCCACGGATCCGGCGCTGCGCCGGCATGAGTGGCCGCCGGGCCTGGCGTGCCACCCCAGCGGCGCGCGGCATAGCGGCCCGCGCGCAAGTCGTTCTCGATCACGGCGCGCAGGAAGTTCGACACCGCGGCAGGCTGCGCATGGCCCTCGCCGGAGGCGCTCGCTCGGTCTTCATGGGTCGGCTTGGAGCTCATGAGCACAAGGTCCTGTTCCTTCATCGCAGGCAAGCTGTGCATTCTACCGAAGGAGCGCGGCGGGCCCGCCGACCGTGGTGTGCTCAGTGCGAAATTCGCCGCACGATTCGAAGCGCAGTTGCGGCTCGATTCCTGGGACTCAGGGCACTACACGACCGCGAACCGATTGCTGGAAAAGAAGTACGCCAAGGTGAAGATGCCCAGCATGGCGAACACCAACCCCAGCTTCAGCACCATGGCGAGCAGCACGCCGAGCCACGCGCCGAAGGCGACTCGACCGGCAGCCACGAGATCGCGCCGGGCGCTCAGCTCACCGGCGAGCGCGCCGATGAACGGCCCGAACACCAGGCCGACGATCCCCAGGAACAGGCCGAGCACGGTCCCGAGTCCCGCGCCGATCAGCGCGCGGCGGCTTGCGCCGAGACGCTTGGCGCCCGCGACCGCGGCGAGCAGATCGATCACGACGGTGCACAGCGTGATCACTCCCAGGATGATCAAGGTGACATAGCCGACCCTTTGGAAGCCGTCGATCCAGGCCGCGACCAACATGCCGCCGAACACGAGCGGCGGACCGGGCAGCGCCGGCAGCACGGTACCGGCCACACCCATGGACATGAGGCCGAACGCGAGCAGCCAGAGCCACAGGTCGGGTGAGACGTCCATCGGCCGGTCCTTGAATGACGATTCGCCTGCGATCGATCGGCAGGGAAACGAAACGGACTGCGCGCGCATGCCATAAGTTCCAGCGGCGCTGATCGAATGCCCCATGGCATGGCTGCGCGAGCGCTGCCATTTCATGTGCGCTCGCCCCCTGGCCTGATCCATTCTAGCTTCGGTTTCAGGCTCGTACGGCGCCGGACACACGGGCAGCGCTCAGGCGCAGTGTTGGAAGAGACCATCGGTCTCAGCGTCCGCTTCAGACTCATACTGCGTTAGAAACACGCTCGCCGCTCAGCCGCCATATCCCGCCGGAGAAGACTCGCCCTTTACTTGTGGCCTCGACCTGCCTATTCTCGGCCGGCGTGCGTACGCTCACATTTGCCGTGTTGCGGCGGCTGGCCGACGGGGAGCTCCATTCCGGGCAGACGCTCGCGCGCGGCCTCGCGGTGTCCCGAGGCTCGATCTGGAATGCGCTGAACGAAGCGCGAGCGGCCGGCGTACGCGTTCAACGCGTTCACGGCCGCGGCTACCGCTTGCGCGATCGGCTCGATTGGCTGGACGCGGAACGTATTCATGCGGCCGTCGCCGCCGCCGGATTGAGCGTTCGTGTGCGCGACTGTTGCCCTTCCACCAATGCGCAGATGCTGATCCTGGCCGAAGCGGGCGCGCCCAGCGGAACCGTGCTCGCCGCGGAGATGCAAACCCACGGTCGCGGCCGTCTCGGACGGCCCTGGCATTCCGGGCTCGCGAGCGCGCTGACGTTCTCGTTGCTGTGGCGTTTCGACAAGCCGATCGCGGGCCTCGCCGGCCTGAGCCTCGCGACCGGTGTAGCGATCGTGCGCGCCTTGCGCGAGCATGCCGTGGACGCGCAGTTGAAGTGGCCCAACGACCTGCTGTGGCACGAATGCAAGCTGGGCGGCATCCTGATCGAAGTGCGCGGCGACGCCCTGGGACCGTGCCTCGCCGTGATCGGCGTCGGGCTCAACGTGCGCCTCGGTGATGACGAGAAACGCCGCATCGACCAGCCGGCCGCCGATCTCGGCGCTGTCGCGGCGGCAGCGCGTTCGCGCAGCGATTGGCTGATCGATATCCTGCGCGCGCTGGTCGATGTGCTGCGCTTGTTCGACGCGCGGGGATTCGCGCCGCTGCGCTCCGAGTGGAGCAGCTATCACGTTCACCAGGATCGCGCGGTGCGCTTGACGCTGCCCGACGGAGAGCGCATCGATGGCATCGCCTTGGGCATCGACGCGGACGCGCGCCTGCTGCTCTCGACCCCGGACGGGGTGCGCGCCCTGCACGCGGGCGATGTATCGCTGCGGGCTCAACCATGATGCTCGCGATCGACGCCGGCAACACCCGCATCAAGTGGGGCAAGCGCGAAGCCGGCGCATGGATCGACATCGGAAGCTGCGCCACCGGCGAGCGCGGGAGCCTGGCCAAGGCGCTCGGCAGCTCGAGCTTCGAACGGATTCTGGTGGCCAATGTCGCTGGCTCGGCGGTTCGCTCGAGCATCGAACAGGCGCTCGGCGGGCGCGGCAGCACGCCGCAATTCCTCGCCAGCCGAGCCGCGCAATGCGGCGTGCGATCCGGCTATGACGATCCGGCGCAACTGGGTTGCGATCGCTGGGCCGCGTTGATCGGCGCCCATCGCCTTTATCCCGGGACGTGCCTCGTGGTCAATGCCGGCACGGCACTTACCGTTGATGCCTTGACCGAGGAGGGTCTGTTCCTCGGCGGCATCATCGTGCCGGGTATCGCGCTCATGCGCCGTGCGTTGGACGAGCACACCGCCGGTCTTGCATTGCAGCCCGGCGCGGTGCGTTTCTTTCCCGCCAACACCGGCGATGCCATCACCAGCGGGGCCGTACATGCCGCGGCCGGGGCGATCGAGCGCATGGCGTCGTTCATGCGCGAAAGCGGTCACGACGCGCTGCGCGTGGTTCTGAGCGGCGGCAATGCGCGCGAGCTGCGACCGCTGCTGGGCCTCGATACGCTGCTGGTGGAGCATCTCGTGCTCGAAGGCATCGCTGCCATTGCCGAGGAGGGCGACTGAGTGCGTTGGTTGGCCTTGCTGCTGCTCCTCGCCAACCTCGCGCTGGGCGCATATCTCGCGTTCAGGCCCTTGCCGCTGGTGGTGATGCCCGATATCCGCGCCTTGGAGCTCAACCCGGAGCGCGTGAAAGCGCTGCCGCGTATCGAGTCATCGCCTGCGCCCGCGACGGGTGCGAAGCCCGCGCCGGCTGCCTGTCTCGAATGGGGCAACTTCGCCGCCGCGGAGCTCGAGCGTGCGCAGGAGCTGCTCGCCAAGCAGCAGGTGAAGAGCCGGGTACGCGAGCTCGGCCGCGTGGCCGCATGGTGGGTCTATGTCACGCCGCTGCGATCGCGCGACGAAGCCGAACGCCGGCTGCGCGAGCTCGACGAGCTGGGCGTGCGCGACGCCAGCGTGGTCACCGACGATCGGTGGCGAAACGCGATTTCGCTCGGCATTTTCAAGACCGAGGAAACCGCCCTCGCGCATCAGGCACGCATGCGCGAGAGCAAGGTGCGCAATGTCGCGGTCGTTCAGCGCGGCGACTTGCTGCGCTTGTCGAGCCTCGTGATCGCCGATCCGTCCACGGCGCTGGTGGGACGCGTCACGGAGCTCGCCGCGGCATTCGCGGGCACCGAGCTGAAGGCTATCGCGTGTCCGCCGGGCGCATGAGCCCGGTGGGCGCGCGCGACGAATCTGTATCGAAAGGGAGACACTCATGATCGATTTTTCGCTATCGCCCGAGCAGGAGACCCTGCGGGCGCGGGTCGGGGCTTTCATTCGCGAGCGCATCATCCCGCTCGAGCGCGATCAGCGCCAGGGACCGCACGGTCCGGACGACGGGTTTCGGCGCGAGCTCAATGCGGCCGCGCGCGCCGCGGACTTGCTGGCGCCGCACGTAGGACGCGAATGGGGCGGGCTCGGGCTCGATCACGTGAGCTGCGCGATCGTGTTCGAGGCCGCCGGCTATTCGCCCATCGGTCCGATCGCGATGAACTGCTCGGCGCCGGACGAAGGCAATATGCACATGCTCGAGCTGATCGCCACCGAGGCGCAGAAGCAACGCTTCCTGCGCCCGCTCGCCGCCGGCGAGACGCGCTCGTGTTTCGCCATGACCGAACCGATCCCCGGCGCCGGCGCGGATCCCGATCTGCTGCGCACCGAGGCGCGGCGCGACGGCGACTGCTACGTCGTCAACGGCCGCAAGTGGCTCATCACCGGCGCGCGTGGCGCGGCCTTCGCGATCATCATGGCGCGCGCCGAGGAAGGCGCGACCATGCTGCTCTCGGACATGAGCGCGCCCGGCATTCGCATCGAGCGCATCCTCGATACCATCGATCAGGGTTTCGCCGGCGGGCATGCCGTGCTGAGCTTCGAGGACTTGCGCATACCAGTGGAGAACGTGCTCGGCGCACCGGGCGAGGGCTTCAAGTACGCGCAAGTGCGCCTTGCGCCCGCGCGCCTGACGCATTGCATGCGCTGGCTCGGGGCGGCTTGCCGCGCGCACGATATCGCCAGGCGCTACGCCGCGAAACGCCACGCCTTCGGCAAACCCATCGGCGAGCACGAGGGTGTGGGCTTCATGCTGGCCGACAACGAGCTCGATCTGCACCAATGCCGGCTGGCGGTCTGGCATTGCGCCTGGCTGCTCGACCAGGGCGCTTCCGCCGGCTCGGCATCGAGCATGGCGAAGGTGATCTGCTCCGAAGCGCTGTTTCGCGTGGCCGATCGTTGCGTGCAGATCCTGGGCGGTCTCGGTGTTACCCAGGATACGGTGGTGGAGCGGATCTTCCGCGAGATCCGCGCCTTTCGGATCTACGACGGGCCGTCGGAAGTGCATCGCTGGGCGCTGGCACGGCGCGCCCTGCGCGGGGCCGGCGAGCCGTGACGGCGCCCGCGAGGGCGCGCGTACGCACCGGCGGGTGCGGGCGAAGCGTGACGCCGGACGCAAGGGGCGCGCGCGTTCGCGCCAGCGGGTGCGTGTGCAGCGTTGCCATGCTTCGCCGCAGCCGTACCGGCGGGTGAAGCTATGATCGGGCTGCTGGCGCGACAGTCGTACGGGGACTCTGGCGACGGGCGCGTAGAGCTGCTCAGCTCGAGCGAATACGCTCGATCAGCGTGCTGGTCGAGCACTCGTGCCGGAACGCGATCGAGACCACTTGTCCGCCCCAGCCGCGAACTTCATCCGCGCCGACGATGCGCTCCTCGGGCCAATCGCCGCCTTTCGCCAGCACCTCGGGGCGCAACGCGACGATGAGATCGAGCGGGGTATCCTGATCGAACCACGTCACCAGGTCGACCGAGGCAAGCGCGGCGACGACCGCGGCACGATCCGCCAACGGATTGACGGGCCGGTTCTCGCCCTTGCCCAAGCGCCGCACGGAGGCGTCGGTATTCAAGGCCACGACCAGGCTCCCTCCTAGGCCGCGCGCCTGCCCGAGGTAGGTCACGTGGCCGCGGTGGAGGATATCGAAACAGCCGTTGGTGAAGACGAGCGGGCGGCGCAGCGCGCGTGCTCTTTCTACCGCCTGCTCGGGCGCGCACAGCTTTGCTTCGAATGCAGGTGCTGGCGCTTGCATCGGCGTGGCGCCGGATGGCGCAGCGGGCGGGCGGTCAGTCGAGATACTCGAAAACCGTGACGACCTTCTTCACGCCTTCTGTGGTGCGTGCGATTTCGATCGCATCCTTCGCTTCCTGGCGCTTGACCAGGCCGAGCAGATACGCCACCTGGTTCTCCGTAACCACCTTCACGTGCAGCGCGTTGAAGCGCTGCGCATCGACGAACCGGGTCTTGATCTTGGAAGTGATGTAGGTATCGTTGGCGCGCGCGGACAAACTGCTCGGTGGCCCGATCATGAGCTCGTTGGTCACGCCGCGAACATTGTCGACCGAGCGCGCGATGCGTTCGATGTCGCGGCGCACCTGTTCGCTCGGCACTTCGCCGGTCAGCAACACCATGCGGTTGTAGCTGGTCACGTTCAGATGCAGCCGATCGGTATGGCGTTCGCCGACACGGCTGCTGGTGCGAAACTCGATCCCCTGATCCTCGGTAAGCGTGCCGACCGTGCGCCTGTCTTCGGCTGCAACCACCCCTGCGCCGGCGCCGGTCACCATCACGGCCGGACAGCCGGATAACAGCAAGGACGCGGCGAGCAGTACGGCCAATGCCAGACGATCCATATCAGCGAACCCCCAAGAGTAGGCAATCGATGCCGTCGCACAGGCAGTGCAACGTGAGCAGGTGAACCTCCTGAATGCGCGCGGTCACGGCGGAGGGTACGCAGATATGGATATCGTTCGGCGCCAATTCATCGAGCAGTGCGCCGCCGCCCTTGCCCGTAAGTGCCACAACGCTCATGCGCGCTTCGTGAGCGGCGCCAACCGCGGCGATGATGTTGCGCGAATTGCCGCTGGTCGAAATCGCGAGCAACACGTCGCCGGGATGTCCGAGGGCGCGAATCTGGCGAGCGAAGACCTGTTCGTAGTCGTAATCGTTGGCGATCGATGTGAGCGTCGAGGTATCCGTAGTCAAGGCGACCGCCGCCAATCCGGGCCGCTCGGCCTCGAAGCGATTCAACAGCTCCGAAGAAAAGTGCTGGCAGTCGGCGGCCGAGCCTCCGTTGCCGCAAGCGAGAATCTTTCCGTCATCGCGCAGGCACGCCACCATGGTTTCGATGGCGGCGCCGATCGGCGCCGCCAGCTCCTTGATCGCGGCGAGCTTGAGGTTGGCGCTGTCGCGAAAGTTTGCCGAGATCCGTTCAGCGAGATCCATGCGCGGGAGCGAGTGGTCGAAGCGGTGGAAGGATAGACGTTAAGCGCGCAATAGAGCAAGTGCGCGCACGCCAGCCTCGCAAGCGCCGCTTCGAGATCCTGCTTGTGCACGCGCTGCGGTACGCCGTCACGTCGGTATGGGATTCACGCGGTCACGTCGGCGTGAGGTCGGCCGCGCCTGGAATGCCGAGCGCGCTCGGCGCTGAGCTTTCGAGCACCCGGGTGCGGCACGCCGCGCCGATCCAGCCGCTGCAGGGAGAAGGGCGCTCACAGGGATCTCTTCCCGCGGGCGAGCCATCAGCTCGCGCCGAACGCATCCCGGACCCATTCCAAGTGCTCCTGTCCGTCGACGAGGATTGCGTCGAACCGGCACGGCGACTCCATCCCCGCGCGCGCGAGGTAGTGGTTGGCCGCGGCTACGAGCTTGCCACGCTTTGCGAGCGTGATGCTTTCCGCCGCGCCGCCGTGCGAGCGGCTGGCACGTTGCCGGACTTCGACAAAGACCAGCACCGGTCCGTCGCGCGCTATGAGATCGATCTCGCCACGGCGGCAGCGCCAATTGCGCGCGACGATGCGCAGCCCGCGACGCTCCAGGTAGCGCGCGGCGAGGGCTTCGGCGTGTCGGCCGCGATCGTTCAAGAGCGCAGCCCGAGCGGAACGGCGATGCCATCGACAAACTGCGCGGGCACCAGCTCGCGCACGAAGTGCCGATCGGGTGCGAGGCTCACGCGTCCGGTGACTCCATCCAGGGGAATGCGCGCGATCTCCCCCCCGCGCAGCAGATCAACGGCAATCCGGTAGGCATCGATACCGAACGCGTACAGGCGCTCGAAATCGGTGGCCGGCGGCGGGCTCGCGCCGGCGCGCGCGTACACCATCACGGCGGAATGATCGGGTTGCAGCAGCCAAGGCATGCCGACGAAGCGGATGCCGTTTAACTGCGCGTCGCGCACTCGGTCGGGCGCGCCCTCCAGCACCTGCGATGTCGCGTACACCTGGACGGGACCGTCGAGGTAGCCGCGAACGACGCGCGCGCGGCCCGCGTCCAGGGCTAGGAACACCATGTCGCTCTGGCCGCTGCCGGCCGCCTCGCGCAGCGCCATCAAGTCGGCCGTCGTCGTGCGGTAGACGAACTCGGCGCTGACCCGGCCGCCCCGGCGCGTGAATTCGTCGCTGAAGGCGCGATGGATGCGCCGCACGAGCGGCTGCTCGGCGCCTAGCGTGAGCGCGCTGCGCCGGCCTTCGGCGTAGGCCATGCGGGCGACTTGGCGCGCTTCGGTTTCCACTTGCAGGCTGAAGGCGTAGAAGTCGCGCGGCAGCGCTGCGTCGTTTTCCGGCACGTTGAGCGCAAGCACCGGCGTGCCCGGCTGCGCGCGCAGCGCCACGCTGGCGACGCCGTTACGGGTGAGCGGGCCGGCGATCAGGCGAGCGCCCTCGGCCAGCGCCTGGTCATAGCCGGCGGCGACGTTGGCGGGGTCGTCGCTGGTCGAGTAGACGACGATGTCCACCGCGGCGCCGGCATCGCGTTGCGCGGCAGCGGCAAAGCCCTGCCGGACCGAATCGGCCGGGCGGCCGAAGGCCTGCGAGCTCAGTGGCAGCAGAAGAGCGAGCCGGGTGCCGGTCGCGGCACGGGCTTCGCCGGCGAAGCCGCGCCGGGCGCCGTATAGTAAAGTCGCAGCGGTCGCGGCCAGGAAACTGCGACGAGAGCGCATCATCGCATGCCAGACGAAATACGCAGGCCAGCATTATATGTAGTGGCCACTCCGATCGGAAATCTACGCGATATCACGCTGCGCGCTCTCGATGTCTTGCGCTCGGTCGATCTCATTGCGGCCGAGGATACGAGAATCACGGCGCGCCTGCTATCGCAGCATGCGATCGAAAAACCGGTCCTTGCATTGCATCAGCATAACGAAAAGCGCGCCGGCATGCGCCTGGTCGCAGCGCTCGAATCTGGGAAAGCGGCTGCGCTGGTGTCGGATGCGGGCACGCCAGCGTTGTCCGATCCGGGTGCGACCCTGGTCGCAGCGGTGCGCCTGCGCGGCTTCGAGGTGATTCCCGTCCCCGGCGCCAGCGCGCTCGCCGCGGCGTGGTCGGTGGCAGGATTGCACGCGCCCGGATTCGTCTTCCATGGCTTTCTGCCCGCACGCACGAGCGAGCGCCGCGGCGTTCTCGAACGCCTCGCCGGCCTACCCTACGCGCTCGTCTTCTACGAGGCGCCGCACCGGGTCGAAGAAACGGTGCGCGACATGAGCGCGGTGCTCGGACCCGAACGTCCCGCGGTCATCGTTCGCGAGCTCACCAAGCTCTTCGAGAGCATTCATTCCTGTGCCTTGGGCGAACTGGGCGCGTGGCTCGCGGCTGACGCCAATCGCGTGCGCGGGGAATTCGTCATCATGGTGGACGCCGCCAAGTCCCAGGCGCCGCGGCAGGCGCTCGGCGAGAGCGCATTGCGCGTCTTGCTCGACGAGCTGCCCCCGGCGCAGGCCGCGCGGCTGGCGGCGCGTATCTCCGGCGTGGACCGCGGCGCGTTGTACGATCTCGTTTTGAAGTGGCGCAAGGACTCTTCGTCATGACGACGCTCATCCTCACCAAGCCGGACGACATGCACCTGCACCTGCGCGACGGCGATGCCATGCGCTCGATACTGCCGCACACGGTGCGGCGTTTCGCGCGCGCGATCGTCATGCCGAACTTGCGCCCCCCGATCGCGACCACTGCCCAGGCGATCGCATATCGCGAGCGGATTCTGTCCGCACTGCCGCCGGAGAGCGCGTTCGAACCGCTTATGACGCTCTACTTGACCGACAACACCGCGCCGGCCGAAATCGTTCGAGCGCGGGAAAGCGGCGTGGTCCACGCGGTCAAGTACTACCCCGCCGGCGCGACCACTAATTCGGATTCCGGCGTCACGGACATCGCGCGCTGCCATGGCGTGTTGGAGGCGATGGAACGCACCGGGTTGCCCTTGCTGGTTCACGGCGAGGTGACGGCGGCGGAGGTGGACGTCTTCGATCGCGAGCGGGTGTTCATCGACCAGGTGCTCGTGCCGCTGGTCGCGCGGTTCACCCGCTTGAAGGTCGTGGTCGAGCACATCACGACGCGCGAAGCGGTGCGTTTCGTTACGGCGATGCCCGCGAATGTCGCTGCCACGATCACGGCGCATCATCTGCTGCTCAATCGCAATGCCCTCTTTTCCGCTGGCGTGCGGCCGCATCATTATTGCCTGCCGATACTCAAGCGCGAGGTCCATAGAGTGGCGTTGGTCGAGGCGGCGTTGTCCGGCAACCCCAAGTTCTTCCTGGGCACCGACAGTGCGCCGCATTCGCGTGCTGCCAAGGAATGCGTGTGCGGCTGCGCGGGCGTGTATACCGCTCACGCGGCGATCGAGCTCTACGCCGAGGCGTTCGGCGCGAACGATGGCCTGGACCGGCTGGAGGCATTCGCCAGTGCGTATGGCGCGCACTTCTATGGGCTGGCTCGCAACCGCGATAGCCTGAGCCTCGAACGTCGAAGCTGGCAGGTGCCCGAGGAGCTCGAGCTCGGCAGCGAGCGCCTGGTGCCTTTTCGGGCGGGCGAGAGCGTCGCCTGGAGCATCGTCTAAGCGAGCGCGCTCGAACGCGTGCGGCTCGTGGCCGGCGCAATGGCGTACGCGATCAGGATTAGTCACTGACGAGGGCATCGAGTCTCGCCATCCCTGCACGGCGGCTCCAGGCTCAGGACGCTTGCACCGGCAGCTTCTCCTCCAGGCCCATGTCGCGCGCGATCCGCGTCAGATCCGCCAGCGTATCGTCGGGCAGCGATAACCCTTCGCGGCGGTTGCGCGCATCGTTGCGCGCCTCCATTTCGCCCGGGTAGAAGATCTCCTCGAACCCCTTGGCGAGCGGCACCGCTTTCAGTTGCGCGATGTAATCCTGCATGCGGGCGTGGAACGCGCCGAGCGGCTGAAAGACCGCGATGTCGATGGCGATCATGAAGTGGCCGCAATTGCTCTTCTGCGCTGTCTCGTAGGGGCTGTGGACGGCGGACAGGAAGCCGCTCCCGGTCAGGACTCCCGAGAGCAGGTCGACGACGACCGCGATGGCGTAGCCCTTGTGCTCGGCCATCGGCAGGATGATCCCCTCGATCGCCTCCTGCGCATCGGTGGTCGGCTCGCCCGCCGCATTGATGGCCCATCCGAGCGGTATGGGCAGGCGTTTGTTGCGCGCGAGGTAGATCTTGCCGCGTGCCACGCCCGTATTCGCCATATCCACGACCAGCGGCGGCCGCGGCTCGGCGGGCGCGGCGATCGACCACGGATTGGTGCCGATGATCTTCTTGCGTCCTCCCCAGGGGGCCATCGCCGGCCCGCCGTTGCTCGCGAGCAGCATCACGCAGCCTTCGCGCGCACCGGCCAGGGTGTAGTACATGCAGGTGCCGAAATGGTTCGAGTTGCGCACGCCCACGACGCCGACGCCGTGGGCCTTCGAGCGCCGGATCGCTTGGCGCGCGGCATGCATCGTCACGACCTGTCCGGCGCTGTCGTGACCATCGATCAGCCCGATGGCGCCGGCATCGACGAGCTGCTCGATGCGCGGCACGGCGCGCATCACGCCGTTGCGCAATCGATCAAGGTACCAGCCCAGGCGCAAAACGCCGTGCGACTGGTGACCCCACAGGTCGGCCTGCACCAGGGTGTCGGCGATGAGCCGCGCATCGTCGAGGGGCATCCCGGCGCGAGCGTAAACGGCGGTGGCGAATTCAAGCAGACGATCGGGATCGATGCGGTCCTTGTCCATGGCGCGACGCCCGCCAAGAGAAAGCTCGCATGGTAAGCTCCTCCCGGGAAGTCGGCCAGACAGTCGCTGCGCACGTGCAGTGCGCAGAGGAAAGTCCGGGCTCCAAAGAGCAGGATGCCGGCTAACGGCCGGGCGTCGTGAGGCGACGGAAAGTGCCACAGAAAATACACCGCCGAAGACCCGTACCGGGCGACCGTTCGCGGATCGCCTTGCACGCGCTTCGTCCGGGAGAGTCGGCGCACGCTGGCTCTCGCCGCGAGGCTCGTGGACGGTGCGGGGCTGGCAAGGGTGAAATGGTGCGGCAAGAGCGCACCGCGCCCGCGGCAACGCGGGCGGCAGGGTAAACCCCATCCGGAGCAAGACCGCGTAGGGGGCGTCAGCGTGGCTCGCGCTGCTCCCGGGTAGGTCGCTGGAGCACGCAGGCGACTGCGTGCCAAGAGGAATGGCTGTCCGCGACAGAACCCGGCTTACCGGCCGACTTCCCATTTCCGTTAACTTATTCTCATCCGGGCGTCGGAAAATCAGGCGCTTACGCCACAAGTTTGGGTTAAGTCATTGTTAAGAAACAAAATTCACCCGAAGGCCTGCCGCGGCACCCAATTCGGGCAATAACCCCTTGTCCGGATTGAAAAAAACACGCCGTTCTGCTTGACCTGCCGATTGCCTGCGTATACAGTGGGAATTTGTGGGATTGAGTGGGTTCTACTGCATTTTCGGGGCGGATCGTGTTTCAGGGCGCGACAGAACTGAGCTTGGATGCCAAAGGGCGTCTCACGGTGCCAGCCGGGCAGCGCGAGGCGTTGCTCGTCCAAGCTGAGGGCAAGCTCGTCGCCACCGCCCATCCGCATCAATGCCTACTGCTTTACCCGCGTCCAGCATGGGAGCCGATCCGTGCGCAGATCATGGCTTATTCAAGCCTCGAGCGGCAGACCAGCATGGTGCAGAGGCTGCTGGTGGGCTTCGCCAAAGACGTGGACATGGATGCGGCCGGCCGCTTGCTGATTGCCCCGGAGCTGCGCCGCTACGCCTCGCTCGAAAAGCAGGTGATGTTGGTCGGACAGGGCAGTCATTTCGAGCTGTGGAGCTTGGAGTCCTGGGAAAAGCAGATCGAGCAGATCCTCGCTCAGGGCGACAGCCTGCTGCCGCCTGGCATGGAGAAGTTCTCTCTCTAGATGATAACGGCATTGCAGCACACCCCGGTGCTGCTGGACGAGGCGATTGCGGCGCTGAACGTGCGCGCGAACGGAACCTATGTGGACTGCACCTTCGGCCGCGGCGGGCACAGCCGGGCGCTGCTGCGCCGCCTCGATGCTACGGGGAGATTGATCGCGCTGGATCGGGATCCGGCGGCGGTGCGTGCGGGCAAGGACATCGTCGATGAGCGTTTCACAATCGTGCACGCGGCTTTCGGCCTGCTGGGCGAGGTGTTACGGGCGCGCGGGGCGCTGCGCGTGGACGGCGTGCTGCTCGATCTCGGCATGTCCTCGGCGCAGATCGAGCAACCCGAGCGGGGCTTTTCCTTCCGTCGCGACGGTCCGCTCGACATGCGCATGGATACGAGCGAGGGCGAAACGGTTGCCGAATGGCTGGCGCGCGCAGCCGAGCGTGAGATCGGGGAGGTGATCGGTCGCCATGGCGAAGAACGGTTTGCTAAACAGATTGCAGCAGCGATTGTTGCGGCTCGAGCGCGGAGAGCTATTACATCCACGCAGCAACTTGCCGCGATCGTGGCAACGGCCGTCCGCACACGCGAGGCTGGCCAGGACCCGGCGACGCGTACCTTTCAAGCTCTACGGATTCACATCAATCAGGAGCTTGCGCAATTGTCGCTAGCGTTGCCGCAAGCACTGGCCGCGCTAAGCCCGGGCGGGCGGCTGGTAGTCATCAGCTTTCATTCGCTGGAGGACCGGATCGTCAAGCAGTTCATGCGAGAGAACGCCCAACGCGACCGTATGCCGCGAGGCGTGCCGGTGCGCCAACGCGATCTGCCGCCGGCGCCGCTGGGTATCATGGGCAAGCCGGTTCGGCCCTCGCCTGCCGAAACGGCCGCCAATCCGCGCGCGCGAAGCGCGGTCATGCGCGTGGCGCAGCGCCTATGAGCGCCGCGCGGTGTGATTCCCGCCGCTCATGCGCGTTCGCCGCGGCCGGCCCGCGCTTTGCTGTGCCGATCGGCCGGCTGGATGGCTCGCGCGATGGTCAAGATTAATCTCATCCTGCTCTTGATCGCGATCGCGTGCGCGCTCGGGACGGTCACGTCGCAGCATCGGGCGCGCAAGCTCTTCGTCTCGCTGGAGAAGGAGCACGAGCGCGCCAAACAGCTCGAAATCGAGTTCACCCAGCTTCAGCTCGAAGCGAGCACCTGGGCGATGCAGTCCCGCATAGAGAAGATCGCCAGCGCACAACTGAACATGCGGGCGCTAGCGCCCAATCGCGTGCAGGTGCTCGCGCCGGCGGAGGCGGGGAAGGCGCGATGAATTCGCTCGCGAGCCCCGTTCTGCGCCTGCGCTTTCCGATCTGGCGTGCGCGCCTCCTGCTGCTCATCCTGATCGCGTGGATGCTCGGCCTGGCTGCGCGCGCGGTGTACTTGCAGGGCCTCAACAACGACTTCCTGCAGCAGAAGGGCGAGTCGCGCTACAGCCGCGTGGTCGAGATCAGCGCGCACCGTGGCCGTATCACCGATCGCCACGGCGAGCCGCTCGCCATCTCGACCGCGGTGGAGTCGGTATGGGCAAGCCCGGGCGATTTCGCCGCCACGCCCGATCAGTTGCGGCGGCTCGGCCGCTTGTTGAACGTCGATCCCGACGAAGTCACGCGGCGCGTCGCTGACACCCGGCGCGAATTCGTCTACTTGCGCCGCCAGCTTCCCCCGGAGCAGGCGGCCCGGGTGGTGGAGCTGAACATCCCCGGCGTTTTCTTGCAGCGCGAGTATCGGCGCTACTACCCGGCGGGCGAGGTCACCTCGCACGTGATCGGCATGACCGACATCGACGACAAAGGGCAGGAAGGGCTCGAGCTCGCCTTTCAGGATCTGCTCGTCGGCAAGCCGGGCAGCCGCCGCGTCATCAAGGACCGCCTGGGCCGGATCATCGAAGACGTCGAAAGCATCCGTGCGCCGCAGCAGGGGCGCGATCTCACCCTGTCGATCGATCGCAAGATCCAGTACCTCGCCTATCGCGAGCTGAAGGCGGCGCTCGAAGCGCACCGCGCCAAGGCGGGCGGCATCGTCGTGCTGGACGCGAGATCAGGCGAAGTGCTGGCGCTCGCCAACGTGCCGACCTACAACCCGAACAATCGCGGCCGGATCGAGCCGCAGCGCTCGCGCAACCGCGCGCTCACCGATCTGTTCGAGCCCGGCTCGACGCTGAAGCCCTTCACGGTGGCCGCCGCGCTCGAAGCCGGCCGGATCAAGCCCGAAACCGTGATCACGACCGGCGCGGGCCGATTGACGATCGGCAAGGCAACCATCAGCGACGCGCACCCCGCCGGCACACTCACGGTCGAGCAGGTCATTCAGAAATCGTCGAACGTCGGCGCCGCCAAGATCGCGCTCGACCTGCCGGCGCAGACCATGTGGACGCTGTTCGCGCGCAGCGGCTTCGGCGCGCTGCCCAAGTCAGGCTTTCCCGGCGAGGGATCGGGCCGGCTGCGTGCATATCAGAGTTGGCGCCCGATCGAGCAGGCCACCATGTCCTACGGCCACGGCATTTCCGTCAGCTTGCTGCAACTCGCTCGCGCCTACACGATCTTCGCGGGCGATGGCGAGTTGCTGCCCGTGACCCTGACCCGGCGCGACGAGCCCGAAGCGGGGACGCCGGTAATCGCGCCGCGCACGGCGCAGGCCGTGCGCAAGATGCTCGAAATGGCGGTTCAGCCGGGCGGCACCGCGCCGCGCGCACAGGTTCCCGGCTATCGCGTCGCCGGCAAGACCGGCACCGCGCACAAGCTCGAGAACGGGCGTTATGCGCCGACCAAGTACGTATCGTCGTTCGTGGGCTTCGCACCGGTTTCGGACCCGCGGATCGTGGTCGCGGTGATGATCGACGAGCCGACCGCGGGACAGTATTACGGCGGTGCGGTGGCCGCACCCGTGTTTCGCGAAGTCGTGGCCGCCGCGCTGCGCACGCTGTCGGTGCCCCCGGATGCGCCGACGATCAACGTCAAGTTACCCCCCGCCGATGCGCCTGTGATCAAGGAAGACGTCTGGATCGCGCGGGAAGACTCGGGTCCGCGAGGCTGAGCATGACCGACCCCGCGCAGCGACCGGTATGCCCTCCGCTGGAGTCTCTGGCCTCGCTCGGCGTTCCGATCGAGCGGCTGGTCAACGACAGCCGCCGCGTGCGTCCCGGCGATGTCTTCGTCGCCTACCCGGGCGAGCGCCAGGACGGGCGCGATTTCATCGGCGAGGCGATCGCGGCGGGCGCGGCCGCGGTGCTGTGGGAGGCGCAGGCCTATGCGTGGCCGCAGCGCTGGGCGCTCCCCAACCGCGGCGTGCACGGGTTGCGGGCATTTGCCGGCAAGCTGGCGAGCGAGCTCAGCGGCGAACCGGCCAGCCACTTGTGGATGGCCGGCGTCACGGGCACCAACGGCAAGACGACGTGCAGTCAATGGATCGCCGCCGCGCTCACCCGCCTGGGGCGCAAGTGCGCGGTCATCGGCACGCTCGGCCACGGCTTTCCCGGCGAGCTGAGCGGGCTCGCCAATACCACGCCCGACGCGCTCGAGCTGCACGCCCTACTGGCAGGCTATGTTCGCGCCGGCGCGCAATGCGTCGCGATGGAAGCGTCGTCGCACGCGCTGGTGCAGGATCGGTTAAGCGGCGCGCGTTTCGATGTCGCGCTGTTCACCAACTTGACGCGCGATCACCTCGACTATCACGGCGACATGGAAAGCTATGCCGAGGCCAAGGCGCGGCTGTTCGACTGGCCGGGCCTGGGCCATGCCGTGATCAACGTCGATGACGCCTTCGGCGCTCGCCTGGTCGAGCGCCTGCGCGGCGGCAGCGCGAGAGTGCTGCGCTACGGCTTCAGCAGCGGCGACATCGCAGGCCAGCGCCTCGACCTGCACCGCTTTGGACTGAAGCTCGAGATCCGCACGCCCTGGGGCGGGGGCAAGATCGACAGCCCGCTCATGGGCGCATACAACGCGGCCAATCTGCTGGCGGTGCTGGGCGTGCTGCTCGCGGCCGGCGTGCCCTTCTCGCAAGCGCTCGAGGTGTTGCCTACCCTGCAATCCGTCGAAGGGCGCATGCAGACCCTCGGCGGCGGTGCCACGCCGCTGGTGGTTGTCGACTACGCGCACACTCCGGATGCGCTGGAGCAAGTGCTGACGGCATTGCGCGCGCACTTGGGAGGCGGGCGGCTCGTGTGCGTCTTCGGCTGCGGCGGCGAGCGCGATGCGGGCAAGCGGCCCGTGATGGGCGAGATCGCCTCGCGCCTCGCCGATCGCGTCATCGTCACGAGCGACAATCCGCGCAGCGAAGATCCCGCGAGCATCATCGCGGCCATCGTGGCGGGCGCGAGCGGCGCAGTGGTGACCGAGCCGGATCGGCAACGCGCCATCGAGCACGCCGTAGCGAGCGCTCGCAGCGGGGATGTCGTGCTGCTCGCCGGCAAGGGACACGAACGCTGGCAGGAAATCGCCGGCGCACGGCTGCCTTTCAGCGATGCAGGCCACGCCCGGCGTTGTCTCGACGCCTGGACCCCACCCGGCGATGCGGCGGCCGAGGCGCACGCATGATGAGCTTGCGCGAAGCCGCTGCGGCAATGAGCGGGGAGTTACGCGGCAGCGATCGGATCGTCACGGGCGTATCGACCGATACCCGCGCATTGACCCCGGGCGAGCTGTTCGTGGCGATCAAGGGTGAGCGCTTCGACGCCGTGCGCTTCGTCGGCGATGCATTGCAGCGAGGCGCCGCCGCCGCGGTGGTCGCGCGCGCGTCGATGCCCGCGCCGCCGGCCGCGGACGCCGCGCTGATCGTGGTGGACGATACGCGCGCGGCGCTCGGCAAGCTGGCCGCGTATTGGCGCGAGCGATTCTTCCTGCCGCTGGTCGGATTGACCGGAAGCAACGGCAAGACCACGGTCAAGGACATGATCGCCGCGGTGCTGCGCCTGCATTGCGCCGACGCCTCCCACGTGCTCGCGACCGAGGGCAACCTCAACAACGACATCGGCGTGCCCTTGACGCTGCTGCGGCTGCGCGAGCGCCACCGCTACGCGGTGATCGAGATGGGAATGAATCATGCGGGCGAAATCCGCTACCTGACCGGACTGGCGCGACCGACGATTGCCCTGGTCAACAATGCCGGCAGCGCACATATCGGCTTGCTCGGCAGCCTGGATGCGATCGCGCGCGCCAAGGGCGAAATCTACGAGGGCCTGGCAAGCGACGGCGTGGCCTTGATCAACGCCGACGATGCCTACGCGCCGCTGTGGCGCGGCCAGAACGCCGCGCGCAAAGTGATCGACTTCGGCCTCGATACGCCCGCCTGCGTGAGCGGACGCTACACCGGACACCGGCTTTCGAGCGACATCGTGGTGCGCACGCCGGCCGGGCAAACGCGGTTCACGCTCGGCTTGCCCGGGGTGCACAACGTCCGCAATGCGATTGCGGCGGCGGCGGCGGCCTTCGCGCTAGATGTGCCGGCGGCGCTGATCGGCCGCGGGCTCGCCGCGGTTCGCGGTCCCGAAGGCCGGCTTGAGTGCTTTCAGGGTCGCAATGGGTCGATCGTGCTCGACGATACCTACAACGCCAATCTCGACTCGAGCCTCGCGGCGGTTGCGGTGCTGGCGCAAATGCCGGGCAGGCGGGTGCTGGTTCTGGGCGACATGGGCGAGCTCGGCAGCCACGCGCTCGAGACGCACAGCCGCGTCGGCGCAGCGGCGGCGGCCGCGGGGATCGATCTATTGATCACGCTCGGCGAGCTCAGCCGCCATGCGAGCGAAGCGTTCGGCCCCGCTGCTCGACATTGCGCGCGTATCGAGGATCTCTTGGAAGCCGTGACGCCTGAGCTCGCACCCGGCACCACCTTGCTCGTGAAAGGATCGCGTTTCATGCAGATGGAGCGTGTGGTGCAATCACTGAAAGCCGAGCAGGCGTGAGCGCGAAGATGCCTTGCGTGCTCGGCGTGCCAGCGCGGGAAACGTCATGCTGCTCGCGTTGACCCAATGGTTGAGCACCGAAGTTCGCGCATTCAACGTGTTCGGCTACATCACGCTACGCGCCGTGCTGGCGTGCCTCACCGCGCTCGTCATCTCGTTCGTGGTCGGGCCGGCGATGATACGCAAGCTCGCCGCCTACAAGATCGGACAATCAGTGCGCGACGACGGACCGCGCACGCACCTCACCAAGGCGGGGACGCCGACCATGGGCGGGGCGCTGATCCTGGTCTCGATCATCGTGACCACGCTGTTGTGGGCCGACTTGCGCAATCGCTTCGTCTGGGTGGTGCTCGCCGTCACTTTCGGCTTCGGCCTGATCGGCTGGATCGACGACTACCGCAAGGTCGTGCACCGCAATCCCAAGGGACTGTCCGCGCGCGCCAAGTTCTTCTGGCAATCGGTCATCGGCGTGTCGGTCGCGATGACCCTGGCATTCAGCGCGACCCTGCCAGCGCAAACCGCGTTCACCGTGCCGTTCTTCAAGACGATCGCCTACCCACTGGGGGTGGTCGGATTCATCGCCATGACCTACCTGGTGATCGTCGGCACCAGCAACGCGGTGAACTTGACCGACGGGCTCGACGGGCTCGCGATCATGCCCACCGTCATGGTCGGCGCGGCGCTCGGGATCTTCGCCTACGTGACCGGCAACTCGGTGTTCTCGAAATACCTCGCCTTCCCCTACATCCCGGGTGCGGGCGAGCTGACGGTGTTCTGCGCAGCGCTCGCCGGAGCGGGTCTCGCGTTCCTGTGGTTCAACGCCTATCCGGCGGAAGTGTTCATGGGCGACGTGGGCGCGCTCGCGCTCGGCGCGGCGCTGGGGACCATCGCGGTGATCGTGCGCCAGGAGATCGTGCTGCTCATCATGGGCGGAGTGTTTGTGGTCGAAACCTTGTCGGTGATGTTGCAGGTCGCCTCCTTCAAGCTCACGGGCAGACGCATCTTCCGCATGGCGCCGCTGCACCATCACTACGAGCTCAAGGGCTGGAAGGAGAACCAGGTCGTGGTGCGCTTCTGGATCATCACCATGATGCTGGTGCTGGTGGGCTTGTCGACGTTGAAGCTGCGATGAGAAGCCGGCGCGAGATAAGGGTGCGAGCGATGCCGCCCGGCAGCGCGTCCGCATGCCGATGGAACTGAGCGGAACACGAGTGTTGGTATTGGGACTGGGACAAACCGGCATGTCGATGGCGCGCTGGCTCACCAAGCGCGGCGCCCGCGTGCGGGTCGCCGATAGCCGCGAGCACCCGCCGCGCGCCGCCGACCTCGCGCGCGAGCTGCCCGGCTTGGAAATGCACTTGGGGCCGTTCCGCGCCGAGAGCTTCGACGGCGCCGACTTGATCGCGATCAGCCCCGGCATAGCCGTCGCCGAGCCGCAGGTGCGCCGTGCGGTCGCACGCGGCGTGCCGGTCGTGGGCGACATCGAGCTCTTCGCCCAGGCGAAGCCCGCGCAGTCGACCGTCATCGCGATCACGGGCTCGAACGGCAAGAGCACCGTCACGGCGATGGCGGGGGCGATGTGCCGGGAGGCAGGGCTCCCTGCCGTCGCCGCCGGCAACATCGGCCTGCCGGTGCTCGATGCGCTCGACAGCGAGCCGGCGCCGCGGGTGTACGTGCTCGAGTTGTCCAGCTTTCAACTGGAGACCACGCAATCCTTGAATCCCGCGGCGGCGGCGATGCTCAACCTGACGCAGGACCACCTGGATCGATACGACGGCCTGGCGAGCTATGCGGCGGCGAAGGCGCGAATATTCCGGGGCAGCGGAGCGCAAGTCCTCAATCGCGCCGATTCGTGGAGCATGGGCATGCAAATCCCGGGGCGCGTGGTGCGCAGCTTCGGATCCGATGCGCCGCCCGCTGCCGAGGACTGGGGTATCGTGCTGTTCGAGGGCCGCGATTGGCTCGCGCAGGGCGCGTCAGCCCTCATGCCTGCCGCCGAGGTCGGCATAGCGGGCGCACACAATGCTGCCAACGCGCTCGCCGCGATGGCGCTTTGCCGCGAGATCGGGGTAGCGACGGCACCGATGCTGGCGGCGCTGCGCGGCTTCCGCGGCTTGCCGCACCGCATGCAGCCGGTGGCCGAGATTGGCGCCGTCACGTTCTACGACGATTCGAAAGGCACCAATGTCGGCGCGACCATTGCCGCGTTGAGCGGCTTGGGCAGGCGCTCGGTATTGATCGCCGGCGGCGACGGCAAGGGCCAGGATTTCGCGCCGCTCGCCGAGGCCGTGCGGCGGCATGCGCGCGCCGTGGTCCTCATCGGCAAGGACCGGGAAGCCATCGCGGCGGCGCTCGCGCGGACCGGAATCGAGCTCATCCGCGCGCAGACGTTCGAGCAAGCGATCCGGCTTGCGCATGCGGCTGCCGCACCCGGGGACGGCGTACTGCTCTCGCCGGCGTGCGCGAGCTACGACATGTTCCGCGATTACGTGCATCGCGGCGAGGAATTCGCGCGCTTGGCGAGGTCGCTGGCGCACGAGGCGGGGAGCGCGCATTGAATGTTCTATCACGACGTCCAGCGCATCCGGCCGGCGGCCGAGTACGATCGAGGGATCGTCGCCGTGTCGATCGCCTTGCTCTCGCTCGGCCTGGTGATGGTTTACTCCTCGTCGATCGCGATGGCCGAAGCGACCCGCCACACGGGCTATCAAGCGAGCTATTTCCTCGTGCGTCACGCGATCTTCGTCCTGCTGAGCCTGGTGCTGGCAACCGCGGTGTTCCAGGTGCCGATGCACTTGTGGCAGCGGCACGCGCCGCATCTGTTCGTGGGCGGGATGGCGCTGCTCGTGCTGGTGCTCGTCCCGGGTGTGGGCCGCGAGGTGAACGGCAGCCAGCGCTGGTTGCCGCTCGGGGTGCTCAACTTGCAGCCCTCGGAGCTGATGAAGCTCTTCGTCGTCTGGTACGCGGCCGACTATACCGTGCGCAAGGCGGCGTACATGGGAAGCTTCAAGAAGGGCTTCGCGCCGATGCTGGTGGTGATGTTGTTCGTCGGCGGGTTGCTGCTGCGCGAGCCGGACTTCGGCGCCTTCGCGGTCATTACCGTGATCGCGATGGGCATCCTCTTTCTGGGCGGGATGAACTGGCGCTTGTTCGCGGGTCTGGCGGTATTGCTGGTGGTGGGGTTCGTTGCGCTCATCATGACTTCGCCCTACCGGATGCAGCGCATTCTCGGCTTCATGGACCCGTGGTCGGATGCCTACGGCCGCGGCTATCAGCTCTCGCATGCGCTGATAGCGTTCGGCCGCGGCGAATGGCTCGGGGTCGGGCTCGGCGGCAGCGTGGAGAAACTCTTCTACTTGCCGGAAGCGCACACCGATTTCCTGCTCGCGGTCATCGCCGAGGAGCTCGGCTTTGCGGGCGTGGCGAGCGTGATCGCGCTCTTCTCCTGGCTGGTCTTGCGCGCGTTCGCCATCGGCCAGCAGTCGGCGATGCTCGAGCGCTTGTTCGCCGCGCTGGTCGCGCAGGGAATCGGCCTGTGGATCGGCGTGCAGGCGATCATCAACATCGGCGTCAACATGGGGGTGCTGCCGACCAAGGGGCTCACCTTGCCGCTCATGAGCTTCGGCGGCAGCGCGATCGCCGCCAACTGCTGCGCGATCGCCGTACTGCTGCGTATCGATTGGGAGAATAGGCAGCTCATGCAAGGGCGAAGCGTATGAGCGCGCATGAAGCCAATGCGAGCAGATCCGGTGCAGGTACCGAGTGAACCGTGGCGCATACCATCCTGATCATGGCCGGCGGCACCGGGGGCCACATCTTCCCCGGCCTCGCGGTTGCCGAAGTCATGGCGGCGCGCGGCTGGCGCGTGGTGTGGATGGGCGCGAAGAGCGGAATGGAGGCCGAGATCGTGCCGCGTAACGGGCATGAAATGGTCTGGGTGAGCTTCCAGGGCGTGCGTGGCCGAGGCTGGTTCGTGCTTGTCGCACTGCCGCTGCGATTGCTATATGCCTTGTGGCAGGCGGCGGCGGCGATTCGGCGCGTGCGTCCCGACGTCGTGCTGGGCATGGGTGGCTACATCGCATTGCCGGGCGGTATGATGGCTTCGCTGCTCGGCCGGCCGCTCGTCATCCACGAGCAGAACGCCGTCGCCGGTACGACCACGCGCATATTGGCGAGCCTGGCCGATCGCGTGTTGACGAGCTTCGAAAGCGCCTTCGCGCCAAAGCGCGGCGCGCTGCTCACGGGCAATCCAATTCGCGCCGCCTTCGGCAACGTCGCTGCGCCCGCGGAGCGCTTCGCGCCGCGCTCGGGGCGGCTGCGTTTGACGGTGCTCGGCGGCAGCCTGGGCGCGCAAGCCTTGAACGATCTCGTGCCGCGTGCGGCGGCGCTGCTGCCCGCCGCGACGCGCCCCGAGATCGTGCACCAGGCAGGCAGGCAACACATCGCGGCGGTGCAGGCGTTGTACCAGGGGCTGGAGGTCGCCGCGACCTGCGTGGCGTTCGCCGACGACGTGGCCGCTTTGCTGGCGCGCTCGGATCTCGTCGTGTGTCGCGCCGGTGCCACCACGCTGGCCGAGTTGGCGGCCGTCGGCGTGGGTGCCATCCTGATCCCGTTTCCATTCGCCATCGACGATCACCAGACACGCAACGCGCAAGCCCTCGCGGCCGCTGGTGCGGCGCTGCTGCTGCCGCAAGCGACGCTCACGGCGGAGCGCCTGGCCGAGCTGCTCGGGTCGTTCGACCGGGCGCGATTGCTCGACATGGCGCAGCGCGCGCGCGCCTTGGGTCGTCCCGAAGCAGCCCGCGCCGTCGCCGACGTGTGCGCAGCCATGGCAGTCAAGACGAGGGCGCGGCGATGACAGCGAACCCGGCCCGCCGCGGCGGGCACGCCTTAATCGAATCGGGAAGCGCCGGATAAGACGATGCGGCACAAGGTCCGACACATCCACTTCGTCGGCATCGGCGGCGCCGGCATGAGCGGCATCGCCGAGGTGCTGATCAACCTGGGTTACCAGGTGAGCGGCTCCGACCTTGCTTCGAATGCGGCCACCGAGCACCTGGCCGCGCTCGGCGCCAGCATTGCCCGCGGCCACGATGCGCGCAACGTCGAGAGCGCGGACGTCGTGGTGGTCTCGACCGCGGTGGCTGCCGACAACCCGGAGGTGGTGCAAGCGCGCGAGCTCAACGTCCCGGTCGTGCCGCGAGCGTTGATGTTGGCCGAGCTGTTGCGCTTCAAGCAAGGCATCGCCGTCGCAGGAACCCACGGCAAGACCACGACCACGAGCCTGGTCGCATGCGTGCTCGCCGAAGCTGGGATGGATCCCACGTTCGTCATCGGCGGGCGCCTGGTGAGCGCCGGATCGCACGCGAAGCTCGGTAGTGGCGAGTTCATCGTGGTCGAGGCCGACGAATCGGACGCGTCCTTCCTGCACCTGCAACCGGTGGCGGCGGTGGTGACCAACATCGACGCCGATCACATGGAAACCTACGGCCACTCGCTCGAGCGGCTGCGCCAGACTTTTCTCGCCTTCTTGCAGCAACTGCCCTTCTACGGCGTGGCCGTGCTGTGCATCGAGGATGCCAACGTGCGCGCGATCCTCGCCGACGTGGCGAAGCCCGTGGTGACCTACGGGTTCGATCTCGAAGCGCACGTCCGCGCGGTCGATGTCGCCCACCAGGGCGGACGCATGCGCTTTCGGGTCGAGCGTAAGCGCAAGGCGCGATCAAGCGCTGCGCTGCCGGATCTCGAAGTCGATCTCAACCTGCCCGGCGAGCACAACGTTCTCAATGCGCTCGCCGCCATCGCCATCGGGATGGAGGTCGGCGCCTCGGACGCGGCGATCACGCGGGCGCTGAACGAATTCCGCGGCGTCGGGCGGCGCTTTCAGCGCTACGGCGAAATCGACTTGCCCGCGGGCGGACGCTGCAGCGTCATCGACGATTACGGCCATCACCCCGCCGAGATGGCCGCCACCCTCGCCGCGGTTCGCGGCGCGTATCCGAACCGGCGCGTCGTGCTGGCGTTTCAGCCGCATCGCTATACCCGCACCCGCGACCTGTTCGAGGACTTCGTGCGCGTGCTCTCAACAGTCGATGCCCTGCTCTTGACCGAGGTCTACCCGGCCGGGGAGGCGCCGATAGTCGCCGCCGATGGCCGCGCCCTGGCGCGGGCGCTGCGGGTCCAGGGCAAGGTCGAGCCGATCTTCGTTGAGCGCGTGAACGAGCTGCCGCAGGCGATTCTCGCGGCGGTGCGCGACGCCGACGTCGTGCTGACGATGGGCGCTGGCTCGATCGGCGCCGTACCGGTATGGCTGCACAGTCTGCGCGAGGCGCGGGCGCAATGAACATGGCCGAGATGCAACCACTGACGGCATTGCGCGGGCGCTGGCTCCACGACGAGCCGATGGCCAGGCACGTGAGCTGGCGCGCCGGCGGCTGCGCTCGGCGTGCTTACGTGCCCGCGGACCTGGACGATCTGGCCGCGATGCTGCCGCGACTGCCGCACGACGAGCCGATCATGTTCGTGGGCCTGGGCAGCAACCTGCTGGTGCGCGACGGCGGCTATCGCGGCACGGTCGTGTTCACCCACGGCGTGCTCGATACCCTCGTGCTGGTCGATGGCGCGACGGTCTATGCCGGCGCCGGGGTCGCGAGCCCCAAGGTAGCGCGTTTCGCCGCGTTGCACGACCTGGTCGGCGCGGAGTTTCTCGCGGGGATTCCGGGAACGATCGGCGGGGCGCTCGCGATGAACGCCGGCTGCTATGGCGGCGAGACGTGGCGGGTAGTACGCGAGGTGACCACGATCGGGCGCGACGGCAGGCTGCGCAAGCGCGAGCCCGGCGACTATCGCGTCGACTATCGGCAGGTCGCGCTGGTCGCGCCCGCAGCGGTCGAGGAATGGTATGTCGCGGCGCGCTTCGTGTTCGAGCGCGGCAGCGGGATGCAAGCACGGATCCGCATTCGCGATCTACTCGCCCGGCGCATCGCTACCCAGCCGCTCAACCGGCCCAATGCCGGGTCGGTGTTTCGCAATCCCGCCGCGGACTATGCAGCGCGCCTGATCGAGGCCTGCGGACTCAAAGGCAAGCGCGTGGGCAATGCCGCCATCTCGGACAAGCACGCCAACTTCATCGTCAACCTCGGCGGCGCGGCCGCGGCCGACATCGAAAGCCTGATCGACATGGCGCGAACCGAAGTCGGGGCGAGATTCGGCATTGCCCTGGAGTGCGAAGTGCGCATCGTCGGGGAACACGCATGAGCGACCCGCGCACATTAGGCAAAGTCGCCGTCCTGCTCGGCGGGCGCTCCGCCGAGCGGGAAGTCTCGCTGAAGAGCGGCGCGATGGTGCTGCAGGCGCTGCTCGGCCGGGGTGTCGACGCGCATGCCTTCGATCCGGCCGAGCGGCAGCTCGAGGCCTTGATCGCCGAGCGCTTCGACCGGGTGTTCATCGCCCTGCACGGGCGCTTCGGCGAAGACGGCACCGTGCAGGGCGCGCTCGAGCTCATGGGTTTGCCCTACACCGGCAGCGGCGTCATGGCGAGTGCGCTCGCCATGGACAAATGGCGCACCAAGCTGATCTGGCAGGCGCTCGGCATCCCGACGCCGGCGCACGTGCTGCTCGCGGCCGATTCGGACTGGGCCGGCGTGGCGGCCGAGCTCGGCCTGCCGCTCATGGTGAAGCCGGCCTGCGAAGGCTCGAGCATCGGCATCAGCAAGGTTACGAGCATCGAGCAGCTCGAACCGGCCTACGCGCTTGCCGCGCGCCATGACACGAGCGTACTGGCGGAGCGCTTCGTCGACGGCGCGGAATACACCATCGCGATCCTGGCCGGGCACGCGCTGCCGGTGATCAAGCTGGAGACGCCGCGCGCGTTCTACGACTACGAGGCCAAGTACCACGCCGACGACACGCGCTACCTCATCCCGTGCGGGCTTGCGCTCGAACGCGAGCGAGCGCTCCAGGCGCTGGCGCTAGAGGCGTTTCACGCGCTGGGCGCGGAGGGATGGGGCCGGGTCGATTTCATGCTCGATCGCGCGGGGGCGCCGTATTGCTTGGAGGTCAACACGATTCCTGGCATGACCGATCACAGCCTGGTGCCCATGGCGGCGCGCGCGCGTGGCATCGCGTTCGATCAGCTCGTCATCGACATCCTGGAGGCCGCTCGTGTCCGCGGATAGCAAGCCTGCTTGGGTGTCCGGCCGGCAGGCGCGGGCGTCGCGCGCACTGTTGGGCGATGGATGAAGCAAGCGTATAGACATGTGGGATCGGCCCGAGCCCTTGAACGCGATCGCGAACGCACTGTTCGCGGTCGCGTTCCTGGCTGTGCTGTACGCGGCCTTCGTGCTGGCGGTGCGCCTGCCCGTGTTCCCGTTGCGCGAGGTGGTGCTGAAGTCGGAGCCGCGCCTGGTACAGCGCGCCGAAATCGAAGCGGTCGCGCGGCGCGATCTGCGCGGCACCTTTTTCACGATCGATCTTGCGCGCGCGCGCAAGGGCTTCGAGAGCATTCCCTGGGTGCGCAGGGCGGATCTGCGCCGGCACTGGCCGGGGAGGCTCGAGGTGCGGCTCGAAGAGCACGTGCCGCTCGCGCGCTGGGGCACGCTGGGATTGGTGAACCTGCAAGGCGAGATCTTCAACGCCGCCTACGACGGGGCGCTGCCCGTATTCAACGGCCCCGCGGGGGCGGCGAAGGAAATGGCCATTCAGTACGCTTATTTTCGCGCGAGCTTGCAGCCCATCGGGCGCGTGCCGGTGCAAGTCAACGTCTCGGCCCGGCGGGCCTGGTCACTCAAGCTCGACGGCGGTCTCACGCTGGAGCTCGGCCGCAACGATCTGGAAAACCGGCTCGAGCGCTTCGTCCAGAACTACCAGCGCGCGGCGCTGTTGCTCGGACGGCGCATGGATCACGCGGATCTGCGTTATGGCAACGGTTTTGCCGTGCGAGTCGCGGAGCTCGCGCGCGCGGAGGGGAAGGAAAAACGTAGATGAGCAAGCAGAAGGACAGCAAGAACTTGCTGGTAGCGCTCGACATCGGCACATCCAAGGTTGTCGCCATCGTCGCCGAGATCAAGCCGGATGCTTCGCTCGAGATCATCGGCATGGGGAGCCAGCCTTCGCGCGGCTTGAAGAAGGGGGTGGTCGTCAATATCGAGTCGACCGTGAACGCGATCCAGCGCGCGCTGCAGGAAGCCGAGCTGATGGCCGACTGCAAGATCCGCGAGGTGTACGCCGGCATCGCGGGCAGCCATATCAAGAGCTACAACTCGCATGGCATGGTCGCGATCAAGGACAAGGAAGTCACGCAGCAGGACGTGTTACGCGTGATCGAGACGGCGCGCGCCGTCAACATCCCGACCGACCAGCAGATCCTGCACGTGCTCAACCAGGAATTCATCATCGACGGGCAGGAAGACGTGCGCGAGCCGCTCGGCATGAGCGGCGTGCGCTTGGAAGTCAAGGTGCACATCGTGACCGGCGCCGTTTCGGCCGCCCAGAACATCATCAAGTGCGTGCGCCGCTGCGGGCTCGAAGTGCGTGACCTCATTCTCCAGCCCCTTGCCTCGGCCACCGCGACCATCTCCGAGGACGAAAAGGACCTGGGCGTATGCCTGGTCGACATCGGCGGGGGCACCACCGACATGGCGGTGTTCACGCACGGCGCGATTCGTCACACGGCCGTGATTCCGATCGCCGGCGACCAGATCACCAACGACATCGCGATGGCACTGCGCACGCCCACCAAGGACGCCGAGGACATCAAGGTGAAGCATGGCTGCGCGTTGCGCCAGCTCGCCGATCCGCAGCAGGCGGTGGAAGTCCCCGGCGTGGGCGATCGCGGGCCGCGCCAGCTCTCGCGCCAAACGCTCGCGGAAGTGATCGAGCCACGCGTCGAGGAGCTCTATTCGCTGGTGCAGCGCGAGCTGCGGGCGAGCGGTTACGAAGAGCTGCTCTCCTCGGGCGTGGTCATCACCGGCGGCTCGGCGGTCATGCAGGGGATGGTGGAGTTGGGCGAGGAAGTCTTCCATATGCCGGTGCGCCTGGGCATGCCGCGCTATCTCGGCGGTTTGGCGGGCGTGGTGTCGACGCCGTGCTATTCCACCGGAGTGGGCCTGCTGCTCACCGGGCTGGAGCAGCACCGCCACAACGAGCTGGTGAAGATGCAAAGCGGATCGTTTCAGCAGGTTTTCGACAAGATGAAGAGCTGGGTCACGGGTAATTTTTGACAACCAGGGAGTCGCGGCAACGCGGTCATGTAGCCAACGACAAAGGAGATGCAGATGCCATTTGAGTTCATCGAGGCGCAATCGCAGGAAGCCATCATCAAGGTGTTTGGCGTCGGCGGATGCGGCGGCAACGCCGTCGACCACATGATCGCCAAGGGGGTTGGGGGCGTTGAGTTCATCGCCGCCAACACCGACGTGCAGGCGCTTCGCCGCAACCAGGCGAAAGTGCAGCTCCAGCTCGGCTCCGATATCACCAAGGGCCTGGGCGCTGGCGCCGATCCCGAAGTCGGACGCGCCGCGGCGATGGAAGATCGCGATCGCATCGCCGAGCTGATCCGCGGCGCCGACATGCTGTTCCTCACCGCCGGCATGGGCGGAGGCACGGGCACGGGGGCCGCGCCCGTGGTGGCGCAGGTCGCCAAGGAGCTCGGCATCCTGACGGTTGCGGTGGTGACCAAGCCGTTCGCTTTCGAGGGCAAGCGGCAGAAGATCGCCCAGGAAGGGCTCGACCTGCTGACCGAGCACGTCGATTCGCTCATCGTCATCCCGAACGACAAGCTGATGCACGTGCTGGGCGAGGACATCACGGTGGACGACGCGTTCCGAGCGGCGAATGACGTGCTGCACGGGGCGGTGGCGGGCATCGCCGAGATCATCAGCTGCCCCGGCATGATCAACGTCGACTTCGCCGACGTGCGCACCGTCATGTCCGAAATGGGCATGGCCATGATGGGTTCGGCGAACGCGGCCGGGGTCGACCGGGCGCGCGTGGCCGCCGAGCAGGCGGTGGCCTGTCCCTTGCTCGAGGATATCAACATCCGCGATGCGCGCGGCGTGCTGGTCAACATCTCGGCGGCCAAGGGGACGCTGCGGATGAAGGAAATGCACGAGGTCATGAACACGATCCGTGCATTCACCGCCGACAGCGCGACGGTGATAGTGGGCGCGGTGTTCGACGACGAGTTGCAGGACTGCTTGCGGGTGACGATCGTCGCCACCGGGCTCGGCACGGTGCTCAATCGCCAGCAGCCGAAACCGTTGAGCGTGGTGAAGACCGGCACTGACAACGCGCCGCTGCTGGTCGAGCCGGGCGAGGTCGATTACGCCGTGCTCGATCAGACCCCGGCCATCATGCGGCGCAACCGCGCCACCGTCGAGGCGCTCAAGCACTCGGGCGTCGAAGAGCTCGATATCCCGGCGTTCTTGCGCAAGCAGGCGGACTGAAGCGGGCCGCGGCTCGGTTCGGGCCGGCCACGGCTGGTGGAAGGTTGAAGGTGGCCGGCCGGCACGCCGCGCCGGCCCCGGCGTTGGCGTAAGGCCGCGGCGCCGTTCACGAGCGCCGCGAACGACGCCGAGGCGGGCCAAGGAGCGCGCGTCATGCAAATACGGTTGCAGCAGGACACGCGAGCACCAAGGGGTCGTCGCGGCCGTAGTTACGGGCCAACCGTCATGCTAAACTCGATCGGCTCGGCAGCTTACAGACGAGGCTCGGCTTGACCGCATGATCAAGCAACGCACATTGAAAACCAAGGTCCGCGCGACCGGCGTCGGCCTGCATTCGGGCGAGAAGGTGACGCTCGCACTGCGCCCGGCCGCGCCCGACACCGGCATCGTGTTCACGCGCACCGATCTCGAACCGCCCGCGCATACCCGCGCCCAGGCGGCCTGCGTGGTCGACACGCGGCTTTCGACGTGTATCGGCGTCGGGCCGGCGCGCGTCGCCACGGTCGAGCACTTGATGTCGGCTTTCGCCGGGCTCGGCATCGACAACGTCTACGTCGACGTCGACGGCCCGGAAGTGCCGATCATGGACGGGAGCGCAGCCCCGTTCGTGTTTCTCATCCAATCGGCCGGCATCGAGGAGCAGCGCGCCCCGAAGCGCTTCATTCGCATCACCCGGCCGGTGGAGGTGCGCGAGCCGGCCAAGTGGGCCCGCTTCGAGCCGTATCACGGCTTTCGCGTTTCGTTCACCATAGAGTATCGACATCCCGTGTTCGCGAGCGGCCGGCAAAGCGTCTGCGTCGACTTCGCCGAAACCTCCTACATCCAGGAGGTGAGCCGCGCGCGCACTTATGGCTTCATGCAGGATGTCGAGACCATGCGCGCGCAGGGGCTGGCGCTCGGGGGCAGCCTGGACAATGCGCTCGTCATGGACGAGTACCGGGTGCTCAACGCCGACGGCTTGCGCTACGACAACGAGTTCGTCAAGCACAAGGTGCTGGACGCGATCGGCGACCTCTATCTGCTCGGCCATCCGGTGATCGGCGCATACTCGGGACACAAGTCGGGCCACGCGCTCAACAACGCGCTGCTGCGCCAACTGCTGGCCGAGCCCGCGGCGTACGAGCTCGTGAGCTTCGAGCGTGGCGAAGAAGCACCGGCGCTGTTACAGGCGCGCCTGCAGCCGGTCTGACGCGACTCGCGGCCACGCGAGGCGCCTTGCGATGCCGGCAAGCGCTGCGATTTGCACGCCCCTGGGCGCTGCCGGCCGGCGCGTGCATGAGGCACACCCTGCATGCTGATCGTCATTCGCCTGCTCGGCTTTTTCGCCATCGCGACCATCGGCGCCTCGCTGCTCGCGTTCGTCGTCACGCGCAATCGGCGCTGGCTGCGCTTCGCGCTGCAGGTGTTGCGGCTCGCGGTCGTTGCCGGAGTCGTGCTGGTATTGCTCTACATGGTCGAGCGGCTGCTCTAAGCGCGCTCAGCGCCGCCGCGCGAGGCGGGCCAAGGCCTGCTTCAGAGGCGACTCGGCAAGCGTGCCCAGCGCCGCGTCGATCGCCGACAAGGCTTGAGAGCTCAACGGCTTAGTGATTGCGGCCGAGCCCGCCGAGGGCGTTCGCGCGACTTGCACTTCGATTCGCATTGAATTAAATTCGAAGCCCCGTCGGCGCATGCGATCGAGCACCCTAGGCGTCACTTGCCTGAGCTTCGCCGCGACTGCACCGTTGCTGGCGGTAATAGACAACACGCCTGCACGAGCCCAGCCCACGTGGCTCAGCCTGGACAGCTCTGCAGGCACGGCTTCCACATAGATTCGCTGAAGCTGCTCGACGCGTTGCGCCGCCGCCCCCAGCTTGCCGAGCTCGGAGGCGGTGCTCAGGATCTCGGAAAGCTTACGCGCGGGCATGGGCGCCAGAGGGGATTATGAACATCATTCTGGTATCTAGCCGGCGAGCGACCGCGAAGACCATCACCCTCGGGCGCAGCCACGTCCTGGGTGGCTGCATGGTCCTCGTGCTGGCGCTGTTCGCGCTGGCGGCGCTCATGAACTATGCGGCCCTGCGTTATGCCGCGCAGGCGCGCGACTCGGCGCTATTGTCGCTCTTCTCCGAGGCAGCGCGCGAGGACGGCGAGCGGACCCAGGCTTACTACGTGCGCGACAACCTCGATGCGATGGCGACGCGACTGGGGGAGCTGCAGGCGCAGATCCTGCGCCTCGATACGCTCGGTGAGCGCGTGGCCCGCTTGGCCGGCTTCAAGCCGCAGGAATTGCAGCTCGACCAGAGTGCCGCACGCGGCGGCGCGCTGACCACGCGCCCCGCCGAGCCGCTTTCCTTCACCGAGCTGGCACGCCGCCTCGACTTCCTGGCGCACCAGGTCGACGATCGCAGCGACAGGCTCGGACTGCTCGACTCGCTGCTCACGCTCGATAACGTGAAGAAGCAGCTCTTGCCCTCGGTGCTGCCGCTACGCATCGGCACGTTCACCTCGGATTTCGGCTGGCGGCTCGATCCCTTCAAAGGCGAACGCGCATTTCACGAGGGCGTCGACTTCATGGCGAAGTCCGGAACGCTCATCGTCGCCGCCGCCGCGGGCGTCGTCGTTGCGTCGGAGTACCACCCTCAGTATGGTAATATGATCGAGGTCGACCACGGCAATGGCTTGGTCACGCGCTATGCCCACTGCTCGCGACGTCTGGTCGACGTGGGCGCGGTGGTGATGAAGGGCGCGACCATCGGCGAGGTGGGCAGCAGCGGCCGGGCGACCGGCCCGCACCTTCACTTCGAGGTGAGGCACAACGGCGTCGCACAGAATCCGGCGCGGTTCCTGCGCACGGCGGGCTAGCCGCGATTGCCATCCGAGACAGGGGGTGGGACGAGGTCCTCACCCCCTTTTGTATTGCCCGCTGGGTTGGGTCGGAATACGGGCGTGAGCATCGATGTTCATTCATCTGCTGAAAAAGATCGTCGGCAGCCGCAACGATAGGCTGTTGCGACAATACGGTCATACGGTGCGCGCCATCAATGCGCTCGAGCCGGGCTGCGCGGACGCCACCGATGCACAGCTACGGGCGAAGACCGACGAATTCAGGCAGCGCTTCGGCAACGGCGAGGCTCTCGACAAGCTGCTGCCCGAAGCCTTCGCGGTCGTGCGCGAAGCCGGCAAGCGTACGCTGGGCATGCGTCATTTCGACGTGCAGTTGATGGGCGGGATCGCGCTGCACCAGGGCAAGATCGCCGAAATGCGAACCGGCGAAGGCAAGACCCTGGTCGCCACCCTGCCGGCCTATCTCAATGCGCTCGCCGGCACGGGCGTCCACATCGTCACGGTCAACGATTACCTCGGCCAGCGCGACGCCGACTGGATGGGCAAGATCTACCGCTTCCTTGGCCTCAGCGTGGGTGTGAACCTGTCGCAGATGGAGCACGACAAGAAGCAGGAAGCCTATGCCTGCGACATCACCTACGGTACCAACAACGAGTTCGGTTTCGACTACCTGCGCGACAACATGGTGTACCAGCCCTCGGAGCGGGTACAGCGGCCGCTGACCTATGCGATCGTCGACGAAGTCGATTCGATCCTGATCGACGAGGCGCGCACCCCGCTCATCATCTCCGGCCAGGCCGAGGACACCACCGAGCTCTATCTGCAGATGAACAGGGTCGCGCCCAAGCTCGTTCGGCAGAAGGAAGAAAACGCGCCGGGCGACTTCTGGGTCGACGAGAAGAACCATCAAGTCATCCTGTCGGAAGAAGGCCACGCCCACGCCGAGGAATTGCTCACCGAGGCGACCCTGCTCGCCGAAAGCAGCAGCCTGTACGACGCGCACAACATCACGCTCATGCATCACCTGAACGCGGCCTTGCGCGCGCGCACGCTGTTCCATCGCGACCAGCACTATGTCGTGCAAAACGGCGAGGTGGTGATCGTCGATGAGTTCACCGGGCGGCTCATGCCGGGCCGGCGCTGGTCCGACGGCCTGCACCAGGCGGTCGAGGCCAAGGAAGGCGTGGACATCCAGCGCGAGAACCAGACGCTTGCTTCGATCACCTTCCAGAACTACTTCCGCATGTTCAAGAAGCTCGCCGGCATGACCGGGACGGCGGACACGGAAGCGTACGAATTCCAGCAGATCTACAACCTCGAGACGGTCATCATCCCGACGCATCATCCGATGATCCGGGCCGATCGCATGGACCAGGTCTATCGCACCGCCAAGGAGCGCTACCAGGCCGTCATCGACGACATCCGCGACTGCTACGAGCGCAGCCAGCCGGTGCTGGTCGGCACGACCTCGATCGAGAATTCCGAGCTGCTCGCCGGCATGCTGGAGAAGCAACAGCTTCCCCATAACGTGCTCAATGCGAAGCAGCACGCGCGTGAAGCCGAGATCGTCGCCCAGGCCGGCCGGCCGAAAATGATCACGATCGCAACCAACATGGCGGGTCGCGGCACGGACATCGTGCTGGGCGGCAATCCCGATCCGGAGATCAACGCGGTGCTGGCCGACGAGGCGCTCGACGACATGGCCAGGCAAGCGCGCACCAAGGAAATCCGCGAGCGCTGGCAGGCGCTGCACGAGGCGGTGGTGAAGGCGGGCGGGCTGCACATCGTCGGCACCGAGCGGCACGAGTCGCGCCGGGTCGACAACCAGTTGCGCGGCCGCTCCGGGCGCCAGGGCGATCCGGGATCGAGCCGCTTCTTCCTCTCGCTGGAGGATCCGCTGCTGCGCATTTTCGCTTCCGATCGCGTGGCGGCGATCATGGATCGCTTGAAGATGCCCGAAGGCGAAGCGATCGAGCACCCGTGGGTGACGCGGGCGATCGAGAACGCGCAACGCAAGGTCGAGGCGCGCAACTTCGACATCCGCAAGCAGCTGCTCGAATACGACGACGTCGCCAACGACCAGCGCAAGGTCATCTATCAGCAGCGTAACGAGCTGTTGGAGAGCACGGATATCACCGAGACCTTGAAGGCGATGCGCGCCGACGTGGCCAACGCGATCATCACCGAGCACGTACCGCCCGAAAGCCTGGAGGAACAGTGGGACATCGGCGGCCTGGAGAAAGCGATCGCGCAGGAGCTGCACCTCGAGCTTCCGCTCACGCAGTGGCTCAAGGCCGAGGCCGACCTGCACGAGGACAGCTTGCGCAGCCGCATCGTCGAGGCCGCCCACGCGGCTTACGAGACGAAGATCGTGCCGATCGAACACGAGGCGATCCGGCACTACGAGCGCGCCATCATGTTGCAGAGCCTGGATACCCATTGGCGCGAGCACCTGGCGCAGCTCGACTACCTGCGCCAGGGGATACACCTGCGCGGTTACGCGCAAAAGAACCCGAAGCAGGAATACAAGCGCGAGGCCTTCGAGCTGTTCGCGGACATGCTGCAACGGATCAAGGACGAAGTCACCAAGCACCTCATGACGGTGCAAGTGCGCACGCGCGAGGAAGTCGCGCAGGCCGAGCGCGCGCCGGTGGTCGAGAACGTCCAGTATCAGCATGCCGATTTCGGCACGGCCGCTGCCGGCGCCGAGATGCCCGAAGGCGAGGGCGTCGCCGTGGCCGAGGAAGACAAGCCGCAACCGTTCGTTCGCCGTGGCGGCAAAGTGGGTCGCAATGATCCCTGCCCCTGCGGCTCGGGCCGCAAGTACAAGCACTGCCACGGCCGGCTGACCTGACTCGCGAGGCGCGCGACATGCCTGTGAATCTCTCCGTCCCGGATGCCCGCACGCTGGCCGCGGTCGCAGGCATCGAGCTCGGTGTCGCCAAGGCCGGGATCCGCAAGCCGAATCGCAAGGACCTGCTGGTCGTGCGCATCGCCGAGGGCGCGCGGGTCGCCGGGGTCTTTACGCGCAATCGGCTTTGTGCCGCACCGGTGATCGTGGCACGCGAGCATCTCGCGCGCAGCGGCGGGTCGATCCGCGCCCTGGTCGTGAATACAGGCAACGCCAACGCCGGTACGGGCGAGGCCGGCATCGCCGATGCGCGCCGGGTCTGCGAGCGGACGGCGCAGTTGCTGGGCTGCCGTGCGGGCGAGGTATTGCCGTTTTCCACCGGCGTGATCATGGAGCGCCTGCCCGTGGATCGGATCGAAGCCGGCCTGGCGGTTTGCGTGGCCGATCTCGCCGGCGCCGATTGGCTGTCGGCGGCCGAAGCCATCATGACCACCGACACCGTGCCGAAGGCGGCATCGCGGCAGGTGCAGATCGCGGGCGCTCGCGTGACGCTGAGCGGCATCGCCAAGGGCTCGGGCATGATCCGGCCCAATATGGCGACCATGCTGGGCTTCGTTTGCACCGACGCGAGGCTTGCGCCGGCGGTGCTCGACGCGGCCGCGCGCCGGGCCGCGGCGCAATCGTTCAATTGCATCACCGTCGACGGCGACACATCCACCAACGATGCTTTTATCGTCGTGGCCACCGGACGCGTCGCCATGCACGAGATCGCGCAAGCGCGCGGCGAGGACTTCGAGCGGCTTTGCGCCGCGCTCACCGAGCTCGCGATCGAGCTCGCCCAGGCTATCGTGCGTGACGGCGAAGGTGCGAGCAAGTTCGTCACGCTCTCGATCGAGGGCGGCAGGGATGAAGACGAATGCCGCAAAGTGGGCTATGCCATCGCGCATTCACCGCTGGTGAAGACGGCGTTCTTCGCCTCCGATCCCAACCTGGGGAGGATACTCGCAGCCATCGGTTATAGCGGGATCGAGGATCTCGACGTCGCCGCGCTGGATCTCTATCTCGATGACGTCCATGTCGCCACTGCCGGCGGCCGGCACCCCGACTACGTCGAGGAGGCGGGCAAGCGTGCCATGACGAAGAGCGAGTTCTGCGTGCGGGTGGATCTGCATCGCGGCCCGGCGCGGATACGCCTGTGGACGTGCGACCTGTCGCACGACTACGTCACCATCAACGCCGAGTACCGGACCTGAGGTTCCGGTACCGCCGCACGGCTGCGCATCTCGATCCGATCCGGCATGACGACTTCCGATCTTTCGCTCGACGCGAAGGCGCTGCTCGCGCGAGCCCACGGTTTGCTCGACCGGCTCGAATCGATCCTGCCGTCGCCTGCGCCGCCCGCCGACTGGAAGCAGGCGATCGCGCTGCGCTGGCGCAAGCGCGGCAGCAACGGCTATCTCCAGCCCGTGCTGCATCCGCATCGGATCCGCCTCGACGACTTGTGCGGCATCGACCAGCAGAAACGCCTGGTCGAACAGAACACGCGCCAGTTCGTGCAGGGGCTGCCGGCGAACAACGTGCTCTTGACGGGGGCTCGCGGCACCGGCAAGTCTTCCCTGGTGAAGGCGCTGCTCAACAAGTACGCCGGCCGGGGCCTGCGCCTGATCGAAGTCGAGAAGCACGATCTCGTCGATCTGGCCGAGATCGTCGAGCAGGTCGGCGCTCGGCCCGAGCGCTTCATTCTGTATTGCGACGACTTGTCGTTCGAGGCCGACGAGCCGGGATACAAGGCGCTCAAGGTCGTGCTGGACGGGTCGATCGCGGCGCCGAGCGATAACGTGCTCATCTATGCGACCTCCAACAGGCGCCATCTCATGCCCGAGTACATGCGCGAGAACCTGGAGTACAAGCACGTCGGCGAGGAGATCCATCCGGGCGAAACCGTCGAGGAGAAGATCTCGCTGTCGGAGCGCTTCGGCCTGTGGGTGTCGTTCTATTCCTTCGACCAGGACGACTACTTGCGCATCGCCGCGCACTGGGTGCGGCATTTCTCGCCCCAGGCCCGGATCGACGATGATCTGCGCAAGCAAGCCGTGCAATGGGCGCTGGCGCGCGGTTCGCGCAGCGGCCGGGTCGCATGGCAGTTCGCGCGCGATTATGCCGGGCGGGTCGGCATGAAGAAGTCGAAGTAGCCGCTGCCGCGCACGCGCCCGCGAACGCCGAGATCGACAGCGTTGAATACCCCCGCATCGGAGCCGGTCGCGGTCGTCCAGGTCGTCGCCGCCGTGATTTTTCGCCACGACGGGCGCTTCCTGCTCGCCCAACGTCCCCGCGGCAAAGTCTACGCCGGCTACTGGGAGTTTCCGGGCGGCAAGATCGAAGCCGGCGAGTCAGCGCGCGAGGCGCTCGCACGCGAGCTGCACGAGGAGCTCGGTATCGAGGTCGAGCTTGCCTATCCGTGGCTCACCCGGCGCTACAGCTACGCGCACGCGACGGTGGACCTGAATTTCTTTCGCGTGCTCGCATTTCGCGGCGAACCGCACGGCCGCGAAAACCAGTCGCTCGCCTGGGAGACTATCGGCCGGGTCGGCGTCGAGCCGATGCTGCCGGCCAACGGGCCGATCCTCGCGGCGCTCGCACTGCCCGATGTCTACGCGATCACCAATGCGCTCGAGTGCGGCACGGCGAGCGCGCTGGCGCAGCTGGATCGGGCTCTGCGACGTGGCCTGCGCCTGCTGCAGGTGCGAGAACCCGGGCTGAGCGCCGAAGCGCTCGGCGACTTCGCAACCGAAGCGGTGAGGCGCGCGCACGAGCGCGCGGCGCGCGTGCTCGTCAATGCGGATGCAGCGCTCGCACGGCACTGCGGCGCTGACGGGGTGCACTTGAAAGCCGTGCAACTTCGATCGCTGCGCGCGCGGCCGAGCTTCCCGCTCGTCGGCGCTTCCTGTCACGACGCCGAGGAGCTTGCCCTGGCTTCTCGCCTGGGCGTGGATTTCGTCGTCGTCGGCCCGGTCGCACCGACGCCGAGCCACCCGGGCGCGCCAGTGCTCGGATTCGCGCGGCTGGCGCAGCTCCTTACCGGCTATGCGCTGCCTGCCTATGCCCTCGGCGGGATGCAACTCGCGCACATGCAGCCGGCATGGGCGAGCGGTGCCCATGGGATCGCGATGCAGCGGGGGGCATGGAGCGTCTGACCCGCTGCGGCGGCCCGGCGCGCATCGCTCAGTCGGGGCGCCTCGTATCGGGCGCGTCGCGCTCTTCCTCGGGGCCCGAGTCGTCGGCGACGCGATAACGTTCCGCGGCCCAATCGCCCAGATCGATCAAGCGACAGCGTTCGGAACAGAATGGCCGATAGCGGCTCGCCGCCACCCAGGGCACGGGCGTAGCGCAGCGCGGGCAATTCACCACGCGCACGCCGGAGGGATCGAGGGGATCGGGCCTATCTCTCGACACCTGACTTCATGGCGGCAGTGAACACGCCAAGCCCGACGAAGATTCCACCACCGGCCGCGCGCAGCCCACGTCCGAGACGACCTCGTGCCGACAAGCTCTCGGCGACCCTCCCCGCACCCAGTGCGTAGAGGACGTCAGTACCTGCCGCGATCGCGACGAAGATGCATCCCAGCAATGCGCTTTGGACGATCGGCGCGGCGCTTGGCGTCATGAACTGTGGGAGGAACGCCGCATAGAAGAGCGTCGTTTTCGGATTGAGTAACGCAACCACGAACCCGTCGCGAAACACCCTGGATGTGGACACAGGTAGCTCGGACAGCGCGATGCTCGGACGCCCCGACGCGCGCAGCATCTGCAGGCCGAGAAAGATGAGGTACAGGGCTCCAGCGTACTTGACCACGGTGAACGCGAGCGACGAGGCAGCGAATAGCGCCGCGAGACCTACCGCGGCGCCGAGCGCGTTGCAAAGGTTGCCCAGGGCGACACCGGTAACGGAAGAAAGACCCGCCCGGCGACCCTGCGACACCGACCTCGCCACGATGTAGAGCACTGCCGGCCCCGGCGTTAGCGCGAGCACCGTACTGGCAACCAAGAACGCCGAGAGCAGGGGCCAGGGTGGGAGCAAGTCGAGCATCATGCGGCGATTCCATACGTCCAACGATATGCTACACCGGTATCAGAACGTTCGCCTCCCATGCTCGATCCAACCGTGCGCTTCTTTGAGGGTAATCCGGTACCGCGCACAGTTGTACGGCGTGAGAGCATTGAGTTCGGCTTCAAGCATTTCCCTAAAAGGCGCTCGCTTCCTCTGCTGGCACACCCATATCGGAGATGGCCTGCTGAAGCGGCTGTCTCTCTCTGACGACGCGCTGCACCGCTTCGCTCAAGTGTTCGCGATGCCGTACGCGGAAAGCATCAGGCGACCCCATCGACTCCAGGATCACCCGATTCTTGCGGATCGAGCGTCGATAGGTCCATGCGAACAGCTCGGCGGCGATTGTGACATCGAGCAGCTCAATCGGCTATGCTCGCGTGCCGCGACCGCGTAGAGGGGTGATCCATGGCGACATCGATGGGCAGTATCAATCCGGGCAACGAGCTCGCCGGCAAGGTGGCGCTGGTCACGGGCGGGGCGCGCAACATCGGCGCGGCGACCGCGCTCGCCTTGGCCCAAGGCGGGGCGGCCGTCGCGGTCAACACGCGCGTCTCGCGCGACGATGCCGACAAGGTGGTGGCCGAGATCCGCGCCACCGGCGGCCAGGCCGATGTCTTCATGGCGGACATCGCGGATGCCGGCGCGGTCAAGCGCATGGTGGAGGCCGTGATTGCGCGCTTCGGCAAGGTCGACATCCTGGTCTTGAACGCCTCGGTGCGCAAGGAGACGCCGTTTCTCGATCTGAGCTACGACGAGTGGCGCAGCATCATGGCGATCTCGCTCGACGGCTCGTTCCATCTGGCGCAGGCGTGCCTGCCGTCGATGTTGGGCGCGGGCGGCGGCAGCATCGTCACGCTCGGCGGCATGCAGGCATTGTCGGGCGCGAAGCGCCGCGTTCATGGTTCCGTGGCGAAGCACGGCATGGTCGGATTCACGCGCGCGCTGGCGCGCGAATTCGCCGAGCAAAACGTTCGCGTCAACTGCGTCGCCCCGGGGCAGATGGATACCATCCGCGCCCCCGGGCGCGCGGCGCGCGCGGACCCGAAGACCACGATCCCGATGGGTCGCCTGGGCGAGGCACGCGAGATCGCCGACACGGTGCGCTTCCTGTGCGGCCCGGCAGCGAGCTACATCACCGGCCAGACCATTCACGTCAACGGTGGCGTGATGATGTTCTGATGCTTGAGAGGAGTCGCTGGCGCGATGCCGACCAGGCGACGGCAAGGGAAGGAGCGAGCCTTCCCCGTGCCGCCTTGCCGTTGACCGGCTTTCCGCCTACGCCAAGGCGAACATCGGAATCGCCGTGCCGTTCGCCGACTGCTTGAAGGTGAGCCTCACCTTCTGGCCGATGCGCACGCTGTCGAGGTCGCAGTCGACGATGTTGGTCATCATGGTGACGCCCTCGTCGAGCTTCACGTAGGCGATGCAATACGGGGTCGGGCCCGCGCGCCGCGTGACGCTGTAGCTGTAGATCGTGCCGGTCCCCTTGGCTTCGATCCAGTCGACCTTGCTGCTGAGGCAGAAGGGGCACACGCCGCGCGGGAAGTGATGCACTTCGCCGCACTCGTCGCATTTCTTCAACAGCAGCTTTCCTTCAGCGGCAGCCTCGAAGTAGCGCTCGTCGCCGACGTTGATCGCAGGGTCCGCGAGCTTCCTGTCTTGATAAGCAGTGGCCATGTCTACTCCCTTTCCATGATGACGGTGGCGCTGCCGTGCCGATGTCCCAGCGAGCCGCCGGTGCCATGCGCGAGCGCGAGGTTGCAGTTCTTGACCTGCACCGCGGGATGGGCCTCGCCGCGCAGTTGGCGCACGGCCTCGATCACCTTGGTGATGCCGCCGCGGTTCGCGGGATGGTTGTTGCACAAGCCGCCGCCGTCGGTATTGAACGGGAGCTTGCCGCTGCCCGCGATGAGATTGCCATCGGCTACGAACTTGCCGCCTTCGCCCTTCTTGCAGAAGCCGAGATCCTCGAGCTGCATCACCACCGTGATGGTGAAGCTGTCGTAGATGGATGCGTACTTGATGTCCGCGTGCTTCACGCCGGCTTCCTCGAAACAGCGCGGACCCGACCAGGCGGCGCCGGAGTAGGTCAGGTCGAGCTTGCCGCCCATGGTGTGCTTGGGTGCTTCGGCGGTGCCGAGGACTTTCACCAGCGGACGCTTGAGCGACTTGGCGATCTCCGGGCGCGCCACGATCAAGGCGCCGCCGCCGTCGCTCACGACGCAGCAATCGAGACGGTGCAAGGGATCGGCCACGAGCGGCGATTCGACCACGTCCTTGACCGTCACCACTTCACGCAGCATGGCGTTCGGATTGTGCTGGGCGTGGTGGGAGGCGGCGACCTTCACCCACGCGAGCTGCTCGGCGGTCGTGCCGAATTCGTGCATGTGGCGCATCGCCGCCATGGCATACAGGTTGACCGTGACCGGCCCGTAAGGGATCTCGAAGGGCTCCTCGGGCACCGCGCTGCCGCGGCTACGCACTTGCATGCCGGACGAGCCTTCCGAACGCGGCCGGCCCGACAAGGTGATCAGTGCCACGTTGCACTTGCCCGCGGCGATCGCCTCGGCGGCGTGACCGACGTGCACGATATAGGACGATCCGCCGGTATCGGTCGAATCGATGTGGCGCAGCTTGAGTCCCATGTAGTTCGTCATGCTGATGCCGCCCATTCCGGGGGCATCGCCGGCGCAGAAATAACCGTCGATGTCCTCCTTCTTAAGCCCCGCATCCTCGATGGCGCCGCGGGCGCATTCGGCATGAAGCTGGGCGACCGACTTGTCCGGCGCTTTGCGCGTGGGATGCTCGAAAGCGCCCACAATGTAGGCCTTGCCTTTGATGGTCATTGAGCGTACTCCTCGGTGGGGGCAATCGGGATTCCATTGTACTCGCGCTTCGCTTGCGCAGTCTGCGGACGCGGTGGCCGCGTTCCGGTGGCCGGACCGGGCTCCGGCCCTGACTCCGGAACGCGACCCGCAGGCGGCGTCGAGCATCGCCGCACACGCACTGTGAGCATCGATAGCGCGGATTTGCGTGCGACAGTGCGAGCAGCGCGCCACGGGCGCCGAGGGCCTGCTCAGCACCCAATCCGGCTTGCGCGCGCAATGCGAGCCGGCGCGAACGAAGCTCACGCTGACGCCGATCGCGCAAGTGGGGTTATCATCTGCTGCCCGCGGGCCGGCCAGCCGCGGCTCTCGCCTTTCGCCGGATGCAGCGCGTGGATCACTGGGCAGGAGAAGTCATCGCCTTCATCTCGGCCAGCCAAGGCTGGGCGGGCCCGGTCGTCTGCGCGCTCGCCTTCGCCGAATCCATGGTGATCGTCTCGCTGCTGGTGCCCTTCACCGCGGTGATCGTGGCTTCGGGCGCGCTGCTCGGTTCCGGGGCGCTGGACCCGTGGTTGATCTTGCCGTGGGGCATCCTGGGGGCGACCGCGGGCGATGCCGTGTCCTATTGGGTGGGACGCTATTTCGGCCGGCGCGTGCATCACATCTGGCCGTTCAGAAACGACCCAGTGCTGCTCGAGCGCGGTCATCGCTTCTTCGTGCGCTGGGGCGTGTTGAGTGTGTGCCTCGCACGCTTTTTCGGGCCGCTGCGTGCCGTGGTGCCGCTCGTGGCCGGCATGATGGCCATGCCGCAAGCACGCTTTCAGATCGCCAACGTCGCCTCCGCCATCGTCTGGTTACCGCTGTTGATGTTGCCTGGCGCGCTCGCCGGCCAGGTCTTCAAGGACGTGGCGAACTTCGGCGAGAAGGCGTTCGTCTACGTCTTTTTCGTCTTCCTCGCTTTTCCCTTCGTCATCGGTTTGCTGGTCTGGCTGCGCAAGCGTCGCCGCGTGTGAGCGTGCACGCTGCGCAACGGATCGGGCTCAGTTCATCACGATCCCCGTATCCTTGATGAGGCGGCCGTACTTGTCGATCTCGTCCTTGAGATACTTCGCGTAGACCTCGGGAGAGCTGCCGATGGGCTCGTAGCCTTGCTCGAGCTGGCGCTTGCGGATGTCCGGCGACTGCAACGCTTCGCTCACCGCGCCGTAGAGCACGCGCACGACTTCGTCGGGGGTGTTGCGCGGCACCGAGACGGCGAACCACTGGCTGATGTCGAAGCCCCGAAAACCCGACTCCTCCATAGTCGGCACTTGCGGCACGGCGGGCGAGCGCGTCGGCGCGCACACGGCGATGCCGCGCAAGCGCCCCGACTGCACGTGCGGCGTGACCACGGGCAGGGTGAAGATCGAAATGATGACGTGGCCGCCGAGCGTGTCCGTGACCTGCGGCCCGCCGCCCTTGTAGGGCACGTGCGTGAGCTCGACCTTGCCGCGCAGGCGCAGCATCTCGCCGACCAGGTGATGCGGGCTCCCCACGCCGGTGGTGCCATAGGTGAGTGCGCCGGGGTGGCGGCGCGCGAGCGCGATCACGTCCTTCGGTGTCTTGCCCGGAAACGAAGGAATCGAGACGATGATGGTCGGCGTGGTGGCAACCTGGGTCACCGGGCGCAGATCGCGCAGCACGTCGTAGGCCATCTTCTTGAACACGTGCTGGTTGAGCACGAGCTCTGGGGAGGCCGAGAGCAGTACCGTGTAGCCGTCGGGCGCCGCCTTGGCCACCAGGTCGGTGCCGACCATGCCGGTCGCGCCGCCGCGGTTGTCGATGAGGAATTGCTGTCCGATGCGCTCCGATACCCTGAGCATGAGCGGCCGCGCCAGGATGTCGGTGCCCCCGCCCGGTGGATACGGCACGACCACGCGCACCGGACGTGCCGGGTAGGGCTGCGCCGTGCACTGGCTGAACGCCATCCAGCCGGCGGCGATCCATAGCAGCACGGCAAGCGACCCGCGATTCGAGACCTTAGTCATACCTTTCCTCCTCAGCTTCCGATTTCTCCACCGTCGTGCTTGGTGATAGCGAGCACCGCCGGACGCGGCGGCGTGTCGGTCCTGAAATCCGGCCAGCGGGTGGACGGCTGGTCGAAGGTGGAATCGCGCTCGTCGCCGGGATGCTGGACGGCCACGAACAGGGTATTGCCGTTCAAGGTGAAACAGGGGCCGCAGATTTCGGCGCCGCGCGGGCCATTGAAGAATAGCCGCGTGCTGCCTCGGCCCGAGCCCGAGGTGTCGGCCGCGTACAGGCTGTCGGCGAGATTCGCGACCTCGTCTTGCCCGTCGGTGGCGATCCAGATACGGCCGCGCGGATCGAAGGCGACGTTGTCCGGACAGGCGAGCCAGCCGTTGCTGCTGATGGGCCCGGCATAGCGCGCGCTCTGCTTGGCGTCCTGCGGGTCGCCCGCGAGCAGAAAGAACTCCCAGCGGCACTCGGCGGCGCCATGGTCACTCGCACCGTCGACGCGCGGCGGAATGATCTCGATGATATGGCCCCACTTGTTGTGGGCGCGCGGATTGGCCGCATTGACCTGCGCGCGCGTGCGCGCCGGATTCTTGGTCAATACGACGTACACGTGTCCGTTGATGGGATTGGTCTCGACGTCTTCCGGCCGATCCATCCTGGTCGCGCCGGCGAGGTCGGCCGCGCGGCGCGCTTCGATCACCACGTCGGCCTGGCTCGCGAAGCCGTTGGCGCGCGTGAGCGGGCCGCGCCCGTATACGAGTGGCAGCCAGCGCATACGGCCGTTGGTTTCGAAGCGCGCGGCGTAGAGCGTACCGCGGTCGAGCAGATCGCGGTTGGCGTTCGGATCGCCGGGCACGAAGCGGCCCTCACTTACGAATTTGTACAGGTACTCGAAAGCCTCATCGTCACCCATGTAGATCGCCACCCGCGCGTCGTGGCTCACCGCGGCGCTCGCGCCTTCGTGCTTGAAGCGCCCGAGGGCGGTGCGTTTCACCGCTGCGGCTTGCGGCTCGTAGGGATCGATCTCGACCACCCAGCCGAAACGGTTCGGCTCGTTCGGCGTGCGCTCGAGGCGGAAGCGTGGGTCGTAGCGGCCCCACACGTAGCGGCCGCGCCCGTCGATGCCGTAGCGCTTGAGCGCCGCCGCTTCAGGATGGCGCGCCGCATCGCCGAAGAAATACATGTGCACGTTCTCTTCGCAGGTCAGCACGCTGCCCCAGGGCGTGACGCCGCCCGCGCAGTTGTTGAAGGTGCCGAGCACGCGCCCACCGGACGGATCCGCCTTCGTCTTCAGGCGCCGGTGTCCGGCCGCGGGCCCGGCAACGGCGATGGCAGGACCGCGCGCCGTAATGCGCCGGTTGTAGCGGCTGTCGAGCACCGCTTGCCAGCGCCCGCCCTGGAAGCGGACTTCGACCACGCTGAAGCCCTGGGCCGCCATTTCGTGGGCGCAGTGCTCGGCGTTCATGTGCCTGGCATAGTCGCGGGCCGTCATGCCGGGCCACATGAGCTGCGGCGTGCAGCGCTCGTGGTTCACGCACAGCAGCCCGTGGCTCGCGCTCGTGCTCGCGCGCGGCAACGGCAGGAACGCGAGATAGTCATTGTCGTAGCCGAACTGCTTTTCCTGCCCCTGCGCGTCGGGCTTGCCGGGCACGAAGGCCGGCGCATCGGGGAACAGCGGATCGCCCCAGCGCAGCACGACCTGCGCGCTGTAGCCGGGCGGCAGGTGATGGGTCTCGTCGAGGCCGTGCGCGATTTCGGTGAACGTCAAGGTGGATGCGCTCGCTGCGGCGTGCGCCGCGCGCGTGCGGGCGGAGAACACGGTAGCAGCGCCGAGCACGGCGGCTTTGAGCACGTCGCGCCGCGATATCCGCAGCTCGATCAGCCGTTCGATTGAAAGCGCGGCCCGCTCGCCGCCGCAATGCCCGTCGTGCATCTAACCTCCTCCAGAGCGCAATGCTACACCGAGCCGTGCCGCGCCGTGCGCGGCCGCAGCCCTCTGGTATGCTCGCGGCGCGACATTGGAGCCTGGTCAGCGGTGCACCTCCACATCCTCGGCATCTGCGGCACCTTCATGGGCGGCATCGCGGCGATCGCGCGCGCAGCCGGCCATCGCGTGACCGGCTGCGATGCCAACGTCTATCCGCCCATGAGCACGCAGCTCGAGACGAGCGGCATCGAGCTTATCGAAGGCTACGGCGCCGATCAGCTCGCCTTGGGCGCCGATGTCTATGTCGTCGGCAACGTCATCACCCGCGGCAACGCCCTGATGGAGGAGATCCTGGATCGGGGGTTGCCCTACGTCTCGGGCCCGCAATGGCTGAGCGACAACGTCCTGTGCGCGCGCCGGGTCGTCGCCGTCGCCGGGACGCATGGCAAGACGACGACGACCGCCATGCTTGCCTGGATCCTGGAGCGTGCAGGACTCGCGCCGGGCTTCCTCATCGGCGGCGCGCCGCTCAATTTCGCCGTTTCCGCCCGCCTGGGCGATGCGCGTGCGCCGTTCGTCATCGAAGCCGACGAGTACGACACGGCGTTCTTCGACAAGCGCTCGAAGTTCGTGCACTACCGGCCGCGGATCGCGGTGCTCAACAACCTCGAGTTCGATCACGCCGACATCTTTCCAGACCTGGCGGCGATCGAAACGCAGTTTCACCACCTGGTGCGGATCGTGCCGCGCAGCGGGCGCCTGGTCGTGAACGCGCGCGATTCGAATCTCGCGCGCGTGCTGGAGCGCGGCTGCTATACGCCGGTCGAGGCTTTCGACTCGCCGCTCGGCTGGGAAGCGGGCGAGCCCGATGCGCGCGGCTCATTCGAAGTGAGCTTTCGCGGCGCGGTCGTCGGCACGCTGGCGTGGGACATCCTGGGGCGCCACAATCAGCTCAACGCCTTGGCGGCGATCGCGGTCGCGCGCGCTCTCGGTGTCGATGGCGCGAGCGCACTGCAAGCGCTGGCGAGCTTTCGCAACGTCAAGCGCCGGCTGGAGACGATCGGCGAGGTCGCGGGTGTCACGGTCTACGACGATTTCGCGCATCACCCGAGCGCGATCGCGACCACCATCGCGGGCCTGCGGCGCAAGCTGGGGCGCGCACGCATCGTGGCCGTGCTCGAGCCGCGGTCCAATACCATGAAGCTTGGCGTGTGGCAGCATGCGCTCGGTGAGAGCCTGGCGAACGCCGATCGCGTGTTCTGTCATGGCGCCGGGGCGGGCTGGGACGTGTGCGGGGCCATGGCGGTGCTCGGCGACAAGGCAGCCGTGATCGGGGACATCGATAGCCTCGTCGAGGCGATAGCGCTCGCTTCGCGCCGCGGCGACCACGTCGTCATCATGAGCAACGGCGGCTTCGGCGGGCTGCATCGCAAGCTGCTCGAGCGCCTCGGGAAAAAAATGGCGTGAGGGGAACTGGCCGCTGATGACGGTCTCTAATCGCGCGTGAACGGCAACATGAGATCGGGCTGACACCGGATGCTCGCCACGCAAGCGAGAGCAAGGACAGCTCGACCGGCTCGGGGGGCTACCCATCACAGTAGCCCCCTTCTCTTTCTGGAGCGTGACGCCACCGGCCATAAGCCGGCGAGTGCATGGAGGCAAGGCAGTGAAGCAACAGCGGGCAATGAACGGCGCGCCCCGGCGCATAAGCATCCTCGGGGTCCGTAGCGGTGTCGGCGGGCGCGATCCCGGTGCAGGCGGTGCCGTCGATGGACTGCGCGCCGCGGGGCTGGCGGCGCGTCTGCGCGCAGGCGGGCTCGATGCCCGCTGGGGCGATGTCTTCGCGACCCGGCCCGAGGAGGCAGCCGATCCGACCGCGGCCATGGCGCGCCTGAGCCCCGAACTGGCGCGCTCCGTGTGCGACGCGGGCGCCGGCGGCGCCGTTCCGCTCGTCATCGGCGGCGATCACTCGTGTGCCATCGGCACCTGGAGCGGGGTGCATGCGGCGACGAGGCCGCGAGGCCCGCTCGGCTTGCTCTGGATCGACGCGCATCTCGACAGCCACACGCCGCAGACCTCGCACACCGGGTTGATCTACGGCATGCCGCTGGCCGCTTTGCTCGGGCACGGCGATAGCGCCTTCGTCGATTGCCTGACGCGCGGCCCGAAGCTCATGCCTGAGCACGTGTGCGTTCTCGGCGCGCGCAGCTACGAGCCGGAGGAGCGCGCGCTTCTCGACCGGCTCGGCGTGCGCGTGATCGGCGCCGGCGAGGTAGCGCGGCGCGGGCTCGGCGCTGCGCTCCAGGACGCATTCGCGATCGTCGGCCGCGCCGAGGGCGGTTATGGCATCACGGTGGACATGGATGCGTTCGATCCGCGCGACGCGCCCGGCGTGGGCACGCCCGCGCCGGGAGGGTTGCGTGCGGCGCAGCTCATCCCCGCGCTCGCCGCGCTGGGAGCGGACGAGCGCTTGCGCGGGCTCGAGATCGCCGAATACAACCCCGGACGCGATCGTAACGGCCGCACGCTCAAGCACGCGATCGGGCTCGCCCGCAGCGTGCTGGGGGCGGCACCCGGCTCGGCGCGCGTGCGCGAGGCCTTGGTGCGGGTCGCCTGAGGCGCGGTGGGCGTTGACCCCCGCGGGTCGGATGCACAACAATCGAGAAACCGGGACAGACCATGTTTTCTCGTCGGGCAGACATTCGGAACCTTCGAGATTGCACGAAAACGTGGCCTGTCCCCGCATCGCGACGAGGAACGTCATTGATCACTAACGGCATGAGGCGAGCGCGCGCCTGGCGCGCAGCGGTGGTCGCGTTGGTTGTTGCGCTCGCTGCCCACTCGGCGGCGGCGCAGGATCGCGCGGGCGCTTATCCCGGCAAGCCGATACGCATCGTTGCCGGCTCGGCGCCCGGCGCGGCGGTGGACTTCAATGCCCGCATCGCCGCGCAGAAGCTGAACGAAGCCTTCGGCCAACCGGTGCTGGTGGAGCATCGCACGGGGGCAAGCGGCTCCATCGGCTCGGAGTATGTCGCAAGATCGGCCGCCGACGGCTACACGCTCGGCCTGGGCAGCATGGCGACCTTGTGCATGGTTCCGCACCTGTACGCGAAGATCGGCTACGACTCAGTGCGCGACTTTTCGCCGGTGACCATCATCTCCGCCAGCAAGTTCGTGCTCAACGTCCATCCCTCGGTGCCGGCACGCAGCCTCAAGGAACTGATCGCGCTTGCCAAGCGCAGCCCGGGAAAGCTCACCTTCGGCACCGCCGGACCGGGCTCGGTCTCGCACTTGGGCATCGAGATGCTGAAGAGCATGGCGGGCGTCGATTTCCTGCATGTGCCTTACAAAGGCGTGGCGCCGGCGATGATCGCCCTGCTCGGGGGCGAGACCGACCTCATTTTCGACCCGGTGCTCACGTCCTTGCCGCATATCAAGAGCGGCCGGCTGCGGCCGCTGGCGGTGGGCGCGGACGCGCGTTCGAGCCTGCTGCCCGATGTGCCGACGCTCGCCGAGGCGGGGTTACCCGGCTTCGAAGCGGCCTCATGGTTCGGCCTGATCGCACCGGCTGGGACGCCGCCCGAGATCGTCGCGCGCCTCAACGCCGCGCTCGTGAAGGGCATCAGCGAGCCAAGGGTGGCGCAGCGCTTGTCGAGCCAGGGCATGGACCCCGTGCTCAATACCCCCGAGCAGTTCGCCGAGAGAATCAAACGCGACTTGCCACGCTGGGGCAAGCTCATCAAGGCGGCGGGCATCAAGCCGGAATAGCCAGCGCACCGACCCACAAACGTCACTGCTTTCCGCTATCGTCGTCGTGCATCGTTTCGAAAACCGTGGGTCGGCGCTAGGAGCCTGTCGGACTTGATTTCGCGCGATGCGTTGTGCCCACAACGCCCGCAGGCAAGGCGCTCGGTGCAGACCAATATCGGGAATATTGGCAAGCCGAGCAACGCCGCATGCGGGCGTTATG
>JADLAC010000063.1 GCA_020848435.1 Burkholderiales bacterium | reverse complement strand
ATCAGCGATCAGCTTCGCCAACTGATTGATGTCGCGCGGTCTTTTCGGTTTCGTCGCCATCCGCGCATTTTACGCTTCGCCTGACCAGATCGCATCCGCGCTTACATTCAAACTGAGACACTACCGTCCGGCGCGAGTCGGGCGCAGGTAACGCGTCCGGAGCGTGGCGGAGCGCAGGTGTGCGATTGTCCGGCGCGCGCCAAGCGTGCGTGCGCTTCAGCAGGCCGCCAGTCAGCGGGCCGCGAATGTGCCGGTATACCGCCGCGACGGCTACAATCGCGATACAGGCGCGGACCGGCACATGGCGGCGCGAGGTCTCGATTCGTGGTCACGATCGGGGCGTTGGCCGCATCCCATCGGCGTACGGGCGGGGCGCTAGCCGGCACGGTTCGCGGGCCGAAATCCACCGAGGAGCATTCCATGAGCATTGAAGGTAACGAAGATGTCGGCGTGAACATCGAAGGCCACGTTGCGACGGTGGAGATCCGGCGGCCGCCGAACAATTTTCTCGACATCGAGCTCATCGCGAATCTTGCTTCGGTGCTGGAGGCGCTCGACGACGAAGATCGTTGCCGCGCCATCGTGCTGGCAGCCGCGGGCAAGCACTTTTGCGCCGGCGCCAATCTGAAGAAGCGCATCGACGACGAGGCCGCGGGGCAGCAGGTCGTGCGCCCGCGCCATCTCTACCACGAAGCGCGGCGGCTGGTCGCGACGCGCAAGCCTATCGTGGCCGCGGTGCACGGTAGCGCGATCGGGGCAGGGCTGGGTCTTGCGTTGACCGCGGATTTTCGTGTCACCTGCAAGGAGGCTCGCCTTGCCGCCAACTTCGCCGCGCTCGGCTACCACCCGGGCTTCGGCATGACGTTCACGCTGCCGCGGCTGGTTGGTCACCAGGCCGCGCGCTGGCTTTTCTACACCGGCAAGCGCCTGCCCGGGGACGAAGCGGTGAAGATGGGCCTTGCCGATCGCTTGACCGAGCACGAGCGCGTGCGTCAGGTCGCACAGGAGATGGCCGGGGAGCTGGCCGAGATCGCGCCCCTGGCACTACAGGCAACGCGCTCGACGCTCAATCACGATCTCGTCGCGGAATTCCGCATGGCGACCGAGCGCGAAGCGTTCGAGCAGAACCTGCTGCGCGCGACCAACGACTTCAAGGAAGGCGTGAAGGCGAGCGCGGAACGCCGCCCCGCGCAGTTCACCGGGAGCTGATCCGCGGCCGGCGTCCGGCTCCTGCGGGCCTCGGCCCTCTTCGGCGGCGGGTATTGCCGGGCCTGGGTATACTATCCGGCGTGCATGCGGCATCGCGGCGTTCTCGTCGCGCAGGCGCAAGGTCGTGAAGCGGACGTATTCATTCCAAACAGCGGGGAGACATAGCATGTACCTCAAGGGAAAAGCAGCCGTCGTAACGGGCGCCGGGCGCGGTATCGGGCGTGAAGTGGCGTTGCTCCTGGCGAAGCAAGGCGCGAGCGTCGTGGTCAACGATCCGGGTGTCGGCCGCGGCGGCGAGAAGACCGAGGAGCGTCCGGCCGACGACGTCGTCGCCGAGATCACGCGTGCGGGCGGCAAGGCGGTCGCGAACTACGATTCGGTCGCCGAGTATCTCAAGGCCGGGCTCATGATCAATCAGTGCATCGAGAGCTTCGGCAAGATCGACATTCTGGTCAATGTCGCCGGCAACTTGCGCGAGCGCATGATTTGGAACATGTCCGAGGATGACTTCGACTCCGTGGTCGGGGTCCATCTGAAAGGCCACTGGAACATGGCGCACCATGCGATCAAATACATGCGCCAAGCCGGTTTCGGGCGCATCGTCAATTTCTCGTCCGACGCCTTCAAGGGCTCGGTGGGGCAGTGCAATTACAGTGCGTCCAAGGCCGGAATCATCGGGCTCACGCGCTCGATCGCCAAGGAAGCGTCCAAGTACGGCATCACCGCGAATGCCATCTGCCCGTCGGCCGACACCCGCATGACCATCAACGAGGCGGTGAAGGAAAACCGCCGCCGCAAGTTCGAATCCGGCTTGATGACCAAGGAGCAGTACGAGCGGACCTTGATTCCGCGCGGGCCGGAGTACATCGCGCCCATGGTCGCGTATCTCTGCACGGATCAGGCCGATTACGTCAACGGCCAGGTCTTTCACGTCGAGCGCGGGCGCATCCACACGTACTACTTCGGCGAAGAGTATCGCTCGCTCTACAAGGGCGAGGACGGCATGTTCACGGTCGACGAGCTGGTCGAGGCCGTGCCCGGATCGCTCATGAGCGGGATCATCCCGGTGGCACCGCCCGTGACGATGAGCGAGGCAGTCAAGTCCGGCGACGCCAAGAAAGAGAAAGTCGGCTAAGCCGCACGGCCTCATCGTTTCGCGGCTGGTCGACGGTCTCCTTCGACGGAAGGAATCGGCGGTATCCGTAACGCAGGGTCCGGATACCGCCCTCGACACCAGGCCCTGCGCGAGCGCGGCCGCGCTGCGTCTCGATGCTGGCGTGCGGTTGGCGGCCTTCGCCCCGACGCGGCCAATAGTTCCTTGACGGCCCGCAGGCCGGCTCCTAAGTTCTGTTGCCGCACCACGCCATGTGTGACGGCGTTCGTGCAACACGCAACCACAGGAGATGCCTCATGGCGACCCGAGCCAAAGTCTGCCTCGATCGTGTCCTGCCGCGCGATCTCATGCGCCTGCAACCGACCGCGCGCAAGGGCGGGCGCGTTCGCGCGATCGCTCCTATCGGTAAGACCTGGATGAACGGATCCACCTTGCGGGTGAAGTTCCTCGGCGGCAGCGCCGCACAGCGGGCGAAGGTGCGCGAACAGGCGGGCTGGTGGGCCGATCATGCCAACCTCACCTTCGAGTTCGACGACTCGGCCAACGCCGAGATCCGTATCGCCTTCGACGCCAACGATGGCGCCTGGAGCTACGTCGGCACCGACTGTCGCGGGGTGCCGGCCAACGAGCCGACCATGAACCTGGGCTTCATGGACGGGGGCACGGCGGCCCACGAGTTCGGCCACGCGATCGGACTGGCGCACGAGCATCAGAATCCCGCCGGCGGCATTCAGTGGAACGAGGATGTGGTCATTCGCGAGTGCGCCCAATCGCCGAACTTCTGGGACGAGGCCACGACCCGGCACAACATTCTGCGCAAGTACAGCACCGACCAGGTGAAAGGCACGGCATTCGATCCTGATTCGATCATGCTGTACTTCTTCCCCGCCGAATGGACGCTGAACGGCATTGCGACCACGGCGAACGAGGTTCTGTCGGCGCTCGACAAGCAATTCATCGCGGGGGCCAAGATGTATCCGCGCGCCGCGCCCACCGTGGCCGAGGCGACCGCGTTGAAGCCCAACGCCCAGAAGCGCACCCTCGCGGCGATCGGTCTGTTCGGCGAGGAGGATCTCTATACCTTCAGCGTGAGCCGTCCCGGTCGCTATGTCATCGACACCAAGGGTCCGACGGACCTCGTCATGAAGCTCTTCGGCCCCGACAGCCCGACCGCTCTGATCGCCGAAGACGACGACAGCGGCGTCGAGTTCAACGCGCGCATCGCGGCCGATCTCGTGGAAGGACGTTATTACGCCCAGGTGCGTCACTACAACCGGGCGAGTGGCAAGGGCAATTATTCCATTCGGGTGTGGCGCTCGAAGTAGCGGGCACTCGTTTGCGGTCATCGGTCTTGGGATCAGGTCTTGCACGTTGCAGCAACAGGTAAACTGTAAGATGGCCGGGCACGATGCAAGACCCGACCGAAGGATGACACCGAGCGGAGGAGTGCACCATGCCGACAATCGCAGCCGAACGCTTGAAACAGGTCGTCGCCGCGCTCCTTCAGGCCGCGGGTGCGGGCGAGCACGAGGCGCGGACCGTCGCGCGCTACTCGGTCGCCGCCAACCTCGCCGGACACGACAGTCACGGCGTCATCCAGATACCGACCTACATCGATCGCATGGGCAAGGGTCACATCGTGCCCGGTGCGCCGTTCGAAGTCTTGCGCGAGACCGATACCACGCTCGTGATCGACGGCCATTGGGGTTTCGGCTACGTGGTGGCCGAGCGCGCGATGCAGATGACGATCGAGAAGGCGCGCCAGCGCAATGTCGCCGCTGCCACGGTGCATCGACAGAGCCACATCGGCCGGGTGGCCGCGTATCCGCTGCTCGCTGCACAAGCGGGCATGATCGCGTTGATGACGGCCGATTCGGGCCGCTCGCCCAAGGCCGTCGCACCCTTCGGCGGCAGGCAGGCGCGCCTGGGCACCAATCCGATCGCGATCGCGGTGCCGTCCGACTTGCCGGCGCCGTTCGTGATCGACATGGCGACCTCGGGCGTCGCGGTCGGAAAGATCAAACTGGCGCAAGCGCGCGGCCAGTCGATTCCCGAAGGCTGGATCCTCGACCAGAACGGCAATCCAACCACCGATCCCAACGACTACGGCCGTGGCGGCATCCTGTTGCCCCTGGGCGGCGCCGAAGGCCACAAGGGCTACGGACTTTCGGCCATCGTGGAGATCCTCTCCGGTATATTGCCGGGGCTGGGCTTCGGCGTGGAGCCCACCGGGCGCCACAACGACGGGTGCTTCATCGCCTGCTTCAACGTCGCGGCCTTGCGCGATCTCGCGACCTTCAAGAAGGAAGTCGCCGATTTCGCCGCGTACCTCAAAGCCACGCCGCCCGCGGAGGGCTTCACCGAAGTGCTCTATCCGGGAGAGATCGAATGGCTGCGCGAGCAGGAGCGCCTGAAGAGCGGGATCGAGGTCGAAGACAAGACCTGGAAGGAAATGACGGCACTCGCCACGAAGTTCGGCATCGCGACCACGCTCGAGCTGTAGGGATCAGCGAACGCTGCATCGCCCACTGACTGGGGTCAGATCTCACGAGTCTCAGCGCGCCACCGGGCTCGGGCGAAGCTGAAAGCGCACCACCTTGGGCCGGTTGTCCGTGCCGCCCTCCAGGTGGAACATGGTGCGAGTCGAGAACGTAGTCCATAGCGCGCGCCCGCGCCAGCCGCCCGCGGGGTCGTCGATGCGGCCTTCGACCCACTTGGTGAAGAAACCCACCGGGTAGGGCACCACCAGGTTGACCAGCTTGCCATCGACCAGGGCGATCAACGAGTCGTTGAGATTGCCGGTTGCGATCGGGACATTGCGCCCGAGCCCGGAGGCGCCGAACTGGTCGACCCAGGTGTAATAGCTCGACTCGGCGCTGCCGGGATCCGGGACGTCGCGAAACTGCGGTCCCGGCAGCACGTGCAAGCTCCATCCTTCGGGACACTGCTGGCCACTCGCCGCGTTCGGCCCGTTCAGCGGTCCTTTGCACTTGCGCCGATCGAAGCTCGCGAGGTGCCCGCTCGAGAGCGACGTCCAGAAGACGCCGTTGCGATCGATGTCGCCACCGCGCGGGCCGTAGCCCGGAAAGGGCGGTTGATAGACTTCGGTCAGCGCGCTGCGCGACGCATCGGCGCCGGGATCGACGCGCACGACCAGGCCCGGAAAGCTCAGCGCAGTGCCCCACACCGTGCCGTCGACCGGGCTCACGGCCACGCTGTACAGGCCGATCGCCAGCCGCCGGTCCTTGGCCGGGTCGTCGGCCTGACCGGGCTCGACCCAATCGTCGCGCCTGCCGTTGCCGTTGGTGTCGACGATGAACGGCGTCCAGCCTTGCGCGCGCGCCTCATCGCCGGTTTCCTCGAATAGACGCCGATCGAGCCAGCCGAGCACCTGGTTGCCCGCGCCGCCGCTGCTGGTCCACAGCGTGTGGCGGGCATCCTCGGCGAACATCAGGTGGTGGGTCGAGAAGCAGGTTTGAATGAGCGTGAAGCGACTCGTCATCGGGTCGTACATCGACAGGTGCCGGGTCGAGCGCGCCAGCGGGAACACTCGCGCGGAGGGGTGTTTCGAGCCTTGCTTGCAGAAGTCAGGATTATCCGGAGGACGGATCCGGACCGTGAACCAGACGCGCCCGCGCTCATCCATCATTGGGTTGTGATTGCTGGTCTGGCTATCCCAGATCGGCCGCTCGCCCCAATACGGCGAGGGCGCCATGGGATCGGTGCGATGCGAAGGCGTCTTGGGATCGCGCACCGGGTGCAGCACTTCGCTCGCGCTGTGCCGCACCGCGTCGAGGATCGGTACGTAATCGGTGCTGTTCTCGGGCGAGCCGTAGAAGCGACCGTACGGATTCACCTTTGGGTCGCGCCGATCGGTGCCGATGAGATCGTGCAGGTACGCGCTCGGACGGCTCCAGTCCCACAGCGTGAGCACCACGTTGCGCTCGATGCCCTGCGGTCGCGGGGGTTGGGCGAAGGGCAGCTCGCCGGCGGCGATGCGGTCGGTCCAGTCGGCCCACAGGCGCAGCGAGCGCTGCGTGCCGAGCCGGTCGGCGACGTTCACCATGTTGTTCATCGCCTGGCCGGAAGCGATTCGCCTTGCCCAGGCTTCGGTCGACGACTCGAAGTGGGCGAAATCCTGCGGCATGGTCCGCGTGCCGATAGTGCCGAGGGCGTGGCACGACATGCAACCGTTGGTCTTGACGCTGTTCAGCCACTCGGCCTGGCTGCGCATGCCGGGGGCGATGCCATTGCCCTTGGGCCCGGTGCCCGGAAATTCCTCCTTGCCCGGAATGCGCAGCAGCGAATACCAGTAGATCGCGGGATAGTATTGGGCGGCGGCCGTGCTGTTCGGTGCGACGACCGCGGCGAGGTCGAGGCGCCTGCCGGGTGATGCGCTGACCTGCGGCGAATCGACCAGTCCGTAACCGCGTACCCACACGCGGTAGCTTGCCCGCGGCAAGTCGGGCATGAGGTAGCGCCCACGCTCGTCGGTGACCACGATCTTGGCGAACCTGGTCGGCAAGTCGGTGGTTTCGGCGATGACCCACACGCCGGCCTCCACGCCTTGCGCGCTTCTCACCACGCCGCCCAGGTCGTCGAGGCCGATGCGGATCCGGTCGTCGAGGTACAGCAGCTCGCTCGCTGTCTGCGACAGGTTGGCCGCGCTCTGGCAGCCAGCGAGCGACATCGCAACCAACGCGGCAGCGAGCCGCAACACGCGCGCACTCATGGTCACTTCCCGCCGAGGGCTGCGGCTATTCGATCAGCGCGGCGCCGATCACGTCCTTGGATACGAACTTGGCGAGCCAGCGCTGGCGCACGATCAGGTTTTCCTGCCATACCGCCTCGATGTTGGCGACGGTGGAGGCCTTCACAGCCGGATGCGCGAGCAGCGCTTCGCGCCAGGCGGCGAGACGCGGATGGCGCTCGATCAAGCCGAGCGGGCGCAAGCGGTCGGTGAAGGTGTAGCGTTGCAGGAACGGGGCATAGGCGGCGTCGACCAGCGACAGCGCGGCGCCGTTGAAGTACGGGCCCTTGCCATCGTGCTTGGCCAACTCCTCCTCGAGCTTGCCGAAGGGCCCCGCGATCTTGGCCGCCTGGGCGTTGAATTCCTCTTCCGAATCGGTGTACATCGTATTCGATATGGTGCTCGCGAACGTCGGCACGAAGTCGGTCCATGCACGGTTGCGTGCGCGTACCAGGGCGTTCTCCGGATGCAGCCGAGGCGGCACGGTTTCATCCAGATACTCGGCGATGGCGTTCGACTCGAACAGCGCGTCCTTGCCGTCGATCACGAGCACCGGCACCTTGGCGTGTGGCGATACGGCGAGAAACCAATCCGGCCGGTGGTCGCGATCGATGTAGGTGATGTCGTAGGCGATGTTCTTCGCCTGCAATACGATGGCCGCACGCTGAACCCAAGGACAGGTCTTGAAGCTGCACAGCATGAACTTCGATGGCATGTGATCCTCCTAGATCGCGCGCCGCGCGCAACCGGATGATACCGGGCAGGGCGCGCATGCGGCACGTTGAATCAACCGAAAGCCGGGCGCGGAGCGCGCGCGAGGCTGCGCTTGAGCCACAGCGTCGCCGGCAGGAAAGCGAAGGTGATGGCGGCAATCGTGAGCATGGTCGCGGCCACGTCGAGGCTGTCGGCGAGCAGGCCGTAGGCGAGCGGTGCGACGACCCCGCAACTCGAGCCGACGGTGTAGAACAAGCCGAAGGCGCGGGAGATGCGCTCGGGTTCGACCAGGTCGCCCACCGTGCCGTAGAGCGCGGACGAGGTGCCGTTCAATGCGACCCCGATCAAGGGCAGCAGGACGTAGGCGCTCAATCCCGGCAAGTAGACCAGCGCGACGATGCCTGCCGCGCACGTCGACTGGGTGATGAGGATGGTTCTTACCGGTCCGATGCGTTCGGCGAGATAGCCGCAGGCGAGCTTGCCGGCCATGCCGCCGCCCGCGACCAGGGGCACCGACAGCAGCGCCCAGCCCTCGGGCAAGCCTTTCGCCAGCATCAAGAACGCAACGAAGGTGAGGAAGCCGTTGCGCATCGACGCATCGACGACTTCGATCAGCGTGAGGATGACGAAGCCGGCGCGATTGTGGACGCCCCAGCCGCTTGCAGCGGGCGCTCCGGCTCGGGCAGACGCACGCGCCGGCCGCTTGCCCATGCCCACGGTACCGAGAACGACGAACAGTGCAAACGCGCACGCCAGCGCGAGGACACCCGCGGCGGTCGCAGGAAGCTGCCATCCGGCCCCGGCGGCGATCACTATGCTGAACAGACCCGCGAAGCCGACTTTGCCGACATCGCCGGCGAAGTTGTACGTGCCGAGCGCCATGCGGCGGCCATCGCCGGGATAGGCCTTGGAGATCATCGACGAGCACAAAGGATGCTGGAATGCGCCGCCGACGCCGGCGACGAAGAGCGCGATCAGGATCGCCCAGAAGCCGGACGCGACGCCCAAGGCGAGAAAGCCCAGCCCCGCGCAGGCCGTGCCGAGCGCGAGCAACATGCGCTCGCCATGACGTTCGGCCAACAGGCCCGCGGGCAATTGAAACACGGCGAGCGCTGCCTTGTTGGCCGAGCGGATGAGCCCGATCTGTGCGTAATTGAGGCCGAAGGTCTGGGCGATGACCGGAAGCAGCACATACAACACGTCGGTCAAACCGTCGTGCAGCACATGCGCGCTGCTGCACGTCGCTAGCGTGGTGCGGGCCTTGGCCGTCGATCGTGCCACGTCGCTTTACGCCGTTTCAAAATCTGTAGGTCGGAGCACTGGATCCCGATCACGTTCGCGACCGCTGATCGGGCGGCCGCATGGCCCTGCTTCGGACGAATGCCCGCAGCATGCCGCGCTCGAAGCCGCGAGGATCGACAGCCTGGTTATAGGACGACGTGCTGCCGCTGTCCCGTTTCCGACGCGCGCCGAATGGCATCCAGCATCCGGTGCCGGCGCACGGCGTGGTCGAAGTCCACTTCGACCGCGCTGCCGCCGCGGATCGCCGCGGCGAACTGCACCCACATCTGACCCACGTCGTAGGCCGGCCCGAGGGCGCGGACTTCTTCGGGCACCCATTTCAGGCGCTCCGGCACCGGCAGGTCCTGCGGGGCTTTGTCGCCCTTGTGTCCGCCCACGATCCTGCGGTGAATCTCCTGGCCGGCTTCGCCGCCACCGATCATCATCAGCGTGCCGTCCTTGCCGTATATTTCCAGCCGATAACCGCTGCCGTGATAGGGCTGGATGCCCAGGTGCACGCTCACCACCGCGCCGCTCTGCAATCTTCCGGCGAGCATGACGTTGTCGGGGGAGGTCACGTCGACGTGGCGCTTGGTATCGGATTCGAGCCATTGCGGCACTTGCGTGCTTACCACGGCATCGACTTCGGCCAGCTCGCCAGCCACCATGCACAATGCATCCATGGCGTGGCCGAAGGTGATCGTGAGCGTATTGGCGCCGAGCTTGACGTCGCGCTGCCAGGTCCGGTCCGAGGTCCGCGTGAGCACGCCGCTGCCCATTTGCGTCATGTGCACCGCCAGCACCTGGCCGACGTAACCGTCGCCTACCAGCTCGCGCAAATACAGGTACGCTGGCGAGGCGCGGCGCTGCAATCCAACCATGGTCTTTAGATTGTTCCGGCGTGCGAGCGCCGCCAGCTCTTCGGCTTCCCGCGTATCCGCGCCGAGCGGCCATTCGCAATAGACGTGTTTGCCCGCATCCAGCGCGGCCTTCGTGAGCGCATGGTGCGCCGGCACGCGCACGGCAATGAGCGCGGCTTCGACTTCGGGATCCGCCCCCATCGCCCTGATGTCGCTGTACGCGCGGGCGACGTGGTACTTGTCGGCGGCGGCTTGCGCGGTATCGGCGTGCGCGGTGCACACGGCGTAGATCTCGGCCTCGGCCAGTCTTTGCAGCGCGGGCGCGTGCGCATTCGGCCCCCAGCGCCCGTTGGCGCCGACGAATCCCACGCGCAGCTTGTTCGCGGATGGCATCGTTCCTCCCTCGGTCGGGTCGCTATGTCCGTTCGATCAGATCACGCCTTGGGCACGCAGTTTTTCGATCTCCGCCGGCGTGTAGCCGACGCTTGCAAGCACCTCGTCGGTCTGCTCGCCCGCGGGCGCGGTTGCGCTGCGGATGTCCTTCGGCACATCGGTGATATTGATCGCCGAAGCCACGACGTCGAAGGTTCCGAGCTGTTTGCTCGCCATGGGCCTGGCGATGCCCAGGTGCCGCACTTGAGGGTCCGCGAACACCTGGTCGATGCTGTAGATGGGGCCGCACGGCACGCCCGCTTCCTCGAACAGCTCCACCCAGTGCTGCGAGGGCTTGTGCCGGGTGATTTCGGCGATCGCGGCGTTGACGTTCTTGCGGTCCTTGCTGCGCCCGGCGAGCAGCTTCCATTCCTCCTTCTCCTTCCAGTCGGTACGGCCGATGGCGTCGCAGAATCGCTCCCATACGCGGCCCGACGACGCGGCGATGTTGATGTGGCCGTCGCTCGTGGGAAACACGCCGGTGGGAATGCCGGTGGGATGATCGTTGCCCGCCTGCTTGGCGACCTCGCCGTCCTTCAGGTAGCGCGCCGCCTGGAAGTCGAGCATGAAGACTTGCGATTCGAGCAAGCTCGTGTGCACCCAACGGCCAACCCCGGTGGCGTTGCGTTCGAACAGCGCGATCATGATGCCGAGCGCGAGCAGGTTGCCGGCGGTGAGATCGGCGATGGGAATGCCGACTCGCACCGGCCCTTGACCGGGCAGTCCCGTGATCGACATGAGCCCGCCCATGCCTTGCACGATCTGATCGACGCCCGCGCGCTTGCCATAGGGGCCGGTCTGACCGAAGCCGCTGATGCTGCCGTAGACGATGCGCGGATTGATCTTGCGCACGTCCTCGTATGCGACCTTCAAGCGATGCTTGACCGCCGCGCGCATGTTCTCGACGATGACATCGGCGCGCTCCACCAGGCGCATGAACGCCGCATGGCCCGCGCTCGACTTGAGGTCGAGGCGGACCATGCGCTTGTTGCGGTGCAGGTTCTGGAAGTCGAACCCGTCGCGCTTGCCGGCTACGTCCTCGCCCGAGGCAACGGGTGGCTCGATGCGGATGATGGTCGCCCCCCAGTCCGCCAGGTGCCGTACGCAAGTTGGGCCGGCGCGCGCCAAGGTCAGGTCGAGCACGGTCAGGCTCGACAAGGGCAACGGCGCTTGCGCGCTCGTGGTCGGGTTTGCGGATGCGGCGGTCGTCATCACTCGGTCCTTGTGCGCGTTTGCAGTGTGGCTGGCGAGAAAAGAGTCCGGCGCCCGGATGGGTGCCGGTCCCGGTAAGTGTGCCTGCCTTGCGGGCTGCTGTCGATTCCCCTGCGCGCGACGTTCGCACGCTAAACTGCACAGGGCTAACAGGCCAAGGATCGGTCGGAGGTCTCGGCTATGAATACGGGCTTGACCGGGCGCACCGCGCTCGTCACCGGCGGCAGCAAGGGCATCGGACGCGCGGTCGCCCTCGCGCTCGCGCGCCAAGGCGTCGATGTCGCGATCTGTGCTCGCGGCGCCGGCGAATTGGAACAGGCGGCCGATGCGATACGCGCGCTCGGCGTTCGGGCGCTCGCGCTGCCGACCGACATGACGGAGCCCGAGGCGGTGCGCGCCTTCGTCGACACGGCAGCCGACCATTTCGGCCGTATCGATATCCTGGTGAACAATGCGGTCACTTCGACCCAGAACACCTTTGCGGCACTCTCCGACGAGGAGTTTCGCTATCACATCGACGTCAAGGTGATGGGCTACATCCGCTGCGCGCGCGCAGCCGTGGAGCACATGCGCGTCCGGGGATGGGGACGCATCGTCAACGTCGCCGGGATGACGGCGCGCATCGTCACCGACTTTCGCATGACCAACGGCATCGTCAATGCCGCGGTCAGCAACTTCACCAAGCACCTGTCCGAGCAGGTCGGCAAGCACGGCATCACGGTGAACGCGGTACACCCAGGCTATACCTGGACGCCGCGGCTCGAAGGCGGCCTGCGCAAGTGGGCCGAGCTGGAGGGGGTTACGTTCGAGGAAGCGTGCGCGCGCCGGCTGCAGGAGATTCCGATCGGACGCTTCATTCAGCCCGAGGATCTCGCCAACCTGGTGGTCTTTCTGTGCTCGGAGACCGCCGGCGCCATCACCGGTCAGGCCATCGCGGTCGACGGCGGTTCGGGCCGCTCGATCAATTACTGACGGCGATCGTTCGCGCGCGGCTCGAGCTGCGCGCAGGATCGCGCCGCGTCCTCGCAGCCGGGCAACGTTGAGATGTTCCTTCGGGCGGGTGATCGAGGGGAGCATCGTCCGAGGCTTGAAGGGGCCCGCGGTAGCGGCACGTGCCGCATGCCTGCACCTACTGCGCCTGGATGTTGGCGTCCCTGATGACGCGTCCCCACTTGGCGGATTCGGCCTTCATGAATGCGCCGAACGCCTTCGGATTGCTGTCCGCCGGCTCGATGCCCTGGGCGGAGAGCTTGTCGCGAATTTCGGGCGAGTGCACGGCCTTGGAAATCTCGGCGTAAAGGCGCTCGATCGCGTGCGCGGGCGTGCCGGCCGGCGCCACGACGCCGTACCAATTGACGACCTCGAATCCCGGCAGGCTTTCCTTGACCGCCGGCACGTCTGGCAGCACGCTCAAGCGGCTGGCGGAGGTGGTCGCCAGCGCGCGCGCCTTGCCCGCCTTGACGTGCTGCAATCCGGTCGGTACCGCGTCGAATCCGTATTGCACTTCGCCGCCCAACAGCGCGTTGAAACCGGGCGCACTGCCCTTGTACGGCACGTGCGTGGTTTTCAAGCCGGCGCTGGCATTGAGCAGCTCGCAGGTCAGATGCGGCAACCCGCCGGTGCCGCTCGAATAGAAGCTGACCTTGCCCGGATTGGCTTTTGCGTGGGCGATGAATTCCTGCAGCGTGCGCGGCGGGAAGTTGTTGTTGACGTAGAGCAGGAAAGGCACCGAGGAGGTCTGCACCACGGGGACGAAATCGCGATCGACCCGCACCGCGAGCTTCGGGAACAGCACCGGGTTCACGCTCAAGTTGCCGGTCGTGCCGATGAAGACGGTGTGGCCGTCGGGCGTCGCTTTCGCCACCAGCTCGGTCGCGAGAATGCCGTTCGCGCCCGGACGGTTCTCCACGATTACCGGCTGGCCGAGCGCTTCGGTGAGCTTCGGTGCGATCATCCGCGCCACGATGTCGATGCCCCCGCCCGGAGTGAATCCGACCACGATGCGTAGCGGCCGTTGCGGCCAGGTCTGCGACCATGCGGGCAGGCCGTGAAGCACGAGCGCAAGCAGGCAGGGTAGACCTAGGAGCCTTCGCGACATGACATTTCCTCCTCGATGATGGGCGACGCGTGCGCTACAGGTGAATTTCGTCGATCGGCAGCCCGAGCACATGGCGCCCGGCCAGCTCGTAATGCGACAGGCGCGCCTGCACGTGCTGGGTGATGACGTGAATATCCTGAAAGTAGCGCTGGATGAGATTGCCTTCGAACGCGGCGGTCGCGCCCGCGGCAGCGTAGAGACTGTCGATCACCTCGGCCGCGAGGCGAATGCCGTGCGTGGTCGCGAGTCGCAGCCCTGCGCGTGCCTCCAGGCTCGCTGCCGCCCCGGCGTTGGCCTCGTTCCAGGTTTCGGCCACCGCTTCCATGAGGAATGCTCGTGCGGCGCGCAGCGTCGCTTCGGCACGGCCGACGGAGAACTGCACCATCGCCTGCTCGCGCAGCAGGCCTTGCTCGTAACGCGGCGTCTTGGCGCCCGCGAGCTCGGCGAAGACATCCAGGCAGCGGCGCGCGGTGCCGAGCGCGACCGCGGCGTCGCCCGCGGCGAACAAGAGCGTGCGCGGCACGCGATATAGGGGAGCGTCGTGCAGCACGGGCGCGTTGAGCAGCACGCTGCGCTCGGCGGGCACGAATACCTCATCGACACTGAAGTGGTGGGTACCCGTGCCGCGCATGCCGCGGGTATGCCAGGTATCGACGATCTCGGCCTGGGTCGCAGGCACCATGAGATAGCGGGTTTCCGGCTTGCCCTCGTGCATCCGCACCTTGCCGCCCTCGATCACTTGAGCGTGTGCGGCGAGCCACGTCGCATGACGGCAGCCGGTGCTGAAGCCTTGCCGGCCGCTGACGCGATACCCGCCCGCGACGACCACGGCACGTGCCGTGGGCGCCGGCGTGTTGGCGACCACGCTGCGCGGCGTCTCGGTCCATATCGTGCGCGCGACCGCCGCCGGCATGCGTGCGGCATAGCTGCCGAAGATCGCGCCCTGGTTCACGCACCAGCCCGTGCTGGCGTCGGCTTTACCGATTTCCTCGATGACGCGCACGAAGCTTGGAAAGTCGATCTCCAGGCCGCCGGCGACGCGCGGCACGGCCAGGTGGAACAAGCCGGCATCCGCCAGCGCGTTGAAAAGCGCGCGCGGCAGTTGCCGCGTGGCTTCGATCTCATCCGCGTGCTCGCGGATCGACGGGGCGAGCGCGCGTGCCGCATCCAAGGGCGAACGGCAGGCGCCGTCCGCGGCGCAACGATCGAGCGGCATCATCGAATGTGGGGACGGTCGGGGCCGTACATCGCGTGCTATTTCGTGCCGGCCTGGGCGCGGAGGCCGCTCTGGCAGGTCGAAAGGCGTAGCTCGTCGAAGCCGCGCTTGCGGCGCTCCAGGTAGTATCCGTAGAGCGGCGGCACTTGCGCATACGGCGACGCGATCCCGAGCTTGAGCGCGGCATCCAGCGGCCAGTTGGGGTTGACCAGGTACTCGCGCCCAAGCGCGATCAGATCCGCTTCGCCTGCCTTCAGGATGGTTTCGGCCTGGTCGGCATGAACGATCAGCCCCACCGCCATGGTCATGATGTCGGCGCCGCGGCGGATGGCAGTGGCGTACTTGACTTGATAACCGTAGGCGAGCGGATTGCCGGAGGGCGCGGTATCGGACATCCCGCCGGCGCTACAGTCGATCACGTCCACGCCGTGCGCTTTGAGCACGCGCGCGAGGGCGACGCTGTCCTCGATCCGCCAGCCCAGCTCGTCGACCGCGGAGACGCGCAGGAACAGCGGCTTGTGCTCGGGCCAATGTCGCCGAACCCCTTCGACGACCTCCACCGCGAAGCGCATCCGGTTCTCCATCGAGCCGCCGTAGCGGTCGGTGCGCCGATTGGCTGCCGGCGATAGAAACTGGTGGATGAGGTAGCCGTGCGCGCCGTGGATCTCCAGGACGTCGAATCCTGCCTCGTCGGCGCGCCGCGCGCCCTGCGCCCAAGCCTCGACCATCGCGTCGATGTCGGCCTGGGACATCTCGCGCGGCGCCTGGTAGTGCTCCGAGTGCGCGATGGGGCTCGGTGCGATCAGCTCCCAGGGCTCGCCGTGGTCGACGCCGGGATAGGAGGCGAGCGGCGTGCGGCCTTCCCACGGCACCGCGCGGCGCGCCTTGCGGCCGGAATGGCCGAGCTGAATGCCGCAGGCCGCGCCGTAGCTCTTGACCAGCTCGGCGATGCGCCGCATGCCGGGGATGAACTCGTCCTTCCACAGTCCCAGGTCGCGCGGCGTCGAGCATCCGCCCGGATCGATCTTGGTCGATTCGACGAACACCAGACCCGCACCGCCGACGGCGTACTTGGCGAGATGCGCGACATGGGTCTCGTTGGTATAGCCGTTGGTGGCCGAGTACGTGAGCATCGGCGAGAGCACGATGCGATTGCGCAGGCGAAGGCCGCGCATCGCCAGGGTGGAAAACAGCAAGGCATCCATGGGCAGGGTTCTCGATACGTGTGTGCGACCACGCGCCGGCTGCGGCGCGATCGCTCCTAGTGTAACCGAGGTCGTCAGTGATCGAACGCTCGCGGGGGGTGCCAAGGAGCGTTCGTGGTTCCGCGTCGCGATTGGCCGCACGCAAGCGCTCGAGCAATCGCGCGGAACCTGTCCCTATTTCCTATTTCGCTCGGCGCTGATACCAGCGCGACATGATCTCCATGGCGATCCACGAGGCTGCGGAAGCGGCCACCAGCATCACCTGGGCGCTGTGCCAGCCCCAGCGATCGATCACGATCGCGAGCAGCGTCGGCGCGGCCGCGTTCATGATGAGAATGGGGGTGGCCAGCACGCCGAGCACCGCGCCGTAGCCGTTGGTGCCGAACAACGCCAAGGGGACGGCACCGCGCACGATGGTGATGACGCCCTGCGATGCGCCCATCAGCAGGGTGAAGGCGAGAATGACATGCACATTGCCTTGCGCGACCAGGAGCAGCGCGAACGACACCGGCAGCACGCCGATCGCGATGCGCGCCACCGTTATCGCGTGCAGCTTGCGCCCGAACACGATCTCGACCACGCGCCCGCCGAACTGCGCGAAGCCCTTCATGGATGCCACCCAGACCGCTGCGGCCGTGGCGAGCCCGGCCGCTTCCAGCAGCGGCACCAACTGCACCGTCACCACGCCGAAGACGAAGGCGTTCAGCGACATGACCAGCGCGAACAGGACCATGGCGAGCGCGCGGCTGCGTCCGGCGAGCGGCTTGCCCTGCGGCTTCGCCCCGGCACGGGCGGCGTCCTCCGGCAGGTCGGGCGGCTCGCGCCGCGACAGTCCGAGCCAGTTCAGCGGAAGGCAGACGATGAGGTTGATGGCCGCGAACAGCATCAGCGTCTGGCGCCAGCCAACGGTTTCGTTGAGGAAGTGGCCCACCACCCAGAAGACGGTCGAGGCGAAGGCGCCGAACAAGGTCAGGTAGGAGATGGCCAGCCGGCCGCGCGAGGGCACGACCTGGACGAGCGCCGCGAAGGCCGCATCGTACAGGCACAGCCGCATGCCGACGCCGAGAAAGGCCCATACGGCGAGGTAGTGTGCTTCGGTGCGCACGCAGGCGAGGGCCACCAGGCCGGCGGAGACGAGCACCGTGCCGAGCGTCATGATGGCGCGGGCGCCGTAGCGGTCGATCGCACGTCCGGTCCACGCCGATACCGCTCCCATGGCGAGCAATGCCAGGGTAAAGCCGAAATACACCAGGCTGCGGGTCCAGCCGGTGTCGGCGGCGATCGGGGATGCCAGCACGCCGAGGCAGTAATAGCTGGTGCCCCAGGCGGTGATCTGGGTCAAGCCGAGCGCGACCACCGCGAACGGCAGCGGGTCGCGGGCCGAGGCAGCGGGTTCGGCCAGCGACGAAGGAGTGGGTACCGCCATCGCTCGGAATAGGGCTTGGAAAAAAGTTTTGCCGGCGATGGATCGTAGCATGGCGCGCACGCTGTATATTTGCGTCCCACGTACGGACCAACCCACGAGGAGGGCCTCATGAGCGACCAAGCAGTTGCCGGCAACGCAGGCGCTATCACGCAACTGGAGATCGACCAGCGCGTGTTCGCTATCTACGACGAGTACTGTCATGGCCGCATCGACCGGCGCGAGTTCCTGGCGCGCGCTGCCGCGGTGACCGCGGGCGGGCTCGCCATGGCGAACGCCATGATGCCCAACTACGCGCGGGCGCAAACCATCTCCTTCACCGACAGCCGTATCAAGGGCCAGTACGTCACTTATGCTTCGCCCGGCGGCAGTTCCGGCCAGATGCGCGGCTACCTGGTGCAGCCCACGGGCCAAGGCCCGTTTCCCGCGGTGCTCGTCATCCACGAAAACCGCGGGCTCAATCCCTATATCGAGGACGTCGCGCGGCGTGCCGCCGTCGAGGGCTTTCTCGCCCTGGCACCCGATGGCCTGTATCCGCTCGGCGGTTATCCCGGCAACGACGATGACGGCCGCGCGCTGCAGGCGAAGCTCGACCAGGCCAAACTGCGCACCGACATGTTGAACGGCGCGCGCTTCGTGAAAGGCCATCAGCTTTCGAACGGCAAGCTCGGCGTGACGGGCTTCTGCTGGGGAGGCGGCACCACCAATTTCCTGGCCACCGCGCTCGGGGGCGACATGCACGCCGGCGCGCCTTACTACGGTGACGCCGCCGCGACGGCGAACGTGACCAAGATCAAGGCGCCGCTGCTGATCCACTATGCAGAGACCGACGAGCGCATCAACGCCCAGTGGAGCGCCTTCGAAGCGGCCTTGAAGTCGGCCGGCGTGCCCTACCAGATGCACATGTACCCGGGCACGCAGCACGGTTTCCACAACAATTCGACGCCCCGCTACCGGGAGGATGCCGCGAAACAATCCTGGGAGCGCACGGTCGCGTTCTTCAAGAAGCACCTGGCCTGAGCGGACGCCAGGATTGCAGCGGACAGCATCGTGGCAAGGACTCGGTTCGGCCCGGCCGGGTGGGATACGCCTCTCGCCCGGCCTATCGGGCTGGGTGCAGCGGCGGCGTCATCGACAAGCTCACTTGGCCAAGATGCCGAGATCGCGCTGATCTTGCACCGATGAGCGCAGCGGCAGTCGACATGACGCAGCTCTCGGCGTGGCTGGGCCGGCAGTCGACGCTGGAGGACCCGCTACCGTCGTTCCCCGCCGCCGCGCTGGCGGCGACATTGGATTCGGACGAGACATTCGGCCGAGGCGATCGCCTGCCGCCCCTGTGGCACTGGGTGTACTTTCTGGATCGGCACAAGACCCGCGATCTTGCAGAGAACGGCCACGTCCGCCACGGCGGTTTTCTCCCGCCCATGCCGTGGCCGCAGCGCATGTTCGCGGGGGCGAGGTTGCGCTTTCATCGGCCGCTACGGATCGACGAGCCGGCCCGCCGGACGTCGACGATCGCCGAAATCAATTCGAAGCGAGGACGCAGCGGCGCATTGATCTTCGTGCGCCTGCGCAACGAGTTTCACGCCGGCGGCGAATTGGCGCTCGAGGAGGAGCAGGACATCGTCTATCGCGAAACGCCGGCAGCCATCGCCACAGCCCCGCCGCGCCCGATCGACGCGCAGCCGCTTTGGATCGAGGAGCGCAGCGCGGACGAAATCCTGCTCTTTCGCTATTCGGCGCTTATCTTCAACGCGCATCGGATCCATTGGGATCGGGCTTATGCGCGCTCCACCGGCGGCTATCCCGGCCTGATCGTACACGGACAGCTCATCGCAACCTGGCTCGCCGAGCTGGTGCGCTCGCATGGCGAGCGGCCGGTCGCCGCATTCGAGTTTCGCTCGGTGCGACCCTTGTACGATGCAATGCGCTGTGTCCTTTGCGCCATCCCCGATGGGGAACACGTGCGACTCTGGGCGCAGGACGAGCAAGGCGTAGCGCTGATGGAAGCGAAGGCGACGCTCGCCTGAGGCGGTTTACATCTTCTGCATGCCGGCGTCCTTGGCCACCTTGGCCCATTTCGCCATGTCTTCGGGGACGAAGGTCCGCATCTCGGCGGGCGTGCGCATCACGATTTCGGCGCCTTCGGCGGCGAGGCGCTTTTGCGTTTCCGGCAGCTTCTGTATGGCGGCGATTTCGCCGTTGAGCTTGTTGAGGATGGCTTGCGGGGTGCCCGCGCGCAGGCCCCAGGCCCACCATATCGACGCCTGGTAGCTCGGCAAGCCGGCTTCGATGGTGGTCGGCACGTCCGGGAATACCGGCGAGCGCCTGTCAGCCGCGACCGCGAGCGCTTTCAGCTTGCCGGAGCGCACGAACGCGGCGCCGGTCGGGATCGTCGGGACGGCGACGTGCGCCTGGCCCGAGATGACATCGATCAAGGCCGGGGCGCCGCCTTTGTACAACGCGATCACGCCGTCGAATCCGGCATGGCTGCGGAACATGGCCGAGACGAAGTGCATGAAGCCCCCGGCGGAGGCCATGGTGATGTAGTTGGGCTTCGACTTGGCCAGCGTAACCAGCTCGGAGAGGGTCTTCACCGGCATCGCGGCGTTCGCGGTGATCATGACCGGGCCCGAGCCCAGCATGGTCGCCCAGTCGAAGTCCTTGCCCGGATCGTAGGGCAGCTTGAACACCGCCGGATTCATGGTGAACGCCGTCGATGTCATGAGCATGGTGTAGCCGTCGGGGCTGGACTTGGCGACGAGATCGGTTCCGATCATGCCTTCGGCGCCGGGGCGATTGTCGACCACGATCTGATGGCCCAGGCGCTCGGCGAGCTTGCCGCCGAAGTAGCGCGCCATGATGTCGTTGCTGCCGCCCGGGGCCTGCGGCACGATCAGCCGGATCGGCCGCGCCGGATAGGTTTGCGCATCGGCCGCGCTTGCATGCGGTGCGCTCGCTCCGCACACGCACGCCGCGCAAACGGCGGTCATGCGAATTGCCGGTGTAGACCTCATCGGCGACTCCCCCTCGTTGTGCGCAAGTGCGTGCGCGAAGTCTGTCTCGCAGCGGCACGAGAGTACACCGAAGCCGGCGGCGCTACAACGCGGGCGCGATCGACCCAGCCGGCGTCGGCACGGGAATGCCGGCGAGCGGACGCCGGTATTTGGCAGCGGCTCGGGGTGAGAGGTGCTGCCGAGGTGGGCTTCGCGGGGCCAGGCGCGGATCGCGCGCGGTCGCCGCCGCGATTTCCGGACTTGGTGAAGCGCGCTGCGGAGCGGGGGCTTCGTGGGTCAGCGTGACTGCGCGTGGTCGCCGTTGTTATCGGAGTTGGTGTGAGTGGCGCAGCTCGCGAGGGGCGTAACGCGCTCAGGCCATGACGCCCACCCGCGCGGCGGGCACCATATCCATCTCGGACAGCGCCATGACCTCCTGGGCGCTGAAGCCGGGCGCGACTTCCTCCAGGACGAAGTGGCCATCGAAGAAGTGCAGCAGCGCGAGATCCGTGACGACGTAATCGACGCAGCCTTCCCCGGTAAGCGGATAGGCGCACTTGCGCTTGAGCTTCGGCCGCCCCTTGCTGTCGCAATGCTCCATCACGATGATGAGCTGCTTCGCGCCGGAGATGAGATCCATCGCGCCGCCGATGCCGCCGTGGCGTGCGTCGCTGGTGCTCCAATTCGCGACGTTGGCGTATTGATCGACTTCGTAAGCGCCGAGGATGACGGTGTCGATCTTGCCGCCGCGCGCCATCTCGAACGACGCGACGCTGTCGAAGAACGACGCGCCGGGGTTGAGCGCCACGAATTGGCCGCTGGCATTGTAGATGTCGAGGTCGATGTCGTCGCCGGCAACCATCTTGCCGTAGCCGAGCACCCCGTTCTCCGCGTGCAGGATGACATCCCGGCCTTCGAGGAAATTCGACACCTGGGTCGGGATGCCGGTGCCGAGATTAACGTAGCTGCCTTCCTTCACCAGGCCGGCGGCGCGCTTGCCGATGCCCGCGCGCGTCAAAGCTGGCTTGCCGTTGTAGAGTTTCGCGGTATCCGGCGCGCGCCGCGGCGTGCGGCGCAAGGCCTCGGTGTCCATCGGCACCGTGGTCTTGACCACGCGCGAGACGAAGATACCGGGCAGATTGATGAGCTCCGGCGCAAGCTCGCCGATTTCGACGATCTCGTCGACTTCGACGATCGCGACGCGCGCGGCCTTGGCGAAGCTCGGATTGAAGTTGAGGCTGCCGCCGCGGAATTGGACGTTGCCCGCGCGATCGGCGCGATAGCCGCGCAGCAGGGCGTAGTCGACGCGAATGCCGGTTTCGAGCACGTATTTCTTGCCGTCGAACTCGCGCACTTCCTTGCCCTCGGTGAGCAGCGTGCCCACGCTGGTCGGGGTATAGAACGCCGGTATACCGGAGCCGCCGGCGCGGCAGCGCTCGACCAGGGTGCCCTGTGGCACCAGCTCGACGTCCATCGTCCCGGCCGTGATCTGCTGCTCGCTTGCGGTCGGGATGCCGGGGCGCACCGAGAACGCGGCGATCAGCTTCTTCACTTGTTTGTTCTCGGCGAGAATCTGGCCGCGGATCTCGCCCGGGCCGCCGAGCGAATTGCACACCAGGGTCAAGTTCTTGGTGCCCTTGTCGCGCAGGGCGATCAACAGACTGGATGCGAATCGATGGCCGACGCTGAAGCCCGCGATCGCGACGGTCGCCCCTTCCGGAATGTCGGCGACGGCGTGCGCGGGTGATGCTGCTGTCTTGTCCATTGCGGCCTCCTGCGGGCGTTCGAGAGCGCGCAACGCTCGCGTGAGCGCCGGCGGCATGCGGATCGAAGGGAAGTTAGCAACCTCCCATGCGCGCGTCAACGCCGGCAGGGCCGGCGTGGGTTCGACATACCCCGATGCGGACCGCCGTCGAGCCGTGCGCCGTCGCGGCGCGCGAACGCCAGGCGCGGTACTATCCGTTGAGAAATCGGGGACAGACCGCGTTTATGGATAAGAGAAAGCGAGGTCTGTCCTCTCCGGCCGGTTTCCCCGCGTCCACAGGAGGAGCAGTGCATGCATCCACGGCTCATCGCCGCCGCCACGCTGGGCGCTTTAGCGGCCGGCGGCACGGCGGCGCAGACGTTCCCGATCAAGCCGGTGCGCCTGGTGGTGGCCGCTGCCCCGGGCGGTACGCCGGATATCGTCGCGCGACTGCTCGCGCCCAAGCTCAACGAGCTGCTGGCCGCTCGACGAGATCCTCGTAGAGGGCGATGACTTCGGCAGCCGTGCGTCCCTTGCGGGCAAGGCGGCGTGTGATGTGCTCGCGGTGGAGCACGTCTGTCAACTCGGCGATGAGGACATCGGAGCTGATGAGATCGATCGAGCCTTCGGTGGCCAGATCGATCAGTCGGCTGGGCGGACCTGCGCCCATCACCGCGGCAATCACGACATTGGTATCAAGCACCAGGCGCATTGCGCGTGGCACGCCGCTCGGCACGATAGGCCTCGATCTCGGCCTGGATCTCGTCCTCGGTCATGGGCGGGATGTCGGAGGCGCGCATTTCCTTGCCGATGTCGAGGAGCTTGCGGCCCGCTTCGCGTCTCAACGCTTCGCGTAGCGCACGCTCGATCCCCTCGGAGCTGAGCAGTCCGGCGGCTTGCGCCTTGCTGGCGAGATCATCCGGCAACGTCACGGTCAGTTCGGTCATGGCGCACCCTCCTGCTTCAGGCGGTCTGCGTGCTGGTGCGGCGCTTGAGTTGCCCGCGCTCGATAAAGGCATCGATCAACTGCAACACCTGGCGCTTCTCGGTGGGGCCGAGTTGCTCGATCTGTTGCAGCCGTCGATGCAGCCGCGTGTTGACCGCCTTGGCCACCTTGCGCACGGGCTGCGTGCCGAGCAATTCCTCGAGACTCACCCCGAGCGCTTGCGCAAGCTGGGGCAGCAGCGCACTGGGCGGGTACTCGGTCTCGCCTTCGTAGTAGGCGATCACGCGCCGCGTGACGTTGAGCTCGCGGGCAAGCTCGGTCTGGGTGTAGCCCGCGAGCTTACGCAGCGCCACGAGACGCGCGCCGAAGTGCTCTGGGGTCCCATTGGCCTTCCTGGGCATCGTCGATCTCCAAAGCTCGAACGGATGCCGGAAATTGTAACACCCGTTTCTCGCCGGCTCGGTCTGCATGGGTGTGGTGCTTGGCGCGTAATGTCCGAAAAGCGTACATTACGGCGCATCGAAATCCAACCACTCCGGTGCCGCAAGAATCTGCGCGAGGGCGACGCCTGTAATCGACTCAACCGTGCTTGCCACCACTGGAACGTCCACAGCGCAATCGGATGCACCGCGCAGACCTCACGCTGCGACCTCCCCGACCGCTTCCACTGCGCTACGCGATTTGGCCACAGCGTGCGGTTTCTCCTCATTACCCAAGACCGTTCCGTCAGCCTTGCTCATCGTTCGGGCTTGAGGTCGGCCGGCTCATGGCTGTCCCTTGCCGCACCCTTGACTCAAGTCAAACTCATCGTCGCGCCGCACCAGTACTCTGTATCTGTCGATGGATCAATCGGCGGGTGCTGTGTAACCCCCCAGCACAAGCTGGCGTCCTGTGGGCGCAAGCAGGTTGTCATACGCCGCCTGACATCTATTGAAGTTACTGGCCAGAAACGGGAGATCGCGAAAATGAGAACACTGTTCGTCATGGCGGCGCTGCTGCTCGCGGCGCAGGCCCATGCAGCCGACAAATCGCTGTTGGATGCCGCCCGCAAGGAAGGACGCGTTGCGTTCTATGCCAACATCACCGCGGTCGAACCGATCATCAAGGCGTTCAGCGTCGATACCGGCGTCAAGGCCGACTACACCCGCATCGCGAGCCCGAAGTTCGTGGCGACCACGATCACCGAATTTGACGCCAACCGCCTGTCGGCCGACGTGGTGCAGGCGCCCGTGCCGGTGCTCGAGCTGCTGAAGGCCCGCGGCATTCTTGCCCGCTACCCATCTCCGGCCGCCGCCGGCTATCCGGACTGGGCGCGCAAGGACGACACCATGACGCTATTCGGCATCGAGTACGTCGGCCTCATCTTCAACAAGGAGCAGGTGAAGGCCGCCGATGCGCCCAAGCGTTACCAGGACCTTGCCGATCCCAAGTGGCGCGACAAGATCGTGATGGCGAATCCGGCCAACCATCCGTCGACGATTTCCTGGCTCATCGGCTTGAAGGAAACGGTGTTCAAGAGCGACGCGGAATGGATGAAGTTCGTACAGGGCCTGGCCGCGAACCGGCCGATGTTCGTCGCCTCGTTCGGGCCCACGCCGGCGCCAGTGGAAAGCGGCGAGAAGGCGATCGCGATCTCGATGCCGAAGTACATCATCACCAAGGCCCCGGCGCCGCTCGATTGGGCGCGACTGGAGCAGCCCTTGCTCGGCACGCCGCGGGCGATCGCCGTCACCTCCAAGGCCCCGCACCCCAATGCCGCCCGCGTGTTCGTGGACTACTGGCTGTCGAAGAAGTCGATGGAGATGCTGGCGAAGGACGTGGGCGAATACGTGCTGGCGCCGGGCATCTATCCGCCGGTCGAAGGCATGAGCACGGCAAGAGTGCTGCCGATACGCGAGCTGTCCGACGAAGAGATCCAGAAGTGGGGCGGCGAATTCAAGAAGATCTTCGCCCTGAAGTAGCCCTGCGAGCAGCCTAGGAGCCTGTCGGACAGGCTCCTAGCCGCAGCGCGCCCGCCTGGCGCGCTCGGCGCGCAAAGCGCCCCGATCCCAGTGTCTTGAGTCCGACAGCATGGAAATCCGCATCCGGGGCCTCTCCAAGCACTACCACGCCGAAGGCAAGACCATCAAGGCGCTGGACGAGGTCGACCTGACCATTCCCGCCAGCGAGATCTTCACCCTGCTGGGCCCGAGCGGTTGCGGCAAGACGACGCTCTTACGCTGTATCGTGGGCCTCGAATCCCCCGACGCCGGCGAGATCAGCATCGGCGACGAGGTGGTGTGGTCCAAGGCGCGCGGTATCGCCCTGCCGCCCGAAAAGCGCGGGCTCGGCATGGTGTTCCAGACCTACGCCATCTGGCCGCACATGAACGTGTTCGACAACGTCGGCTATCCGCTGCAAGTGCGCGGCGTCGATCGCGCGCTCGTGCGCGAGCGGGTCGCGGCCACGCTGCGCTTCGTGCAGCTCGAAGGTTTCGAGAACCGGCCCGCGACCAAGCTCTCCGGCGGGCAGCAGCAGCGGGTCGCGCTGGCGCGCGCACTGGTGGCCGAGCCGAAAGTGATCCTGTTCGACGAGCCGCTGAGCAATCTCGACGCCAAGCTGCGCGAGGAAACGCGCAAGGAGCTCAAGGCGTTCCTCGGCAAGCTCAAGATCACCGCGGTGTACGTGACCCACGACCGGGTCGAGGCGCTCGCCTTGTCCGATGCCATCGCGGTCATGCGTGCCGGGCGGATCATCGAAACCGGCACCCCGCGGAAGATCTATTTCGATGCCGATACCCAGTTCGTGGCGGACTTCATCGGCCGCGCCAACCTGGTGAAAGCACGCGTGCGCTCGCAGGAGAGCGCACGCACCCTGGTCGAGTGCGGGCTCGGCACGATCGCTTGCGAGCGGCGCGAATTCGGTGCCGGCGCAGAAGTCACGCTCTGCCTGCGCCCCGAGTTCATTCACATCGTCCCCGGCGAGGCGAGCGGGGACAACGTCGTCAACGCCCGCATCGACTCGCGCGTGTTCGTCGGCGAAGCCTACGAGGTCGAGCTTCGCGCCGGAGCCGAGGTCCTGCTCGCGCGCATCGACCCCGATTCGGAGCTCGACATCGGCGATGCGATCCATTTCCGACTCGATCCGGCGCACTGCCTGCTCGTCTCGAGCTAGCGGGACATCCCACCCGTCCGGCCCGATCCGAGCCAGCGCGTCGCAGCCATGGAAAAAAGCCGTGCACAGCTCACCTGGTCGCTGGTAGCCATCGTCGGCTTTCTCACCGTCTGCCCGGTGGTGATGCTCGCGCTCGGCAGCTTCTCGCAGGGTCTGACGGCATTCGGCGATCTCACGTTCGACAAGTACGTGCAGGCGTATACCGATCCGGCGCTGCTCGACGTCATCGTCAATACCGTGATCTTCGTGCTCGGCTCCTCGGTGCTGGCGACGGTGCTCGCGCTTTTCCTCGCCTACTTGAACACGCGCACCAACATCCCCTTCAAGGGCTTGTTCACGGTGCTTTCGATCGTGCCGATGATGATTCCGCACCTGCTCTTTTCGGTGAGCTGGGCGCTGCTGCTCAACCCGACCAACGGCATGCTGAACACGCTGCTGAAGAACGCGCTGGCGCTCGATGCCGCGCCCTTCAACATCTATTCGCTCGAGGGCATGATCCTGGTCGAGGCGCTGCTCGATCTGCCGGTCGCCTACCTCATCATCGCCCCGGCGATGGCATCGTTCGATGTCGCGCTGGAGGAATCCTCGCGCGTATTCGGCGCCGCTACCTGGCGCACGCTGCTGCGGGTGACGCTGCCGGTGCTGCGCCCGGCGATTCTCGCCGCCTTCATCCTGGGGGTCGTGCGCAGCCTCGCTTCCTTCGCCGTGCCCTCGGTGCTCGGCATGCCGGGGCGGGTGAACGTGCTCGCGACCCACTTGTACGAAATGATCTCGCTCGGCTTCGCCACCGACTACGGCAAGGCCGCGGCGGTGGGTATGAGCGTGCTGGTCACCTCGGTGACGCTCATATACGTCTACCGCGCGTTCACCGCCGAGAGCGAGAAGTATGTGACGATTTCGAGCCGCGGCTACCGGCCGAGCGTGATCGAGCTCGGCGGCGCGCGGTTGCCGCTGTTCGCCGCAGTGGCGTTTCTCTCGCTCCTCATGATCGTGCTGCCGGTGGCGGTGCTGCTCTATACCTCGTTCGTGCCCTACACCATGGTTCCAAGCGCACGCGCGTTCGCCGCGATGAGCTTGAAGCATTGGCACGACGTGCTCGATGATCCGCTGTCGCTGCTCGCGCTGAAGAACAGCCTCCTGCTCGCGATCGGCGGTGCCACGCTCGGGGTGCTGCTGTCGGTGTTCGTCGCCTACGTCACGGTCAAGGTGCGCACGCGCGCCTCCGGCATACTGGAATCGTTGACCTTCCTGTCGTTTTCCTTCCCCGGCATCGTCATCGGCGTGGGCTTCATGTGGTTCTTCGTCCAGACCCCGCTGTATGCGACGCTGTGGGCGCTGCTGATCGGTTACATCGCCACCTATCTCCCCTACGGCGTGCGGCCCATGGCGAGCGCTTTCGTCCAGGTCCACAGCCACCTGGAAGAATCCTCGCTGGTCTGCGGCGCGAGCCATCTGACCACCATGCGCCGGATCATCGTGCCGCTGCTCGTTCCGGGCATCGTGTCGGCGTGGATCCTCATGGCCTCGATGTTCATCCGCGAGCTGACGCTCTCCGTGGTCTTGTCCCGGCCAGGGACCGAAGTGCTCGCAGTGCAGATTCTCAAGTTCTCCGACGACGGCCTATGGGGCAAGCTGTCCGCGCTCGGCATCATCATGATCGTCATTTCCACCACCCTCGTGATCGCGGCGACGTTCGTGGGCATGCGTTTCAAAGCGGCGGACAACTGATCTCGTCCAGGTAGCCGACAGCGGCCCGGCCACGCAGTGATGATCGAGGATGTCGTTGCGCCGCTGCGGCAAGGCGCGAACCGGCACCGCACAATCGCCGCTGCGCGATCAGCTCGATCTCGACTCGATGGATTGGCTCGATGTGCTCGTCGGCCTGCACGAACGGCTCAAGGTCGACATCCCCGAGTCGGATTACGCCCGGCTGGTCACGCTCGACGATCTCGTCGCGTATCTCGGCGCGAAAGCGCGGAACTGAAATCCGGCGTGCGACGGCGGCGCGCATAGCCGCCCACGAGCAGCAGACCTGCCACGAACAGCGCATAGGTTTCGGGCTCGGGCACCGCGGCCACCGACAAGCTGACGTTTCCGCCGTCGAACGCGAGGCCCGCCAGCGTGAGCCCCAGACCGGTGT
>JADLAC010000062.1 GCA_020848435.1 Burkholderiales bacterium | reverse complement strand
GCGCTTTTCGCGCATGGCGGTGTCGGACGACTTGCCGATAGTCTCGCTATCGGCTGCGTCGTCCTCCTAGCCCTGCGCGAAAATCGCCTCCGTCGCACACGTGAAATCAAGTCCGACAGGCTCCTAGGTCCGAGGTAATTCCACATCAGCACGATGTCAGGCTTGCCGTCGGCATTGATATCGGCGACGACGTGCTGCGCGGCCTGCGCGCTGCCCTGGGCATCGCCCTGGGTTGCAAGAAACTTGTCGATCACCTGTTTCGCGCCACCGCCGTCCAGGGCATGTGCGGGAAGCGAGCTCAGCGCACCAATCGCTGCCAGCGCAACGGTCGAGCGGCGTCGAAGCATGGGCTCCTCGGTTGGCGTTACGGCGCAGCGTATCCAGCACCTTGGCCTACGCTGCACAAGCGCTCCGCCGGCTGCGATCGGGCGACGCCCCGAGGCGCGGCGAGCAGTTGCGATGATAGAGCGCCCGGCGCTTGGCGTCCATGCATCGAGCTTCCGCTGGCGCTCCGGTCAGCATGCGGAGCGAGCCCCAAGTCCGCTACGGCCAAAGCAGCGCCGGTATACCCCCGAACAATGCGGTCGCGAATTCACCGCCACCAGGCGAGACACTGCACGGGTCGTGGCGGCGACCGGCGGAGTCGACCAGCGAGTCCCCTCAAGCCGGGGCGCTCGACCCCTGCGGCGCGCAGGCGATCGCGCCGGCAGCCTGCAGCCGCGCGATAGCGGCATCGTCGAGATCGAGATACTGCCGCAGCACCGCGCGCGTGCTCTCGCCGATTTCGCCGCCCGCGCGATCGACGCGCCCCGGGGTTGCCGACAAGCGCGGCACCGGTGCGGCAACGGTGACCGCACCGAGCCGGTCATCTTTCGCCTCGGCAAGCATGCCGCGCGCGGCGAAGTGCGGATCGTCGAAGATATCGGCCATGCTGTAGACGCGCGTAAAGGTCACCCCATGGGGCGTGAACGCGCGCTCGAGCTCGGCGTAATCGCGTTCGCCGACCCATGCGGCGACGATGGTATCGATCTCGGCGCCATGCGCGTTGCGCGTGCGCCGCTCGGCGAAGCGCGCATCGGCTGCGAGCTCCGGGCGTCCCATCGCCTCGCACAGGCGGCGAAAGCTGTTGCTCTGCGCGCCCTGCACGTGCACGTACACGCCGTCGCGGGTCGCGAACATGTTGTTCACGTGCGAGTCGGCGAGGCCCGCGCCCATGCGCTCGGCGATGACGCCGAGCTTTTCGTAAGCCGGCACGTGCGGCTCCATGAAGCTGAACGCGCATTCGTAGAGCGCCGTATCGACATACTGGCCCTGGCCGGTATGCTCCTTGTGGCGCAGCGCCATCATCGCGCCGAATGCGGCGTACAGCCCCGTGATGTAATCGGTGAGCCCGATGTTGGCGCGCGCAGGGGGCCGGTCCGGATCGCCGATGATGTAGCGCAGCCCGCCGACGGCCTCGCAGACGATGCCGTAGCCCGGCCGTGCGCTGTAGGGGCCACTCTGACCGTAGCCCGAGATGCGCACCATGACGAGCCCCGGATTGAGCTTGACGAGATCGGCGTAGCCCAGGCCCCATTTCTCCAGAGCGCCCGGACGGAAGTTCTCGATCACGACATCGAATTTCGGCACCAGCGCGCGCACCAGCGCCTGCGCTTGCGGATGCCGCAGGTCGGCTGCGACCAGGCGCTTGCCGCGCAGGATGCTGGCGGCATAGAGCGATTTCCCCTGGAAGAGCTTGCCCGCGCCGCGGATCGGATCGCCCTCGGGCGGCTCGATCTTGACCACCTCGGCGCCGAAGTCGCACAGCAGCCGGCCGCAAAACGGTCCCGCGATGGTGGTGCCGAGCTCGAGCACGCGCACGCCGTCGAGCGGCCGCGCGCCGTCGGCCGGAAGCTGCGCGCTCATGTCCGGGCGCGGCAGGCGAAGCGCTCGTGCGCGCACAAGGCGGCGAGCGCCCAGCCGACGTTCATCATTTCGTCGTAGACAGGAATGCCGAGCGCGAGCGCGCCGGCGCGGAATTCGCGCTTGCGCGCCTCGACCTCGGACTCGCCGTCGGAGCGCAGCACCAGCAGGAAGTGCGCCCGACCGGGATAGCGCGACTGCACGCGCAATGCCGCCTGCATGAGATTGCCGAGCACGTCACCCTTGGTGCGGCCGACGAATGCCGCCATGTTCAGGTGCATGACCAGCGCCTCGGGCTCGGCAGTCGCGTAGATCGCGTCCAGGATCTTCTCGGCGATGCGGCCCTCGTCTTGCTGCAACGTGCCGACCGGGGTGTCGATCGGGTTGGTGATCGACGATCCCGGCGGGAGCTTCAAGGCGGCGAGGGCCTGCAGGGTCGGCGCCCCGAACGGTGTCACTTCCAGCCCCAGGCGCGAAAACAGATCGGTGGCGAGCACGCTGGTGCCGCCGCCGTTGCCGAACATGACGATCTCGCGCGTGGGCCGATCGGCGCGCGGCGTGAGCGCCTGGAATGCGAGCAGGGTATCGAGAAACTGATCGAGGGTTTCGACCAGGAGGCAGCCGCTCTGGCGCGACAGCGCTACCCAGACGCGATCGTCGCCGGCGAGCGATCCGGTATGCGAGGCCGCCGCGAGCTGTCCCTGGCGCGTGCGCCCGCCTTTCAGCAGCACGACCGGCTTCTGCGCCCGATTGGCCTTGAGCAAGTCGAACAGCCTGCGCCCGTCCTTGACCGCCTCCAGATAAACGCCGATCACCTTGGTGTGCGGGTCGGCGAGGTAGAACTCGAGCAGGTCGTTGGGACCGAGGTCGGCACTGTTGCCCACGGTGACGGCGCCGCTGAAGCGCAGGCCGCGGACCTGGCCGCGGCGCACGATATCGGTGCCCAGGCCGCCACTTTGCGAAATGATGCCGACCGCTCCGAGGTCGCTGGAGCCGTTCTCGACAAAGGTGACGCGGCCGCGCGGCGAGTACATGCCCAGACAGTTGGGCCCCAGCACGCGGCACCCCCCCGCGCGCGCGCCTGCGACCAGCTCGTCTTGCAGCGCCTTGCCTTCGTCGACCTCGCCGAAGCCGCTGGAAATCACTTGGGCGAAGCGCACGCGCCCGCCCGCTCTCGCCAGCATTTGCGGCACGTGGCCAGCGGCTACCGAGATATAGGCGTAATCGATCGGCTCGGGCGTTGCGGCGAGCGAGCGGTAGGCGGGCAGCCCGTCGACGGCGGCCGCGCTGGGGTGGATCGGATACATGGCGCCGCTGTAGCCGAACTCGCGCATGCGCCGGATGAACACGTTGGCTGCGCTCATCGCGGTCGCGGAGGCGCCGACCACCGCGATGGTCCTGGGCTCGAACAGCGGGCGGAAGGTTTCGAGGACTTGCGCGCGATTGCTCATGACTTCGTCTCCGGCGTGAGAATGAAGCGCGCATCGGCGGCGACTGCCCCGCCAGCCGATACGATCAACGGATTGATGTCCGCCTCGGCGATGTCGGCTGCGAGCGTCATCAATAGCCCTGCGGGGCCGGCGAACTTGAGCAGGGCATCGACGATCGCCTCCCGCGAGACCGCCGCTTGTCCGCGGACCCCGTCGAGCAAGGCCCTGCCTTTCAACTCCTCCAGCATCTCCAGGGCATCGACGCGCTCGATCGGACAGATGCGAAACGCCACGTCGCGCAGCACTTCGACCAGGATGCCGCCCAAGCCGACCATCACCAGCGGGCCGAACTGCGGATCGCGCACCGCGCCGATTACGAGCTCCTGTCCCGCCGGGGCCATCTCTTCGACCAGGAATCCGTCCAGGCGCGCGCGGCCGATCTCGGGCCGCGCCAGCATCACGCGCATGGCGGTCTCGACATCTTCGACCGAGCCCAAGCGCGTGCGCACCCCGCCCACGTCGCTCTTGTGCAGGATGTCGGGCGATGCCACCTTGAGCACGAAAGGCGGCCGCAACCCGGCGAGCTTGCGCGCCAGCGGCTCGTGCGGCTGCACCAGCGTCGACCTGGGCACGGCAATGCCGAATCGGGCCAGCAGCCGTTTGCCGCTCAGCTCGTCGAGGGCGCCACGGCCGGCGGCGCGCGCCTCGCGTATGAGTTGGTCGGGCGCCATGCTCATGCCTTCGTCTTGGTGCGCACCAGCACGTCCGCGACGATGCCGGTATGCACGTCGCCGGCCGCGAACGCCTCGGACTTCAGAATCGCGATCACGGCCGGAATGTTGTGCTTGAGTCCCTGGATGTCGAACGCTTGCAGGGCCTCCACCAGGCGCTCGATGGCGCGCGCTCGGTTCGGCGCCTTGACGATCACTTTCGCAATCATGGGATCGTAGAACGGTGTCACGTCGCGACCCTCGGCATAGCCCGTTTCGATCCGGATGGCCGGGTCCTGCGGCGGGCGGAACACCGTGAGCTTGCCCGGCGAGGGAAAGAAGTTCTTCGGGTCTTCGGCGTACACGCGCGCCTGGATCGCGTGGCCCTCGATGCGCATCGCTTGCGGCAGAATGGCGGCGAGCCGCTCGCCCGCGGCGGCTCGCACCATGGCCTTCACCAGGTCGACACCGGTGACCTCCTCGGTGACGCCGTGCTCGACTTGCAAGCGGGTGTTCATTTCGAGGAAGTTGAACTCGCCGTCGCGGCTCATGAGCATCTCCACCGTGCCGATGTTGTCGTAGCCCATGGCGCGCATGATCCCGCCGATGCGCTGCGCCATGGCTTCGGCATGCGGGCGCGCGACATTCGGCGCGGGTGCTTCCTCGATGATCTTCTGATGGCGGCGCTGCACCGAGCAATCGCGCTCGAACAGATGGCGGGCGTCCCCGTGCATATCGCCGAGGATCTGGAACTCGACGTGGCGCGGCCGCTCGACCAGCCGCTCCAGGTAGACCTCCGCGTTGCCGAAGCCGCGGGAAGCGAGCGAGCTGGAGCGCTCCACCGCCGCGATCAGCTCCGTTTCGTCCTTCGCCGGCAGCATGCCGATGCCCCCGCCGCCCCCGGCCGGCTTCACCAGCACGGGATAGCCGATCGCGCGGGCCGCCGCCTTGACCGCCTCGGGCTCGCTCGGCAGCACATCGCTGCCCGCGGCCATCGGCATGCCATGCGCCTTGGCGAGATCGCGCGCCTTGGTCTTGTGTCCCATGGCGTCGATCCAGCGCGCGCTCGGGCCGATGAACCGCACGCCCGCCTCGGCCACGCGCGCGGCGAACTCGGCGTTCTCGGCCAGAAAGCCGTAGCCGGGATGCAAACCATCGCAGCCGGTCTGCTTCAACACCGCGAGCAGCGCATCCTGGTTGAGGTAGCTCTCGCGCGCGGCGGCCGGTCCGATCGGGCAGGCCTCGCTCGACAGCTCCAGGTACGGGGCATGCGCATCGGCCTCGGAGTACACCGCGACCGTGTGGACCCCGAGCTCGTACAACGCCCGCATCACGCGCGCCGCCACGGCGCCTCGATTTGCCACCAGAACCTTGTTGAACATGGGCGGATTCTCGATCCTTGCTTGTAGCGCGCCGCCGACCTTCGCCGGCGCGCCTCGGGTCAAAAGGGAGCGCTCGTCAGTAGGAGGTGGGCCAGGCGCGCATCAGATGCTGGCCCACGCCGCGCGTCATGCGCAGCTTGTAGACATCGAACATGCGGATGAGATAGTCGCGCGTCTGCTCCGGGCGGATGATTGCTTGCGCGGCGAACACCGATCCCAGGCCCCAGACGGCGCTGTCCTGGTTGATCTGCGCTAGCTTCTCGGCGAAGGCGGGTTCGCCGGGCTTCACGCCGTGCACGATGGTGGTCGCGAACTCGGGGCTCATGAAGCTTATCTCCGCAGTGGGCCAAGCCGAGATGTCGTCGGAATGGCGCCCCCCGCCCATGCACACGTAGGCGCGGCCATAGCTCTTGCGGATGATCACCGACAGCCGCGGCACCGTCACGAGCGTCATGGCGTTCATGAAATTCATGATCTTGCCCGGCGCGCCGTCGCGCTCGGCCTCGGTGCCGATGACGAATCCGGGCGTGTCGACCAAGAGCAGCAGCGGGATGTTGTACGAATCGCACAGCACCAAGAAGTCGACGATCTTGCGGCAGGCATTGCCGTCGAGCGCGCCGCCGCGATGCAGCGGATTGTTCGCTATCACGCCGATGCTCTTGCCGCCGAGACGCGCGAGCGCGACCACGGCGCTGGTGCCGAAGCGCGGCTTCAGCTCGAACATCGAATCTTTGTCGACGATGGTGCGCACGACGCGGCGCATGTCGTACACCTGGGTGCGGCTCTCGGGCAGGTTGGAGAGGATGTCGCCCATCGCCTCGCCCGAGCCCGCCGGTACCGGCGCTTCGGGCGGCGCCTCGTTGTGATGGCTCGGAAGATAGGAGAGAAAGCGACGTATGATCGCGAACACCTCTTCCTCGCTGTCGGCCACCTTGTCGATGAGGCCCGTCACCTCGGCGTGCAGGCGCCAGCCGCCGAGCTTGTCGAAATCGACTTTCTCGCCGAGGGCCATCTCGATCAGTCGCGGGCTCGATACCGCCATGGTGGCGCCCTTCAACATGACGGCGAAATCGGAGCAGCACGCGAGCCACGCCGAGGAACCAAACGAGGGCCCGAGCGCGGCGGCCACCAGTGGCGTTTCGCGCGTGCGGCGGAACTGGGTGATGTCGTTACCGAGCAGCAAACCCATACCGCGCGCGCCCATGGCATCGGGCAGACGCGCGCCCGTGGACTCGCCGATCACGACCAAGGGCATGCCGCGCTCGGTCGCGACGCGCTTCAGGTGCCCGACCTTCTTGCTGTTGGTCGCGCTGGTGGACGAGCCCTTGACGGTGAAATCGTTCACCACCAGGCAGACATCGCGCCCGTCGAGCTTGGCGAAGCCGGCGATCTTGCCGTCGCATGCGGTTTCGTCGGCCTCCTCGGGGTAGACGCCCGAGGTGCCGAAAAGCCCCGACTCGATGAAGCTGCCGGCATCGACCAGCGCGGCGACGCGCTCGCGGGCATTCAACTGGCCCCGCGCTTTGCGCCGCGCAAGCTTGTCCTCGCCGCCCATCGCCAACGCCTTGGCACGGCGGCGCTCGTATTCCTCCAACAATGCTTCGAATGCCATCCTGCGCTCCGAATCCGGTTACGGCTTTGCGCCGGAATCCTGCTTGAGCCTGCGCACCTGCTGGGTCAGCGCGGGCACGATGTCGCGATAGTCGCCGACCACGCCGAAGCGCGCATCCCGGAAGATCGCGGCGTCGGGATCGGCATTGATGGCGACGATCGTCTTGGCATTGCCGCAGCCCGCCATGTGATGGCCGGCGCCGGAAATGCCCACGGCGATATACAGCTCGGGCGTCACCGTCTTGCCCGTGAGCCCGATCTGCCAGGAGTGCGGGCACCAGCCGAGATCGCACGGCACCCGGCTCGCGCCCACGGCCGCGCCCAGCTCGGCGGCGAGCGCGCGCAGCAGCGCGAATCCTTCTGCGCCGTCGAGACCGCGCCCGCCGGCGACGATGACGCGGGCATCTTCCAAGCGCACTCCCTCGACGCTTTCACGCTCGCGCTTCACCACGCGCACGCGTGCCGCGGCCGGGTCGATCGGGCCGAGTGCCTGAATGCGCGGGGCGGCGTGCGCAGCCGCGGCTGCGGGCTCGCATACGCCGCTGCGCACGGTCGCGACCACGGGTAGTTGCGCATACTCGATCACTTCGCGCGCCAGCCCGCCGTAGCACGGGCGCGTACAACGCACGAGCCCCGCGGTCATGGCGACATCGATGCAGTCGGTGACGGCGCCCGCCTCCAGGCGGAAGGCAAGCCGCGGCCCGAGCTCGGCCCCGAGCACGTCGTGCGCCAAGAGCACGATCGCCGGGTTGAACTGCGCGCAAGCGGCCTGGATCGACGCGAGGCGCGCTTCGGGCGGCGTCTCCCCCAGCGCGCTCGCGGCGGCGTGAAAGATCGCATCCACGCCGCGCGCGGCGAGCGCCTCCAACGTCGCGGGCGCGCCTTCGTGGAGCAGCAGCGCGCCGACCTCGCCGCTGTTCTCGGCCTTGAGCCGCAGCGCCAAGCTCACCAGCTCGCACGCCGCCGCCGGCAGCATGTCGCCCTCGGCTTCGAGCACGATCAGGATGGCGTCGCGCGCGCTCATGGCTTTAGATCAATCCCGCCGCGTGCAGGCGGCGCGCAAGCGCTGCGCCCCGTTCGGCCGGCGTCGCGCCCTCGATCACTTCGCATTGGGCTGTTTTCCGCGGCACGAACAGGCCGGTGCGCATCGCCTTGGCAACAAGCTGCGCAGGGGCAAGCGCGAGGTCGGCCGCGCTCCAGAGCGCGATCGGCTTGCGGGCGGCGCGCATGGTCTCGCGCAAGTTGGGTTTGCGCACGGCGCCCAATTCGTTCGAAACGGTGACCAGCGCGGGCAGTGCGACTTCGACCGTCTCGATGCCGTCGGGCAGCACCCGGTCCACGCGCAGCGCGCCCGCGGCGGCCTCGATCGCACAGGCGAAGGTCACGGCGGGAAGCTGCAAGATCTCCGCGACGCCGAGCGCTACCACGCCCGCATCCCGGTCGGCAGCCTGGCGACCCGTCAACACCAGGTCGACCCCCCCCAGCTTGCGGACGGCAGCGGCGAGCGCGTGCGCGCTCGTGTGGCTGTCGGGCTCGCTCAAGGCCGCATCCTGGATGTGGACCGCGTCGTCGGCGCCCAGCGCCAGCGCCTGTTTGAGGACCGCCTTGGCCGAATCGGGGCCGAGGGTAATGGCGCTGATCTTCACCTCCGCACCGCGTTGGTCCCGTAGGCGCAGCGCGGCTTCGAGCGCTTGCTCGTCGAACGGGCTCGCGACCAGCGGATGACCCGGCGGCAGCTCGATGCGGCAGGCGCGCTCATCGACGCGCATCACCGCCGCGAGCGCATCCGGATTCGGCACCTGCTTGATCAGTACGGCGATGCGCACGGCTGGATCGATCTGCTCAAAACGATGGCTCGTGCGCGCACTGGCGCGCTGAAGTATCCATGCTAGGAGCCTGTCGGAGTTGATTTCGCGCGATGCGTTGTGCCCACAACGCCCGCACGCGGCGTTGCTCGGCTTGCCAATATTCCCGATAGTGGTCTGCACCGAGCGCCTTGCCTGCGGGCGTTGTGGGCACAACCCGAAGGGACGAGGCGCTTTTCGCGCACGGCGGTGTCGGACGACTTGCCGATAGTCTCGCTATCGGCTGCGTCGTCCTCCTAGCCCTGCGCGAAAACCGCCTCCGTCGCACACGTGAAATCAACTCCGACAGGCTCCTAGACCACCACGATGTCGCTCGGCACGATGCCGTCGAAGTGCTTGCGCTGATAATTCCAGGGCGTCTGCGGCTGCACCCGGCCTGCGACATCGGTGGCGCGCGCCATGATGCGATAGCTGCCCGGCTGCTCGGCGTGCCAGAGATGCGACCAGCGTACCCACAGCCAGCGCTCGCGCGGCTCCTCGATGTGCGCATCGTGCCAGGTGGCGCCGCCATCGACGCTCACTTCGACCCGCGCGATGCCGCCCAGGCCGCTCCAGGCGAGCCCGCGGATCGCGTGCGAGCCGCGCTCCAGCGGCCCATCCTCGTCGACAGGAAACGTGATGATGCAGCGCACGCCCATCGCCGTGAGCATCGGCTTCACCGGATCCTCTGGCGCGGCGCCGTAGACGAAGTACTTGGTCTGGTGATAGCAGGGCGGCATTTCGCGCGTCACCTCGATGTGCGAAAGCCACTTCACCCACCAGTTGCCCGACCAGCCGGGCACGATGCAGCGTACCGGCGCGCCGTGGACGTGCAGCATCCATTCGCCGTTTTGCGCCCAGGCGAGCAGCGTATCCGGATCGAGCGCCTTGGCGAGCGGCAGCGCCTTGTCGTAGTGGATCATGCCGGGATCGTCGATCTTGACGTCGGCGCGCCCCATCGAGCGGTATTGCACGGCCGGATCGGGCCGGCCGGTATCGAAGCCCTTGAGCCAGATCCATTGCCCGTCGGGCTTCAAACCGGCGCGCTCGAGCACGGCGGCGAGCGGCACGCCGGTGAATTCGCCGCCGCTCATGGCGCAGGTGTTGCCCATTTCGCCGGCGAGCTCGTCGTGGGTCGGCGTCGCGCGCTTGGCCTTCATGCTCGCGCGCCGGTCGAGATCGGGAACATAGCGGCGCGAGGGCTTCGGCGCACCGCGCCGTTCGTAATCGAAGAAGCCCTCGTCGTTGCCCGCGCATTCGGTGACCGCGCGCACCGAGCGCCCGGGCAGCTTGCGCAAGTCCTCCAGCGTGAGCGTGAGCGTGCGTTCGACCTCGCCGCCGATGCTAAGCGACCAATCGTCCGGATGCACCGGCTCGGGCAGGTCGAGCTGGGTGACGATGTAGTAGTTGTCGGTCGGCGTGATCAGGCCTTCCTGGTCGAGCACCGGCGTGCGCCCAGATATGACCCGGCCTTCCGCATCCTTGCCCGCGGCCAAGGTCGCGCGCTTGCGGTCGGGCCAACCCATCACCCAGTCGCCTTCGATCTCTCGCTTCGGCATGGCTCGCTCCGTTGTTTCGCCTGGACCCGAGTACACTACTCGCCTGCGACCACGACATCGGCCGGCACGATCCAGTCGCACAGCTTGCGCTGGAAATTCCACGGGACCTGCGGCTGCACCCGGCCCTGCTCGTCGGTGGCACGTGCCATGATGCGATGGCTGCCGGGCTGCGCGTGCCACGGGAACGACCAGCGCACCCACAACCAGCGCTCGCGCGGAGCCTCGATATGCGCGTCACGCCAAGTGCTGCCGCCGTCGACACTGACTTCGACGCGCTGAATCGCGCCTTCGCCGCTCCAGGCGAGGCCGCGCACGATCCGCTCGCCCGGTTCCAAGGGCGAATCCTCGTCCACCGGATCGGTGATGATGCAGCGCACCCCCATCGCGGTTATGGGCTGTTTGTGCGCATCGTCGGCCGACTTGCCGAGCACGAAATAATGCGTCTGGTGATAGCACGCCGGCATTTGCGCACTGAGCTCGAGCTTGTGCAGCCATTTCACCCACCAGTTGCCCGACCAGCCGGGGACGACCAGGCGCACGGGGCCGCCGTGGATATGCGTGAGGTATTCGCCGTTCATCGCCCAGGCGAGCAGCGTATCGGGATGCAGCGCCTTGGCGAGCGGCAGGCCCTTGTCATAATGGATGACGCCGGGATCGACGTACTGGTAATCGGTGGTGCCGACCGAGCGGAATTGCACCGCCGGGTCGGGACGGCCGCGATCGAAGCCTTCGGCGCGAACGGCCACCGCCTCGGGCCGTACGCCGGCAGCCTCGAGCACCAGCGCGAGCGGCACGCCGGTGAACTCGCCGCCCGACACGGCGCAGGTCGTGGTCGACTCCGAGCTCACTTCGCTTTCGCTCGGAACCTCGCCCTTCACGCGCATCTCGGCGCGCTTCTGCATGTCCTGCTGATTGCGCCGCGAGGGCTTCTTGCCGCCCTTGGTGAGATAGTCGAAAAAGCCCGCGTCGTTGCCGGCGCATTCGGTCACCGCGCGCACGCTGCGCCCGGGGAGCTTGCGCAACTCCTCCAAGCCGATTTCGATCGGCCGCTCGATCGCCCCCGAGATCGCGAGCCGCCAATCGTCGGGGTGCACCGGCTCGGGCACTTCGAGCTGGTTGACGATGTAATAAGCGTGCGTCGGCGTGATCAGGCCTTCCAGCTCGAGCACCGGCGCGCGGCCGTTGATGACACGGCCTTCGGCATCCTTGCCCGCCATGAGGCTCGCCCGCTTGCGGTCGGGCCAGCCCATCACCCAATCGCCTTCGATCTCCCGCTTCGGCATCGGTGTCCCTTTCCTCACAAGCCACGCTCGGCCCGCGGCGCGGCGGCGATTCGCCTCACGGCCGCACGCCGAGCTTCGGCTTCGGCCCGGCCTGCGAGCGCAGCCGCGGCTGGCACGCTTCCAGGAATCGGCACAGGTACGGCCGCGTCTCGCGCGGATCGATCAGATCCTCGATGCCGAAACCCTCCGCCGTGAGGAACGGCGAGTTCAGGCGCCGCAGCTCCGCCTCGATTTCCTGCTCCTTTTGCGCCGGATCGACGGCGGCCTCGATCTCGCGCTTGTAGGCCGCGCGCACGCCGCCTTCCAGCGGCAGCGAGCCCCATTCCGCCGAGGGCCAGGCGATCTTGAAGTTCAGCCCGCGCCGATCGATCGCACCGCCGCCCGCCATGCCGTAGCAGCGGCGTACGATCACGGTGAAGACCGGGACGCTCACCTGCAAGCCGATGTAGCGCGCGCGCACGCCTTCGCGCAGGATCGCATCCTCTTCCGATTGCTTGCCGATCATGAAGCCCGGTATGTCGGCGAAGAACACGAGCGGGATGTTGAACATGTCGCACAGCTCGACGAAGTGACCTTGCTTGCGCGCCGCCTTCGCGTCCATGATGCCGCCGAACATCGGATTGTTGGCGACGATGCCGACCACGTGGCCGTTCATGCGCGCGAGCAGCGTGATAACCGCGCGGCCGAAGCCGGGCTGCAACTCGAATGCCGAATCGCGATCGACCACAAGCGAAACGAGCTTGCGCATGTTGTAGGCCTGGCGCACGTTGCGCGGGATGATGTCGATGAGCTCGTCCTCGCGCCGCTCGACCGGGTCCGCGCTTGGCAAGCGCGGCGGCAGCTCCCACGCGTTGGTTGGCAGGTACGACAGGAAGCGGCGGATCATCGCGAACGCTTCGTGCTCGCTCTCGGCGACGTTGTCGATGGTGCCCGCCGTATCCGCGGCGACCTTCGCCCCGCCGAGCTCCTCCTTCGTGAGCTTGACCCCGAAGTTGCGCTCCACCACCGGGGGACCCGCGGCGAAGATCTGACTCTGGCCGCGCACCATCACCGAAAAATGGCACAGGATCGCGCGCGCCGACGGGCCGCCCGCGGAGGTGCCGAGCACCGCGCTCACCACCGGTACGATCCCCATGAGATCGACCGAGCGCTCGAAACCGTCCTGGCCGTAGCCCGGCACGACGCTGAAGCCCTTGCGCTTGCTCGTGTTCACCGTGCCGCCGGTGCCGTCGCACAGATTGATGAGCGGCACGCGATACTCGTACGCCAAGTCCTCGATGAAGCCGCCCTGCCCGCCCTTGCGCCGGTCGCTGCCGAAGCCTGTGCCCGCGCGTATGGTGTAGTCCTCGCCGCCGATGGCGACCGGGCGGCCGTCAACCGTGCCGATACCCATCACGTAGGCCGCGGGCTCGAAGCCGATCAGCTTGCCGTTCTTGTCGTATCTCCCGCGCCCGGCGAGCTTGCCGACTTCCTGGAACGAGTGCGGATCGAGCACCCCGGCGATGCGCTCCCGCACCGTGAGCTTGCCGGCCGCGTGATGCTTGGCGACGGCGTCCTCGCCGCCGCAGGCCTCGGCGAGGCTGCGCCGGTAGCGGATCTCTTCGGCTTCGGCTCTCCAGCTCATCGGCGCTCGACCGAACGAATCGCAGAGATACGAGCTATCGGGCCGCGGGCGGACGCGCGTCCGAGCGCCGCAGGCTCCCCCAGCGCACGCGTCACGATCGAGCGATCCGGCAACAGCGGTAGCGCCAGCAACTGCGGCAGCGGCATATTTGCGTCCCGATACATGGGTCGCATGCTAGAAGTCCGTCCGATTGTTGTCAAGACGATTGTTGACAATCCAACAAGACTGCGAGTAAGTTCGGCGCGTGCCCGTCACCGATCTGTTGAAGCGCGGCCGCGCCCGCGCCGAGCCTGCCGCGAGCGAGCGCGCGCCAAGCGCAGCTTCGCACGCGCTCGAGCCCCTGACGCGCACGCTGCCCGAGCAGATCGCGGCCCGGCTGGCGGAGCGCATCTTGAACGGCGCCTATTCGCCGGGAGAGCGGGTGCGCGAGGAAAGCATCGCCACCGAGTTCGCCGTGAGCCGCGGGCCCGCGCGCGAGGCCTTGCGCCTGCTGGAGAAGGACGGCCTGATCACCATCCTCGCGCGCCGCGGCGCCATGGTGACCAACTTGAGCGCCGACGAAGTGCGCGAGATTTTCGAGATACGCGCCGTGCTGAACGGCCTGCGCGACCGGTCGGTTGCCGAGTGCGAGGCGCGCAAGCAGCTCCTGCCCTTGCTGGAGGCCGAGGTCGCCCGGCTCGCCCAATGCGCGCGCGTGCCCGCGCTCGGCGAGCAATACGTCGAGACAGTGCTGCAGATCAACCGGCTGTTGAATCGCGCTACGCCGAATCGGCGCCTGAGCAGCTACCTCGCTTCGCTGGAGCAGCAGACCGCGCGTTACTCGCGCCTCGGCCTGTCCACGCCCGAGCGGCGGCGCCAATCGGTCCAGCGCTGGCAGCGGCTGGTGAAGGCGATACGCGCGGGCGACGGTGCGCAGGCCGAACGCATCGCGCGCGAGCGCGTGCTCGAATCGCGCGACGCGGCGATCGCGCTGCTCGCTGCGAAGGTGGCGACGCAGCCCGGCGCGCGTCAGCCTTCGAGGATCGCGACCACCTGACCCTCGGCAACCGGATCCTTCTCCTTCACCAGGATCTCCACGACGGTCCCGCTGTCCTCGGTGATGACGGGGATTTCCATCTTCATGGATTCGATGACGATCAGCGTATCGCCTTCATCGACCTTGTCGCCGGGCTGCGACTTGAGTTGCCACACCGTGCCGGTGATTTCTGATTTGATCTCGATGCGTGCCATGCCACTCCCCGCTTGCGCTCGAATGCCGACGAAATGTGCTGGCGCGATTCTAGCATGCGCCCCCGAGGCGACCGCGGACAGCCGTCTCCTGGGCAGCGCGCGTCCGTGGCCGAGCGAGCACTTCCGCATCGCCGTGCGTCGGTTCGCGCCTGGGCTTAACATTCATCCTTCTCGCCACGGCCCACCGGAAAGCGAAGCTGCGCATGCCTCGTCGCACCAACCCGTGTCGCGCCGCCAAGGCCGCGTTCGTGTCTGGTGCACAGGCGTGAATCCGCCCGCCGCCTCGCGCCGGCAGGCGCTGCTCGCGACGCTGCTCGGCCTTGCCCTTTGCATCGCGCTCGCCGTCACCGCGCGTGCGCAGGACATGCGCTTCGCTCCGAGCGACGAAGCCGCCTCGGACGGCGCTTGGCTCAACTACAAGAACCGGCTGCTCGCGGCCCTGGAAGCGAAGAACCGCAAGGCGCTGCTGGCCGCGATCGACCCCGACGTCGACAACGGGCCCGAGCAAAAGCGCGGCATCGAGGAGTTCCGGCGCCGCTGGGACTTCGACGACGATCGCAGCCCGCTGTGGGACGAGCTGCGCAAGGCGCTCCTGCTGGGCGGCGCATTCGTGAAGGATGACAAGGCCGGGCGCCGTTTCTGCGCACCCTATGTCGCCGCCAAGTGGCCCACCGACTTCGATCCCTTCCGCTTCGGGGCCATCGTCGCCGCGGAGGTCTTGGTGAAGACCGAACCCTCGTCGGAATCGCGCACGCTCGCCACGCTCGGCCACGAGCTGGTCGCGGTCGAGGATTGGGAAGTAGCCGACCGGCTGGCGGGCTTTCCGCAAAAATGGACGCGAATTCGCCTGCGGGGCGGCACCGGCTACGTCCCCGAGGAACAGGTCCGCAGCCCGATCGAGCACATGGCATGCTTCTCGGCACACAACGGCCCCTGGCGGCTGGTGTCGTTCACCGCCGGTTACCTGCCCGAATGAGCGCGCCCGCCGCGCTCGATCACGGCTTGGCGAGCGAAGACCGAAACTGGTAGTGCACCGTGCCCGCCGACTCGGCGCGCGGCATCTCGCCGAAGCTCATTACGCCCACGCCCTGGAGCACGAATTCTTCGCGCCGCAAATGGATCGCACGCCCGCCCTCGGGAAGAACGAAGGTGCCGTTGGTGCTGCGGTCGGCGAGCACGAACTTGCCCCGGCGCCACTCGATGCTGGCGTGCTGGCGCGAGGCCATGGTGCTCGCGACCACGAGCTGGCAGCTCGCATCCCGGCCGATCAGGAAGGGATTGCCCTGCTGCGCGATGGTGTAGGTGCGCCCGGCGTAGATGAGGGCCACGCAGCCTTCGTCCTCCTGCGAGCGCGGCACGGGCGGGACGATGGTCGTCACCGCGCGGCCGCGTTGCCACATCACTTCCATGATGGTGGTTTCGCTGGAGCGCCCGCGCACGCTCAGGCGGTCGATGGTGCGGATACGGCTACGCCCCAGCAGGGGGATCTTCTCGAAGCATGAATCGGTGATGAGAATCTGCCCCGGACGTGCCATCTCCACGACCCGCGCCGCGACGTTGACGGCGTCGCCGAACACGTCGCCGCGATCCTCCAGCGCCGCGCCGAACTGCATCCCGACCCGCAGCGCGAGCGATTTTCCGCTCGGGCCGGCGACCGCGGCGGCCTGCTGCTGCATCGCGGTGGCCGCGGCCAGCGCGGACACCACGTCGGGAAAGGTGCACAGCAGCTCGTCGCCGATCGACTTGATGACCGCGCCGCGATGGAAGTACGCCTCTTCTTCCATGCGCGCGAGCAGCCCCTGGATGAGCTCCACGGCGGCGGCATCGCCGAGCTGCTCGTAGATCGCCGTGCTGCCGCTGATGTCGGCGAACAAGACCAGCAGCTCGCGCGCGTTGGTGTCGGTCATGCGCGGTGCTTGAGCAAGTGTCCTGCGTCCGGAGCTCGTCGCTGAAGTGTCGAACCCATGACTATACGGCGGATCTCGGCAAATTTCGGATCCGTGAACAGTTACCGGCAATCGAACTCGACGATGCCGCGGCCGCGTGGCGTCGCCGCCTCGCCGATGCTCAGCCGGCCGCTGCCGCGCAGAAGAAAGCTCTCGTGCTTCACCATGACCTCGGGCTCCCCGGCGAGCGTCACGTAGGTGCCGTTGGTGCTGTGGTCGAACAGCACGAACTTGTCGCGCCGCCACTCGATGCGCGCGTGCTGGCGCGAAGCCTTGGTGCTGGCGATCGGCAGGTCGTTGGCCGCATCCCGGCCGATGGTAAACGAAGCGCGGGCACTGTCGAACGCGATCTCGCGCTCGCCGAGCTTGAGCAGCATGCGCGCGGTGCGCGCGCGCTCGAGCGCCAGGCCCTGCTCGGTGGTGAACGGCTCGCCCGAGCGGCGCCGCCAGCCGAGCTCCACGATTTCGATCTCGTTGCTCTTGCCCTTCATCCTGCGCCGGTCGATCTCCCGTGCGCGCCGGCGCAAGGTGGCGCGCATCGCGGCAGCCGTGGGTCCATCGGTCAGGATCTGGCCCGGATTGGCGAGCTTCACCAGGCGCGCCGCCACGTTGACCGCGTCGCCGAACACATCGCCGTGTTCCTCGATGAGCGCGCCGCTACGCACGCCGATCTTCAGCGCGAGCGCCACCGAGGCGTCGGCGACGAAATGCTCCATGCGCTGCTGCAAGCCGATCGCGGCCGCGCCGGCGCTGCTGGCATCGGCGAACAGGCACATCAACGCTTCGCCGATGGTCTTCACCACCCGGCCACGATGGGCGTACACCTGCTCCTCCAGCACCACCAAGGCGCGCGTGATGATCGACAGCGCCCGAGCGTCCCCCAAGGCTTCGTACAGCGCCGCGCTCCCCGTGATGTCCGCGAACACCACCGCGCGTTCGCCAGCCGCGGCCGGGCCGCGCGGGCGCGCTGCGCCCGGCCCGCGACCGGCCTTTCCGCTCACTGCGTCGTCGGCCATGCTCGACCCGCGCCGTTATCCCTTCCCTGGTTCCAGCCTCAATAGCTCGTCGGCCAATTGCGCAGCAGATGCTGCCCTACGCCGTTGCTCATGCGCAAGCGGTGCACTTCCAGCGCGCGGATGAGATAAGCACGAGTGTCGCGCGGATCGATGACGGTTTGGGCTTCGTACAGCTCCGCGAGACCCCAGGCGCTCGTGTCCTGGGCGATGGCATCGAGCACTTCCTGGCGCCGGGCCGAATCATCGGCCTTCTCGCCGACCAGCACGTTGGCGCCGACGGCCGGATCCATGAAACCGAGATCGGCCGTCGGCCAGCAGGCAAACTCGTCGCAATTGCGCCCACCGCCCATGTTGATGTAGGCCTGGCCGTAGCTCTTGCGCATGATGATCGTGATCTTGGGGACGGTCACCAGGCTCATCGCGTTCATCCAGTTGATGACCTTGCCCGAGGCGCCGCGCAGCTCGCCTTCGACCCCGATCAGAAAGCCGGGCACATCGACCATGAAGATGATCGGGATGTTGAAGGAGTCACACAGCACCATGAAGCTCGTGACCTTGCTGCAGGCGTCGACATCGAGCGCGCCGCCCTTGTACATCGGGTTGCTGGCGATGAAGCCCACGGTGCGGCCGTCGAGACGCGCCAGCGAGGTCGCGATCGAACGCCCGAAGCGCGCCTTGATCTCGAACTGGCTGCCGAGATCGACGAGGGCATCGATGATCTTGCGCACGTCATAGACCTTGGTGCGCGACTGCGGCAGGATGTCGAGAATGCGCTTCGATCCCTCGTCTGAACCCTCGGGCACGGGACACTGCGGCGGCGGGGCCATGTTGTGACTCGGCAGGTAGGCGAGGAAGCGGCGCGCGGCATCGAGCGCCTGCTGGTCGGTATCAACCACCAGGTCGACCAGTCCGCTCTTGTCGGCGTGGATGCGCCAGCCGCCCAGCTCTTCCGGGTCGATGGGCTTGTTGATCGCCATCGATGTCACCCGCGCGCTGGCGATCGCCATGGTCGAGCCCTTGCGCATGATGACGAAATCCGACATCGCCGCATACCAGGTGGAGGACCCGTAGCACGGCCCCATCAGCGCCGATACCCACGGCGTTTCGCGCAGCCGCTGATATTCGACCGGGTCCTGCGCCACGATGGAACGCCCGGCCGCGCCCATGCGATCGGGCATGCGCGCCCCGCTCGATTCGCCGAGCAGCACCAGGGGCAGCCCGCGCTTGTTGGCCACCTGCTTCACGTGCTTGATCTTCTTCATGTTGATCACGCTCGACGAGGCGCCGAGCACCGTGAAGTCGTTCGACACCAGCGCGATATCGCGCCCGTCGATGCGCGCGAAGCCGGCCACCTTGCCGTCCGCGGGCGTGCGCGCGCGCATTTCGGGGCGATGCGAGGTGGCGAACATGCCCGACTCGCAGAAGCTCCCCGGATCGATCAGATAGTCGATCCGCTCGCGGGCATTGAGATAACCCTCGGCCTTGCGCTTCGCGATCTTCTGCGCGCCGCCCATGGCGAGCACTTTTTCCCGGCGCTCGGCCAGGGTCTTCAACGTCTGTTCGAATGCCATTCGCTTGCCGCCTATCGCCGGGTACGGGTCTTGGATGCCCTCGGGCCGTAGCCCTTCAGGAATTGCGGCCCGGCCATGCTCCCGTCCACGGCCTTGCCGATGATGCCTTGGGAAAGATCCTTGATCGCGATGAAGATCACGTCTTCGTCGGGCGTCGAGATCAAGGTGTGCGGCGCATTGGCCGGGATGTAGATCAGCGTGCCGGCGCCCGCGCGCACGCGCTTGCCGTTGACCGAGCCCGTGAGCGTGCCCTTCACCACCAGGTTGAACTGCTCGTTCTTGTGGGTGTGCATGCGCGAGCCCGTGCCGCGGGCCTTGTGGATGTAGCCGACCAGCATGCGGGCGCCCTCCACCACGCCCCCGTGCGCGGACGAATAGCCGGTCCCGGCCGGCACTTGGCGCAAGCGCGCCAAGTTGAATTGGTACTTGCCGTCGCCGCCGCGAATGGCGCCTTCGGTCTTGGTCCGAGCCGGCGGCCGCGGGGTCGCGCCCGCAGCGCGGCGCTGCGGGCCGGGCCGGCGGGCCGATGAAATGTTGTTCTTTGCTGCCAAGCATGCCTCCGTTGGATCGATGGTTCGGAATGGACCGGGCGCAGTGCGCCCGCGCGATCGGCCCCCGGCTCGCACGCGAGCCGGCAACAACGACGCGCCGCCGTGGTCAAGCATCCGGAATATCAGCGCACGCTATGCTTCGATCGCAAGCGACTGGTCGCATTCTACCGCCGCACGGGCTCCGGAAGGCCGATGCCGTGCCGCGGACTTGGCCGAGACCGATCGTATAAGGCCGTTGCGGGCGCGCTTCAGCGCTTGCGGTGCTCGCCGACCTTGACGATCTTCATGGTGTTGGTCCCGCCCGCCTTGCCGTAAGGCTCGCCGATCGTGAGCACGATGTAATCGCCGTTTTGCACCGCACCGCGTTTGAGCAGCTCGTCCTCGGCCATGTGCAACGCCTTCTCCGGATCCGGGGCGCCCTTGAACTTGATCGGATACACGCCGCGGAACAGCGTGACGCGCCGCCTCGTCTCGGGCACCGAGCTCAAGGCGTAGATCGGCACGCTCGCCGCCATGCGCGACATGAATTGAACCGTCTTGCCGCTCTGGGTCATGGCAGCCACGGCCTTGATCTTGAGCGAGGCCGCGGTATACATGGTGGCCCGCCCGATCGCCTCCTCCACGTTGTGCGGCGGCCCGGCGCGCAGGCGATCCATGCCGGCGGCATCCTCATGCTCGGCCGCTTCGCACACCCGCGCCATGGCGCGGATGGTCTGGACGGGATACTTGCCGCGCGCCGTCTCGGCCGAAAGCATGACCGCATCGGTGCCATCGAGCACCGCATTGGCCACGTCGGAGACCTCCGCGCGCGTGGGGCTCGGATGGCTGACCATGGATTCCATCATCTGGGTCGCAGTGATGACGAGCTTGTTCTGCTCCCGGCTCATGCGAATCATGCGCTTTTGCAGCGCCGGCACCGCCGCGTCGCCCACCTCGACCGCCAAGTCGCCGCGCGCGACCATGATGGCATCCGAGGCGGCGATGATGTCCTCGAGCGCCGCGATCGCTTCCGCGCGCTCGATCTTCGCCACCAGCAGCGAGCGCCCGCCGGCCTGGGTGAGCAGATCGCGCGCCCACTCGATGTCCGCGCCCGAGCGCGGAAACGACACGCCGAGGAAATCTGCCTTCAGCCGCGCCGCGAGACCGATGTCTTCCATGTCCTTCTCGGTCAGCGCGGGTGCCGTGAGCCCGCCGCCCTTGCGGTTGATGCCCTTGTTGTTGGAGAGCTCGCCGCCTTCTTCCACCACGGTGTGGATGCTCGCGCCCTTCACGTCGCGCACCGCGAGCACGATCGCGCCGTCGTCGAGCAACAGCGTGTCGCCCGCGTGGACGTCGTTGGGGAGGTTGGGATAGTCGAGGCCGACGCGCGACTGGTTGCCGAGCTTGCACTCGGCATCGAGCATGAATCTCTGCCCGGTCTCCAGCACGATGCGATCCTTCTCGAAGCGGCCGATGCGGATCTTCGGTCCTTGCAAGTCGACCAGCACGCCGACGGTGCGCCCCGCCTTGCGGGCGAGCAGGCGGACCATTTCCACGCGTTGCTCATGCTCGCGCGCCGTACCGTGCGAGAAATTGATTCGCACCACGTCGAGACCCGCCTCGATCATTTGGCTTAGCGTGGCCTTGTCGCTCGAAGCCGGTCCCAGCGTCGCGACGATTTTGGTGCGGCGAGGCATGCTGTCCAGGGCTCCGCGGGCTGGTACGGGCGCTCAACCCTGCGCCCGTTCCTCCAATATGGCCACGGCGGGAAGCGTCTTGCCTTCGAGGAATTCGAGGAAGACGCCGCCGCCGGTGGAGATGTAGGACACGCGCTCGGTGATGCCGAATTTCGCGATGGCCGCGACGGTATCGCCGCCGCCGGCGATCGAGTACGCTTTCGAGGCCGCGATGGCCGCGGCGACGGCACGCGTCCCGGCCGCGAAGCGGTCGAACTCGAATACGCCCACCGGTCCGTTCCAGACGATGGTGCCGGCGGCCGCGATCAATTCGCCATAGCGCTGGGCGGTACGCTGGCCGATGTCGAGAATCAGGTCATCGGGGGCCACGTCGCCGGCGTTCTTCTCCTCCCCCGCGGCCTCGGCGGAAAACGCCTTGGCCGTGACGACATCGAGCGGCAAGGGCACTTCCGCGCCGCGGGCCTTCATCTTCGCCATGACCTTGCGCGCCTCGTCCGCGAGGTCGGGCTCGGCCAGCGACTTGCCGATCGGACAGCCGGCGGCGAGCAGGAAGGTGTTGGCGATGCCGCCGCCCACGATGAGCTGGTCGACCTTGTCGGCGAGCGCATCGAGGATCGTGAGCTTGGTCGAGACCTTGGCGCCCGCCACGATCGCAACCAGGGGACGGGCCGGATTGCCGAGCGCCCGGCTCAACGCATCGAGCTCGGCAGCGAGCAGGGGACCGGCACATGCGACCTTGGCGTGCCGGGCGATGCCGTGGGTAGTCGCCTCGGCGCGATGCGCGGTGCCGAAGGCGTCGTTGACGTAGACATCGCACAAGCTCGCCATCTTGCGCGCGAGCTCGTCGCTATTCTTCTTTTCGCCCTTGTTGATGCGGCAGTTCTCGAGCAGGACCACCTCGCCCGCGGCGACTTGCACGCCGTCGAGCCAGTCGCGGCGCACCGGCACCGTTCGCCCGAGGAGCTGCGAGAGCCGGTCCGCGACCGGCTGCAGCGAATCCTCCGGCTTGAATACGCCCTCGGTCGGGCGCCCGAGGTGGGAGGTCAGCATCACCGCCGCGCCGGCAGCGAGCGCGTGCCGAATGCCGGGGAGCGCGGCGCGGATGCGGGTGTCATCGGTGACACGGCCGGCGTCATCTTGCGGCACGTTGAAATCGACGCGGATGAATACCCGCTTGGCCTTCAGATCGAGGTCCGTCATGCGCAGAAATTTCACGCTGCACTCGCTCCTACAAAATAGACCGGCGGCCGCTGCCGCGGTCGCCGGAGGATGCTAGCCGCGAAGCGCCGGGCGCGCGCGGTTACGCCATATCGCGCTACGCGCCTTGCCGGCGAGCGCCGCCGCGTACGCGCAGGCTCACTTCGCGTTCATGAAAGCAACCGTGGTGTCGAGCATCCGGTTACTGAAGCCCCATTCATTGTCATACCAGGCGAGGCACTTGACCAGGTTGCCCGAGACCTTGGTGAGCGAGGCATCGAAGATGCTCGACTCGGTCGAGTGATTGAAATCGATGGAGACCAGCGGCGCCTTGTTGTAGCCGAGCACGCCTTTCAGCTCGCCTTCCGCCGCGGCCTTCATGAGCGCGTTGACTTCATCGACGCTGGTCGTGCGCGCGGCCACGAACGACAGGTCGACGATGGACACGTTGATGGTCGGCACGCGGATCGCGAAGCCGTCGAGCTTGCCGTTCAATTCGGGTAACACCAAGCCCACCGCCGCGGCCGCTCCGGTCTTGGTGGGAATCATCGATTGCGTGGCCGAGCGCGCCCGGCGCAGGTCCTCGTGATAGACGTCGGTGAGGACCTGGTCGTTGGTATACGCGTGCACCGTCGTCATGAGCCCGTTCACCAGGCCGATCTTCTCGTGCAATACCTTGGCGACGGGGGCGAGGCAGTTGGTGGTGCAGGAGGCGTTCGAGATCACGCTGTGGCTCGCTTTGAGCGCGCCGTGGTTCACGCCGTAGACCACGGTCGCGTCCACGTCCTTGCCGCCCGGGGCGGAGATGATCACCTTCTTCGCCCCGCCCTTGAGGTGGGCGCCCGCCTTCTCCTTGCTCGTGAATAGCCCCGTGCACTCCAGCACCACATCCACGTTAAGGCCCGACCACGGCAATTCCGCGGGATTGCGCACGGCGAGCACCTTGATGCGATCGCCGTTCACGACCATGGCGTCGCCGTCAACCTCGATTTTGCCGCCGAACTTGCCGTGGGCGGTGTCGTAACGCGTCAAGTGCGCGTTGGTCTCCGCGCTGCCGAGATCGTTGATCGCCACGATCTCGATGGGATGCTTCTTGCCCGCCTCGTAATGCGCACGCAGGATGTTGCGGCCGATGCGGCCATAGCCGTTGATGGCGACGCGGATAGTCATGGGAGACTCCGTACAGAAGGATTCGAACCAGGCGCTATTCTAGCGCCAACGCATCGCCCCAAGGGACCCGCAAGCGGCATCCGATCCTGGTCCGCGACCCTGGTCCGACCCCAGTCCGACGGTCTATTGCCAGCCACCTCGTCCGAAAGCGCGCGCGCTCGCAGGCGACCGCACGCCGGCGGCTCGGCGTTCCGGGCGCGCATCGCTCGGCGAATCAGCGCGTTCGGCCGGCTGCCAGGAGCGCCTGGGTGTGCCGCACCACGTTATCGACGGTAAAGCCGAACAACTCGAACAGTTGGGCCGCCGGCGCCGATTCGCCGAAACGATCCACGCCGATCACGTCGCCTTCGAGGCCCACGTACTTGCGCCAGAAGTCGCTCACACCCGCCTCGATCGCAAGTCGCGGCACGCCGCGCGGCAGCACCGCCTCGCGATAGCCGGGGTCCTGGCGGTCGAAGACCTGGGTCGAAGGCATCGATACCACCCGCACGGCGATACCCTGGGTATCGAGCACCGCGCGCGCGGCCATCGCCAACGCGACTTCCGAACCGGTCGCAATGAGGACGGCAGCGGGCTTGGCATCCGCTGCATCGGCCAGCACGTAAGCGCCGCGGGCGATACTTGCCGCCGTCTGGGCGCTGCGTTGCTGCGGCGGAAGGTTCTGCCGGCTCAGCAGCAGGCTGCTCGGACCGTCGCGCCGCTCCAGGGCAGCGGCCCAAGCCAGCGCTGTTTCGCTCGCATCGCAGGGCCGCCACAGGTCCATGTTCGGCACGAGACGCAAGCTCGCGGCGTGCTCGATCGGCTGGTGGGTGGGTCCGTCTTCGCCCAGGCCGATGGAATCGTGGGTGAAGACGAATACCACCCGCTGGCGCATGAGGGCGGCCATGCGCAGCGCGTTGCGGGCGTAGTCGGAGAACACCAGAAAGGTGGCCGCATACGGGATGAGACCGCCGTGCAGCGCGATGCCGTTGGCGATCGCGCACATGCCGAACTCGCGCACGCCGAAATAAAGATAGTTGCCCCCGCCCGTGCGCCCGAGCGGCTTAGAGCCCGCCCAGAGCGTGAGATTGGATGCCGCCAGATCGGCCGAGCCGCCGATCAATTCGGGCAATGCCGGGCCCAGGGCCTCGAGCACGTTCTGCGAGGCTTTGCGGGTCGCGATGGTTTCCGCCTTGGCCGCGGTTTGCTGCAGCAATGCCGCCTTGGTCGCGTTCCAGCGCGCGGGCAGCTCGCCCGCGATGCGGCGGCGAAACTCTTCGGCCTCGGCCGGAAACGCCTTGGCGTAGGCGGCGAAGCGCTCGTTCCACGATTGCTCCCATTGCGCCCCGCGGCCGCGTGCGTCCCACGCGGCGTAGATGTCCGCCGGGATCTCGAACGGCGGGTGCTGCCAGCCGATCGCCGCGCGCGTGGCCGCCACTTCCTGCGCTCCGAGCGGGGCACCGTGCGCCGCGCCCGTGTTGGCCTTCTTCGGCGCGCCCTTCGCGATCACGGTCTTGCAGCAGATGAGCGTGGGCCGGTCGCCGACCCGCTTGGCTTGTTCGATCGCGCGCTCGATCGCGCCGCTGTCGTGGCCATTCACGCGGGCGATGACGTTCCAGCCGTATGCCTCGAAGCGCTTGACGGTATCGTCGCTGAACCACTCGCGGATATGACCCTTCTCCGAATCGATCGATATCGCGTTGTCATCGTAGAAGGCGATGAGTTTGTGCAGGCCCAGCGTGCCCGCCAGCGCGCAAGCCTCGTGCGATATGCCTTCCATCATGCAGCCGTCGCCCAGGAAGGCGTAGGTGCGATGGTCGACGATGTCGAAGCCGGGCCGGTTGAAATGCGCCGCCAGCACGCGTTCGGCGATCGCCATGCCGACGGCATTGCTGATCCCTTGGCCGAGAGGGCCCGTGGTCGTCTCCACCCCGGGCGTCAGGCCGTACTCAGGATGGCCCGGGGTCTTCGAGTGGAGCTGGCGAAAATTCTTCAGCTCCTCGATCGGCAGGTCGTAGCCGCTCAGGTGCAGCAGCGCGTACAACAGCATCGAGCCGTGACCATTGGAGATCACGAAGCGGTCGCGCTCCGCCCACCGCGGGTTGGCGGGGTTATGCCGCAGGTGCTGGCGCCACAACACCTCGGCGATTTCCGCCATCCCCATGGGCATCCCGGGGTGACCCGAATTGGCCTGCTGGACGGCGTCCATCGCCAGAGCGCGGATGGCGTTGCATAAGTCGCTGCGAGTTGCCATGAGCAGAATCCTCTTGGGCGGGACGGAAAATGGCCCAGGCTCGAGGCAGGGGCTCGCCCTCGGCGCGCCGTCCGATGGGAAAGCCCGATTATCCCGCAGCGCAACGACGGCGCGCAAACGCGAGCGCCGTTGCATTATCATCCCGCGCATCCGCCGGCGGCGCGACCCCCGGGTCGCCGGGGCCCGGCCGATCTATCGCAAGGAGCCGACATGCCACTCGTATCGATGCGACAACTGCTGGACCACGCGGCCGAGCACGGCTACGGCCTGCCGGCGTTCAACGTCAACAATCTCGAGCAGGTGCAGGCGATCATGGAGGCCGCCCACGAGACCGACAGCCCGGTCATCATGCAGGCCTCCGCCGGCGCCCGCAAATACGCCAATGAAACCTTCCTCAAGCATCTCATCCAGGCAGCGATCGAGGCCTACCCCCAGGTGCCCATCGTCATGCACCAGGATCACGGCCAGTCGCCGGGAGTGTGCGAATCGGCCATCAAGCTCGGCTTCTCCAGCGTGATGATGGACGGCTCGCTGCGCGAGGACGGCAAGAGCGTCGCCGACTACGACTACAACGTGAAGGTGACCCGCCAGGTGGTCGACCTGGCGCACCGGCAGGGGGTCACGGTCGAAGGTGAGCTCGGCTGCCTGGGCTCGCTCGAAACCATGAAGGGCGACAAGGAAGACGGCCATGGCGCCGAAGGCACGATGACGCGCGAGATGCTCTTGACCGACCCCGACCAAGCCGCCGATTTCGTCACCCGCACGCAGCTCGACGCGCTGGCCATCGCCATCGGCACCTCGCACGGGGCTTACAAGTTCTCGCGCAAGCCCACCGGCGACATCCTCGCCATCGATCGCATCAAGGCGATCCACCGGCGTATTCCGAACACCCACCTGGTGATGCACGGCTCGTCGAGCGTGCCGCAGGAGCTGCTCCAGATCATCCGCGACAACGGCGGCGACATGAAGGAAACTTACGGCGTGCCGGTGGAGGAGATCCAGGAGGGCATCAAGCACGGCGTGCGCAAGGTCAACATCGACACCGACATCCGGCTCGCGATGACGGGCGCGATCCGTCAATTCATGAATCAGAACCGCGCCAAGTTCGATCCGCGCGAGTATCTGAAGCCCGCACGCGATGCCGCTAAGCAGATCTGCAAGGCACGCTACGAACAGTTCGGCTGCGCGGGCCAGGCCTCGCGCATCAAGGCGATTCCGCTCTCGGCTATCGCGGCGCGTTACGCGAGCGGCGAGCTGAAGCAGCTCGTGAACTAGCAAGCGTCCTGGGTCTTCGAGGTTCGTCGCTCCTGGACCATCGAACGCCCGACTCGGGACGCTACGCCTCGTTCGCTTCGTCGTGGCGCTTGGAGACGCGGATGCCGAGCTGCTTCAACTTGCGATAGAGGTGGGTGCGCTCCAGCCCGACGCGTTCGGCCACCCGGCTCATGTTGCTGCTCTCCAGCGCGAGATGGTGCTCGAAGTAGACGCGCTCGAACGCATCGCGCGCATCGCGTAGCGGCAGGTCGAGCGGCAGGCTGGAGGCCGGGGTGACCGGCTCCAGATCGAAGCTCGCGGTCACGCGCTGGACGTCTTCCAGCGTGATCTCGTCGCCGAGCGCGGTCAGCGCCGCGCTGCGCACCACGTTCTCCAACTGCAACAGATTGCCCGGCCAGTCGTGGTTGCGCAGGGCATTGAGCGCCGCGGTGCTGAAATGCTTCGCCGGCAGCTCCTTCGCCTCGATCCCGCGGGCGAGCATGAGGTTCGCGAGCTCGGGCACGTCCTCGCGGTGCTGGCGCAGGCTCGGCACCGCGACCGTAACCGCGGACAGCACGCCGAACAGGCGCGCATCGAACCCTCCGGCAGCCACCAGGTCCGGCAGTGATCGCGACACTGCGCAAACAAGCCGCACGTTGTACTTGTCGAGCTTGCTCACCAGCAGCAGCAGCCCCTTCTGCTCCAGTCGCGACAGCTCGCTCACGTCATGCAAGAACAGCGCGCCGTCGCGCGCCTTCTCCGCCAGCTCGAAGGGCGCATCGGCCAGGGCGGCAGTGTTGTCGGGCGCGACCCAGGCCGTATTGGGCTGGTGCAGAAACCGGGCGCAGACCTCGGCGCCGCTGCCGGGCTCGGCGGCGAGCAGGATCGGCGTGCGCAGGCCGCGCACCCGTTCCAGACGCTGCTTCAGCTCGTTGATGATGCCCGCGCGCCCCAGGCTTCCCAGCGACAAGGGCGCATGCGGCTCCACCGAGCCGCGCTTGAGCGCGCGTCCCACCGCGCCGAGCAGCTTCTGCAAGCCGATCGGCTTCTCCAGGAAATCGAAGGCGCCGATGCGCGTCGCCTCGACCGCGGTCTCTATGGTGCCATGGCCCGACATCATCACCACCGGCATGGTGAGCATGCCGCCCGCGGCCCATTCCTTGAGCAGCGTGATGCCGTCGGTGTCCGGCATCCAGATATCGAGCAAGACCAGATCGGGCCGGCTCTGGCTGCGCATCTCGCGCGCCTGGCTCGCGTTCTCGGCCAGGCGCACCTGGTAGCCCTCATCGCGCAAGATCTCCGAGAGCAGCTCGCGGATGCCCACCTCGTCGTCGACCACTAAGATTTGCTGCATGGATTCGCTCTCCAGCCTTGCGTCGCGGCGCTCATCGAGCGCGCCTTTCTCGCTTGCCCGGTGGGTACGCAAGCGTCCTTGCACACGTGCATCGCAACCAATGCCATCGCTCAGCCCACGGCCGAACGCGCGCCGGCATCGACGCGCTTGGGCAGATCGATGCTCACGCGCGCACCGCGCGGCCTGAGATTCTCGATCGCTACGCTGCCGCCGTGATCTTCGATGATCTTCTTCACGATGGAAAGCCCGAGCCCCGTGCCTTTCTGCTTGGTCGTGACGTACGGCTCGAATGCGCGTTGCAGCAACGGCTCGGGGAAGCCGCAGCCATTGTCCTCGATCGACAGTCGAACCACCCGCCCCAGGTCGATGCTCGTGATCACGATGCGCGGCTCGGCCACTTCGGCGAGGGCGTCTTGCGCGTTTTGCAGCAGGTTGTGGAACACCTGGCGCAGCAGGCGCGCATCGCCTTGGATCGGCGGCAGCGCCTGCGCGAGCCGCAGGTCGATGCACAAGCTTAGGCTCTCGTACAAGCCCAGGATCTCGCGCGCGAGCTGGTTGAGATCGAGCGCTTGCAGCCTCGGCTCGGGCGAACGCGCGTATTGGCTGAAGGCGTCCACCATGCTCTTCAACGCGGACACCTGCTCGACGATCAGGCGGGTCGAACGCCGCAGCATCTCGGCCTCGCTCGGCGGCAGCCGATCGGCGAGCTTGAGCTGCAAGCGTTCGGCCGAGAGCTGAATGGGCGTGAGCGGGTTCTTGATCTCGTGCGCCAGCCGGCGCGCGACCTCGCTCCAGGCGGCATGGCGCTGCGCCTGCACGACGTGCGTGATATCGTCGAAGACCACCACGTAGCCGCCTTCGCTCACGTTGTCCAGGCCGGTTCCCCGCACCAACAGCGTCTTGTCGGCGCCGCCCTGGGTCCAGGTGATCTGGCGCTCCCATTCGGGCTCCGGCGCCTTGTCGAAGCCGGCATCGATCGCGGCGGCGACGGGGGCAAGCTCGCCGACCCGCGCACTCCAGTCGCGCGGCTTAAGCCCCATCAGCGCCGAAAGGTCGGTGCGCAGTATGGCGCTCGCGCTCGGATTCGCCGATCGCAGGTGCATGTCGCGATCGAACGACATGACCCCCGCGGACAGATGCGCGAGCAAGCTCTCGAGGTAGGCGTTGGCGCGCGCCAACTCGGCCTCGTGACGCTCGGCCGATTCGCGCGCCTCGGCCAACTGCCGCGTCATGGTGTTGAACGATTGGGTGAGCACGCCCAGCTCGTCGCGGCTTTCGACCGGAATCTGCTGGCTGAAATCGCCCTGCGCCACGGCCCGCGTACCGCGGGCGAGCGTGGCCAGGGGCGCGGCCAGCCGCTCGCTCAACAGGAACGCCAATAGGAAGGCAGACAGCAAGGCGACCAGCAGCGCGAGCGTCAGCGTGACGCCATACAGGCGCTTGAGGCCCACCCGCGCGAGCAGCAGCTCCTGGTAGTCGCGATAGCCCGCCTGCACCGTCTCGGCGTCGGATGCGAGCTGCGCGGGCACCGGTTGCAGCAATTGCAGGGCACGCGCCTCCTCGGTAAAGGAGGGGCCATGGACTGGTACCGCCACGCGCAAGTACAGCCCCCCCTGGCTGCCGGACTCCACCGCGCTAAAGCGCTGCAGTTGTCGCACTTGGCGCAGGGCGGCCGGCGACAAGGTCTCGGGCACCAGGCCCGCGCGCTCGTTGCCCGCGTAGCCGAGGATGCGGCCGCGGCTATTGAAGAGGGTGGCTTCTTGCACGCTCGCCTGCTCGCGCAACGCGTTGAGCGCGCCCGCCTGCTCCGCCGCCGGCAGGCGCGACAGCGCGATCGTCATCGCGTCGGCCTTGGTCGAGAGCTCCTTCAACATGGCCTCGAGCGCGCCGCGGCCGATGTTCAGGCCGCCTTCGAGGGCCTTGTCGACGCGCACCTCGAACCAGGATTCGATCGACCGCGCCAGGAAGCGTACCGATACGGCGTAGATCAATGCGCCTGGAAGGAGCGACATGAGGGCGAGCAGCAGGACAAAGCGCAGCGCGAGCCGCGAGCCGAACTCGTGGCGGCGCAGCCGAGCGCCCAAGCGCACGAGCTGATAGCCGACCAGCGCGACCAGCAGCAACACCAGCGCGCCGTTGACCAAGAGCAGGGTCGGGTAGTGTTCCGCGAATAGCGTGGTGTTCGCCGTCGCGCTCGACAGCAAGTAGAGCGCCACCGCGCCCAGGCCCACGCCGATGATCACGGCATAGCGCAGCGGCCGGGAAAACCAATTGAGCCGACTCGGGGTCGCGGGCGCGCTCATGGGTTCACCGCGAAACGATACCAATCGGAGCTCACGTTCCATTCGCGCGAGCCCAGCGCGGTGATCTGAAACGGCTTCGGCAACTGCGAGACGTCCAGGCGCAGGCGCACCGCCCCCTGATAACTCACGCCGGGTTGCAGCGCGGACTTCTCGGCCACCGGCAGATTGCGCACCCCGCCGATGAAACGTACCGCTTCGCCGAGGCTCGCGAAGTTCTGGTACAAGGTGCCCAGCGAGACCCGATACTGGCGCGTGAGCGAGTTGTAGGAGAGCTTGTATTGCTGCGTGACCGCCGCCACCCGGTCGTTGAGCCAATACCAGCGCGGTCGAATCAGCTCGAGCTCGAGCAGGAAATTGAGCGGCACGCCTTTGCCGAGGATGTCTTCGAGGGTCGGCGTCAGCGCGATCTCGAAGTCCGCGTCGAGCGCGTAGGTGTCCTCGCGCAGCGTGATGTTCGCAGAGCGGACCTCGATGTTTTCCGCCCGCGCGAACAGCGTGAACAACAGCACCCCGACGAGCGCGAGGAACCGTCTAGCCTGCATGTCGCCGCTTGGCAGGCAGCGATCGGGCCGCGTCCCCGGTGGTGCGGACCGGGCCGTGCCCCCTGGCCTCGGCCCGCGCCGGTCGCGGACGCCGCTGCGGGTTGGGCTGCGCGCACGCGCGGAGCTCAGCCGAGGCGCTCGAACAAGGCATAGTAGAAGCCGTCATGGCTTTCGTCGGGTAGTAGCTGCACCTCTGGAGCCTCTCGGCCGGGCAGCGGCACGAGCCGCGCATCCGTGTGGCGTCCGACGAAGGCATCGACCTGAGCCCTGTTCTCCGGGCGAAAAACCGAGCATGTGGCCAGCAACAATTTACCACCGGGCACAACGACGCGCCACAGCGCGTCGAGCAGGCCGCCGGCCTGTGCCGCAAGCGCGGCGAGGTCGTGTTCGCGCCGCAACCATTTGATATCGGGATGGCGGCGCACCACGCCCGATGCCGTGCAAGGCACATCGGCCAACACCCGGTCGAAACCGCGCCCGTCCCACCACTGCGACAAGGCGCAAGCGTCGGCACAGCGCAGCGCCGCGCGCAACCCCAGCCGTTGCAGATTGTCTCCGACCCGGCCCAACCGATCGGCGTCGCTGTCGAGCGCGAGCAGCTCCACGTCGGCGCTTTCCAGGATGTGCGCCGCCTTGCCGCCGGGCGCGGCGAACGCATCGAGCACGCGCTGTCCGGCGGCGAGATCGAGCAATGGCGCGGCGAGCTGGGCGCCGATGTCCTGGACCGATACCAGGCCCTCGGCGAATCCCGGCAGACGTGCCACCGGCAGCACCCGCTCCAGGATGACGCCGGCATCGCCCTCGCGGCGACCCGTCAGGCCGGCGGCTTCGAGCGCGGCGAGGTAGGCCTGCGGCGGCGTCCGGCGCAGATTGATCCGTAGCGCCATGCCGGGTCGCCGATTACCGGCCTCGAGCAGCGCCTGCCACGTATCGGGATAATCGCAGCGGACGCGCTCGATCCACCAGTCGGGATACGAAAAGCGCCCGCGCGGCTCGCTGCGCGCAAGCGCCAACAGCGCCGGGCGCTCGCGTTGAAACCGGCGCAGCACGGCGTTCACCATCCCTTTCGCCCAGGGGAAGCCGGCAGCCGCGCACGCGTCTACGGCCTGGCTGACAGTGGCGTAGGCCGGGGCCTGGGTGAACTCCATTCGATAAAGCGCCGCGACCAGCAACGCTTCGAGCCAGGGCTCGGCAAGGGGCTTGCGCAGCATGCGCGCGAGCAACGCCTGCAGCAATCCGAGATGCCGCAAGCTGCCGTGACTGATGTCCCAGAGGGCGCCGCGCTCGCTCGCGCTGAGCCGTGGAGCGCGCGCCAGTACGCCCTCCAGGGTCGGGGTCAGGCTGCGGCCCCGCAGGACTTGATGAATCGCGTCCGCGGCGAGCCGCTGGGGCGTCCACATCGCGCGCTTCAGCCGAAATGCTCGCCGGGCAGGAGCTTGAAGCCGCGCAGGAATTGCGCCGCGCCCATGCGCCGGCCGCCCGCGCGCTGCAGCTCGGCGACGCGCAAGTTGGCATCCAGACAACGCACTTCGACCCCCTCCGGGCCGGCGGATACCACGGTGCCCGGAGGCTCGTCGCCGGCAGCAGGACGAACCACACCGCGCCACAGCTTCAAGGCCTGACCATGGTAGTCGGACGATGCGCCCGGCACCGGATCGAGCGCACGGAGCTGGCGCTCGATATCCGCCGCCGGCCGGCTCCAGTCGATCTTCGCTTCGGCGCGGTCGAGCTTCGCCGCGTAGGTGACGCCCTGCGCCGGCTGTGCGCGAGGCTGCGCGAGCCCCATTTCCAGCTCGTCGAGGACGGTGCAAAGCGTATCGGCGCCGAGCCGCGCCAAGCGCTCATGCAAGCTGCCGAATGTCTCGCCGGGTGCGATCGGCGTCCGTTCAGAGCGATACACGGGGCCGGTATCGAGCCCGGCGTCCATCTGCATGATGCACACGCCCGTTTCCGCATCGCCCTCCATGAGCGCGCGCTGTATCGGCGCTGCCCCGCGCCAGCGCGGCAGCAGGGAAGCATGGACGTTGAGGCAACCGAAGCGCGTGATCGCCAGCATGGGCACGGGCAGAATCAAGCCATACGCCGCCACCACCATCGCGTCCGCACGGCACGAGCGCAACGCCTCCAACAGCGCCGGGTCTTTCAGATTCGCCCCTTGGTGCAGCGCGATGCCGCGGCTCGTGGCTATCTCCTTCACCGGGCTGAATGCCTGCTTCAGTCCACGCCCGACTGGGCGATCCGGTTGAGTGAGGACCAGCACCACGTCATGCCCGCGCCGCAACAAAGTCGCGAGTGAAACGGCGGCGAAATCGGGCGTTCCGGCGAACATCAGGCGCATAGCAGGAGCCGTCGGCTAGGCAGCGGCGACGTCGGACCGGCGCTGGCCGCGGGCTCGATGCGACGCCAGCGACGCCAGGTTCTCAGCCAGCCTCGCGCTCCTGCTTGCGCAAGCGCGTGAGGATGCGGCTGCGCTTGAGCCGGGACAGGTAATCGACGAACACCTTGCCTTTCAGGTGATCCATCTCGTGCTGAATGCACACGGCGAGCAAGCCGTCGGTCTCGAGCTCGAACGCTTGGCCTTGCGCGTCGAGCGCCTTCACCCGAATCCATTCGGCGCGCGCGACCTTGTCGTAGACACCGGGCACCGACAGGCAGCCTTCTTCGAGCTCGGCGCTGCCGCGGCTCTGGACGATCTCGGGATTGATGAAAACTTTTAGCTGGTCGTGGGTCGCAGAGACGTCGATAACGATAACCTGCTTGTGGACGTCGACCTGGGTTGCGGCCAGACCCACGCCGGGCGCGGCATACATGGTTTGCGCCATATCCCGCACCAGGCAGCGGATGCCCTCGTCGACTTGACCGACCGGTGCGGCGACCTTGTACAAGCGCGGATCGGGATAGTGCAGGATCGTCAGAAGTGCCATAAATGCTTGCTAATTTAAGTTGCTAAATGCAAAATTTAAACCGAGTTGTCAAAACCGAGGCGTGGGCCACGCCCAAACGCCTCTGGCGAAGGGGGCTGTCATGCGCAAGTCGTTCATTATAGGCCTCGTACTCTTGCTGGCTCATGGCAGTGCTTGGGCGGCGGCCCCAGCCGCGCTCGATCCCAATGCGCCGGAGCGCTATGTCGTCGTGCCGGGCGACACGCTGTGGGGAATATCGGGTCGTTTTCTCAAGGATCCATGGCGCTGGCCGCAGCTATTCGAGCTCAACAAGGATCAGATCAAGAATCCGCACCGTATCTATCCGGGAGACGTGATCGTGCTCGATCGCGCTACCGGCCGCGCCCAGGTGGTCAGCGGCCCGACGGTGACGCTGACGCCGCGCATCCGGGTCGAGCCGCGGGACGCCGATGCGATCCCGTCGATTCCGGCCGACGCGATCGAACCGTTCCTGACCCAGCCTCTGGTCATCGATCAGCAAACGCTCGACCAGGCGCCGCGGATCGTCGCCACCGAGGAGAACCGGATGGTGGTCGGTGCCGGCAACAAGGCGTATGCGCGCGGCATCGACGGCAAGGCGGCCGAATTCTGGCAGGTGTTTCGCCCGGGCGAGCCGCTGATCGATCCTGACAGCCGCGAGCCGCTCGGTTTTCAGGCCGTCTACCTCGGCGATGCGCGCGTAGTCCGCCCTGGCGAAGTGAGCATCGTCGAGATCGTGCGCTCGAATCAGGAGATGTACATCGGCGATCGCATGTTCGCCGCGCCCAAACCCCAGTTCACGAGCTACGTGCCGCGCGCGCCGGAGAAGAGCATCCAGGGCAAGATCATTTCCGCCTACGGGGGCCTCGCGGAAGTGGGCCGCAACAGCGTCGTCACGCTGAACCGCGGTTCGCGCGACGGCCTGGAGGTGGGCAATGTCCTGGCGGTGTTCCGCAGCCCCGAGAGCGCCTCCAACATTCGCCCCCACACCGAGCCGATTTCGGGCTTCCGCAATACCCCCCTGTATGGCCGCACCGGGCCGACCGGGCGCAATAGCGGAATCTCCCCGCCTATCCCTGAAACCGACCTGCCGCCCGAGCGGCACGGCCTGTTGTTCGTGTTCCGCACGTTCGAGCGGGTATCGTACGCGCTGGTGATGCAATCGAACGCGCCGATTCACGTGTTCGACAGGGTGCAGAACCCGTAAGCCCGCCCAAGCGCGCGCGCCCGAGCTGAGCTTCCTCGTCGTGGCGGGCAACGAGCAGGGGTCGTTGCAGCCGTGGCTCGAGCTCAGCCTGATCGGCGAGCTCAGCGGGACGAGCTGGCGAAAACTGCTGGCGGCATTCGGGACGCCCCTCACTATCCTGCGGCAATCGCACGCGACGCTGGCGCAAGTCGTCGATCCGGTTCTCGCCGCCGCGATCGCGCGCGGCCCGGATGCAAGCGCGCTCGCTGCCGCGCTCACATGGGCGCTCGGGCCGCAGCGCGCCATCGTCACGCGCGACGATCCGCGCTACCCGCCGCTGCTTCGCGAGACCCCCGATCCACCCCCGCTGCTGTACGCCGCGGGACGCATCGAGCTGCTGCAACGCGAAGCGATTGCCATCGTCGGCAGCCGCAACGCCAGCGCGCAAGGCATGCGCAACGCGGAGACTTTTGCCCACGCGTTGGCCGCGGCCGGGCTGTGCGTGGTGAGCGGACTTGCGCTCGGCTGCGATGCCGCCGCACATCGCGGCGGCCTCGGCGCAGCCGGGTCGACGATCGCGGTGCTCGGCAGCGGCATCGACGTCGTTTACCCGCGCCGTAACGCCGCTCTGCTGGAGGAGGTGCTTGCGAGCGGCCTGGTGCTGTCGGAATTCCCCCTCGGCACACCTCCCTTGGCGGTAAACTTTCCACGGCGCAATCGCATTATCAGCGGGCTCGCGCGCGGCTGCCTGGTGGTGGAAGCCGCGCTTGCGAGCGGATCGCTGGTGACCGCGCGCATCGCGGTCGACATGGGGCGCGACGTGTTCGCCATTCCCGGATCGATTCATTCGCCGCTCAGCCGCGGCTGTCATTCTCTGATCAAGCAAGGCGCGAAGCTGGTCGAGACGGCCGACGACATTCTGCAGGAGCTGGGCGTCCCAGCACGCGGGGCATCCGCGCCGAGGCCGCCCGACGATGCTTCTCCCGAGACTGCGACGCTGTTGCGCGCGCTGGGCCACGATACCTGCGACGTGGATACGCTCGCCGAGCGCACTGGCTGGCCGGTGCCGCGGCTGTTGGCGGCGCTGATGCAAGGGGAGCTCGACGGGCGCATCGGCCGCAACGCGGACGGCAGCTATCAGCGCCTGACATAGCCGCGTGATGCGCGCGGCCCGAGAGCGCGCGTGAGGCCGCCGCGCTTCCTTGCCTTCAAGGGGGATTATTCTTATCATCTGCCGCTCTTTGCCGCCCGCCGAGCGATCGTTCCTTCATGGGCAAGACGCTGATCATCGCCGAAAAGCCGTCTGTCGCCAGCGACATCGCGCGCGCGCTCGGCGCGTTCACGCGTCACGACGATTACTTCGAGAACGAAGAGCGCATCGTCACCTCGGCGGTGGGCCACTTGCTCGAGCTCAGCGTGCCGGAGCAGTTCGAAGTCAAGCGCGGCAAGTGGTCGTTCAATCACCTGCCGGTGATTCCGCCGCATTTCGACTTGCAGCCGATCGCGCGCTCGGAAGCACGGCTGAAGCTGCTGGCCAAGCTCATTCGCCGCAAGGATGTGAGTGTGCTCGTCAACGCTTGCGACGCGGGACGCGAGGGCGAGCTGATATTTCGCTACATCGTTCAATACTGCAAGGCGAAGCAGCCGATCCAGCGCCTTTGGCTGCAATCGATGACGCCCGCCGCGATCCGCGAGGGCTTCGCGACCTTGCGCGCCGACGCGGAAATGCTGCCGCTCGCCGATGCCGCCAAGTGCCGCTCGGAGGCCGACTGGCTGATCGGCATCAACGGCACGCGCGCCATGACCGCATTCAATTCCAAGGAAGGCGGGTTCTACAAGACCACCGTCGGACGGGTGCAGACACCGACGCTGGTGGTGCTGATCGAGCGCGAAGAGAAGATTCGCGCCTTCAAGCCCCGCGACTACTGGGAAGTGCACGCGCGCTTCGCCGCCGCGGCTGGTGAATACGACGGCCGCTGGTTCGACCCCGAGTTTCGCAAGGACGACGACGGCGAGCGGCGCGCCGAACGCATTTGGAACGCCGAGAGCGCCCAGCGCATCGTCGCCGCGTGTCTCGGCAAGCACGGCACGGTCAGCGAAGAGAGCAAGCCCTCGACCCAGCTTTCACCGCTGCTGTTCGATCTGACGAGCCTCCAGCGCGAGGCCAACGCGCGCTTCGGCTTCTCCGCCAAGAGCACGCTTGCGCTCGCGCAAGCGCTCTACGAGCGCCACAAGGTGCTCACCTATCCGCGCACCGACGCGCGCGCGCTGCCGGAGGATTATCTCGGCACCGTGCGCGCTACGCTCGCCATGTTCGGGGGCGCGGAGGGGAAGCTCGTGCCCGGGAAGGCGCGCAAGCCCCCGGCCGCCGATCCCTCGATGCCGTATGCGTCGTTCGCGGCCGAGATCCTGAGCAACAACTGGGTACGGGCCAACAAGCGCGTCTTCGACAACAGCAAGATCTCGGATCACTTCGCCATCATTCCGACCTTGCAGCTTCCCAAGGCGCTGTCCGAGCCCGAGCACAAGCTCTACGACCTGGTGGTGCGCCGCTTCCTCGCGGTGTTCTATCCGGCAGCGGAGTATCTGCAGACGGTGCGCGTCACCGTGGTCGAATCGCACCACTTCAAGAGCGAAGGCAAGATCCTGCAAAAGCCGGGTTACCTCGCCGTGTACGGCCGGGAGGCGCAGGGCGAGGACGCCCGCTTGGTCGCCGTGGGCCGCAACGAGCGGCCCGCCGTGGCCGAAGTCAATGCGCTGAAAGAACAGACGCGACCGCCGGCGCGCTACACCGAGGCGACGCTGTTATCGGCGATGGAGGGCGCGGGCAAGCTGGTCGAGGACGAGGATCTGCGCGCGGCAATGGATGCCAAGGGCCTCGGCACGCCGGCCACGCGCGCAGCCATCATCGAAGGGCTGATCAGCGAGGAATACGTCATCCGCAGCGGACGCGAGCTGGTGCCAACGCCGAAGGCGTTTTCCCTGCTGTTCGCATTGCGCCATTTCGGCGTCACCGAGCTCACCTCGCCGGAGCTCACCGGCGACTGGGAGTTCAAGCTGAAGCAGATGGAGCATGGCGAGCTCGCGCGTCCGATTTTCATGGAGCACATCACGGCGGTGACGCAGGACCTGGTCGCGCGCATCAAGCACGGCGACATCCCCGATACCGCGTTCGCGACACTCAATACCCCGTGTCCGAAATGCGCCGGCGTCGTGCAGGAGAACTATCGCAAGTTTCAGTGCCAGGGCTGCGATTTTTCGCTGTGGAAAGTCACCTCGGGGCGCGAATGGGCGCCGGAGGAAGTCGAGCAGTTGATCCGCGATCGGCGCATCGGTCCGCTTACAGGGTTCCGCAGCCGCCAGGGCCGCCCGTTCGCCGCCTCGATCCGATTGAACGACGAGCTGCGCGGGGAATTCGATTTCGGCCAATCGAGCGACGGGGATGGCGAGGCGAAACCCGACTTCAGCGGCCAAGAGGCGCTGGGGACGTGTCCCAAATGCGGGGGCAGCGTCTACGAGCACGGCAGCGGCTACAGCTGCGAGAATTCCGTCGGACCCGACAAGAGCTGCGACTTCCGCGTGAGCCGGATCATCCTGCAGCAGCCGATCGAGCGCGCGCAGTTGCAGAAGCTGCTGCACGAAGGCCGCACCGACCTGCTGCCGCGCTTCATCTCCAAGAAGGGGCGGCCGTTTCGCGCCTATCTGGTGAAGAATAACGGCGGCATCGGCTTCGAGTTCCAGCCCCGTGCCGCCAAGACGGCGAACGCCGATTCGGGCAACGCGCGCTCGTCGGGCCGGGCGCGGCGGCGCACGGGATAGGCTCAGCGCGAGCGCTTCAGCGCCAGCATGGTGCCGCGGCAGCCGTTCGCGCCGCAGTGGCACACCCACTTCTTCTTCGCGCGTGCGTCGTGCGGCTCATCGAGGGTAATGCGGTAGTCGTACGCGATTTCCTCGCCGGGGCGGATGGCGCGGATGGCCTCGATGAAAATGCGCCTGCCCTCCTGCACGGTTTCGCAATTCGGATCGCAGCAGTGGTTGATCCAGCGTGCTAGGTTGCCGTTCACGCCGGCATCGATGTACATATCGTCTTCGGCGTCGAACAGAAAGGTATGCGGGGGCGTACCCTCTTCGGGATAGCGCCCGTCGGCCTGCGCTGCGTCGATGAGCGCGCCTTTGTACTCGATCAGCCGCGCCCCTTTGGGGATCGCGCGGCGGGCGAAGACGCCATAGCCGTGGATCGGGGAGCGGCGGCGCACGAAGCGGGGCCCCGAGCTCGGCCCGCCCACGCGTTTCCTGGTCGTCATCGGCGAGTGTCCTGCGTCCGAGGTTCGTCGCTGAATGGCCCGACGCCCTAACAGCGCTTCGAGTGGCAGGAGTGGCGAAATCGGCGCCAGACGCGAAGCGAACCGCAGCCAGGTTGGACACCTGGCGAGGATACGGGACAAAGCATGGCGGCGATTCTCGGCATCTCTTGTGCGGCGAATTTCGGACTCAGGACACTGATATGTATTGACCTGTCAAGCTTTCCTGTTTCTGATGCAGCGTGTTGGGAGCAGAACGGACGGCTTGCCGACGGTTGATCAGTCTGATATTCGCGG
>JADLAC010000061.1 GCA_020848435.1 Burkholderiales bacterium | reverse complement strand
GACGAGCGCAAGAGTTTCATGAGCGCGTGTCTCGCCGGCAAGGAGCCCGAGAAGATGACGCAGCAAGAGAAGATGAAGGTGTGCAATCAGAAGGCCGCCGACATGAAGGGTGACGAGCGCAAGAAGTTCATGAGCGCGTGCCTGAAGGGTTGAGCGATTGCGCTCGCGGCACGGTTAGCGCGGCGGCGCGAAATGCTGCATGCGGCACTGCGCGCCGCTCGGCGTACGGGACACGTCCCCTGGCGCGCAGCATGATCAAGGCTTATACCGCCGCGAGCTTGCAGGATGCGCATATCCTGCTCGGTCTGCTGTGTGCCGAGGGCATCGCGGCGCACATTCTCAACGCCAATGCGCAGGGCGGGCTGGGCGAGATCCCGTTCATGCACGCTTATCCGGAAATCTGGCTCGTTCATCCGCGCGATCTGTCGCGAGCGCGGCGCGTCGTCGAGGCCTTCGAGCGCCCGCCGGCCGGCGCCGAGCCGATGCGCTGCGCACGTTGCGGCGAAGACAATCCAGCCGGCTTCGAAATCTGCTGGAGCTGCCAAGCGCCTACCGTCCCGGGTTGTAGGTAGCTGAGGAGCTTCCATGCACGTTCTCGTCACAGGCGGGGCGGGTTTCATCGGCTCGCACAGCGTCGAGGCGCTGCTCGAAGCCGGCGCGGGCGTGACCGTGCTCGACAATTTCTGCGCGGGCAAACGCGCGAATCTCCCGCGGCATAGTGATTTGGACGTGATCGAAGGCGATATTCGCGATCCTGGGACGGTGGCGGGCGCCGTGCGAAGGGCGTCGCACGTGCTGCACCTCGCCGCGCAAGTCTCGGTGCGCGCATCGGTGGAGGAGCCGGCGCTATCCGCGCAGCACAACGTCGCGGGCTTTCTCAACGTCGCCGATGCGGCGCGGCGGCGTGGTATACGCCTGGTTTATGCCTCCAGCGCCGCGGTCTATGGCGTGCCCCGAACGCTGCCGCTCGACGAGCATTCGCCGTGCGAGCCGACTTCCCCCTATGGCCTCGAGAAGCTCATCGACGATCAATACGCGCGGCTGTTCCGCATGCTGTACGGCGCGAGCAGCCTCGGCTTGCGCTATTTCAATGTCTACGGTCCGCGCCAGGATCCTGGCTCGCCCTATGCGGGCGTGATCAGTCGCTTTGCCGCGCGCCTGCTCCAGGATGAGCCGTTGATGGTGTTCGGCGACGGCGAGCAGACGCGCGACTTCGTCTACGTCGCCGACGTGGCACGTGCCAACGTGGCTGCGCTGGCGTCGAGCTTCGACGGCGTGCTCAATATCGGTACCGGTACGAGCGTCACGCTGCTCGAGCTCATCGATGCGCTCGGACGCTGTTCCGGGCGAACGCCGCTTATCGAGTTCGCAGCGCCGGCCGCGGGCGACATCCGCCACTCGGCCATGCGAGCGCAGCGCATGCGAGATGTCCTGGGCTTCAGCGCGAAGGTGCCGTTGGCGCAAGGTCTTCGCAGCCTGGTGCAGCCTTCGCAGTAAGGCGTTGCGCGCGAACCTGGCTGTATTGCGCGCGCACTCTTGCCATGCATGCCGCAATCGCGCGCACCATTTCAATGCGTCCGTCCATCGGCTCGCACCACAACCGACCTCGGCACGCCAGGCCGGCACCGCGGGCGCTGTCCCGCGCAGTAGCGGGCGCCGTGGTGCTCGCGTCTTTCGAGCTGGTCGGTGTGCTCGATCCGCGCGGCCAATGCGCTCGCCCCCGGTGACGCAGAGCGCTCCGGCGCGTTGCGCGCAAGTTGCGCACGTCCGCCTACTGCCGGCCCTCGCGCCCTATCGCTTCGAAGGCGTTCATCGCGACGCGGCTGGATTTGGCATGACCCTTGCTGCCTCTGCTCACGTCAGCGTTCCCCGGATGCGCAGGCGATGGCGTCATACGTTCAATGCATGGCCGTGCTGGCGCATCAGCGAGACGCCGACCTCGACGCTCGCGACATCGGCTGGCTCGCCGGTGCATTGCTCGACGGCGGGGTGCCCGACTTGGAGCTCGGTGCGTTGCTGGCGATGCTCCAAGCCCGCTGCGACTCGGCTCCTCTGTTGCACGGCGTTCTTGCCGCGCTCGATGCGCGGGTCAATCGATGGCCAAGCCGCGCCGGCATGGTCCCGGTTGCGATCGGCTGCTATGGGGCGACGAACGCCATACCGGATCTCACGCCGCTGCTGGCCTTGCTGCTCGCGCGCCTGGGCGTTCCGGTGCTCATGCATGGCCCGCTGCACGCCGGCGCCGGCGTGTCGGTCGCGCTGGTCCTGCGCGAGCTCGGCATCATGCCGTGCGCCAGCGCGGCACGCGCGGAGCGCGAACTCGACGAGCGCTCGCTCGCCTTCGTGCCGGATGCGTTGCTGGCGCCGGGATTGGCGGCGTTGTTGTCGTATCGCGCGCGCGTCGGTTCGCAGCCTCTGTTGGTGACGGCAGCGCGTCTGATCGATCCGTTCGAGCGCGGCGGGCTGGTGATCGCCGGCGCGAACGATCAGCATGAGCTCGAGCGCATGCGCGCCGTGCTGTCGATGTCAAGCATGCGTGCGTTGGTGTTCACGGCCACCGAGGGCGAGCCGTTCGCAAGCCCGATCGCGCGGCCGCGGATGGAGTACTGGCACTGCGGCACGCAGCGCGTACTGTTCGAGACCGAGGCATCGCCGAGCGGCCGTGCGCCGCGGCTTCCCCCGGCATCGGAGCCGAACGCAATCGCCGCTTGGATCAGCCGGGCCTGCGAAGGCGCGCGCGCCATTCCGCCGCCTATCGTCAACCAGTTGGCCGCGTGCTTGTACGCGACCGGATACTGCGACGATTTCAACCAGGCGAAGGCGCTTGCAGCCATTGCGGCAGTGCGCCGCCACGTCGCATGAATCGACCCTGGTCCGACCCCGGTCCGCCCGACCCCGGTCCGCCCGCGGGCATCGGCTTCGGCCATTGCAGCGAGAGCTGCGGCAAGGCCCTGAGCGAAGACTTCTTCGACATGGCATGCCCGGACGCGGCCGATGTCGAGCGCCGAGGGCTCGTGTTCGGCCTGGCCGACGGCATGAGCGGCGGAGCGGGACGCCGCGCGGCGGAGATCTGCGTGCGCACGGTGCTATCGGATTTCTATGATGCGCCGCCGTCCTGGGATGCCGCGCGCAGCCTCGACCGTAGCGTCGCCGCGGTCAACGGCTGGCTGCTCGCGCACAATCTGCGCGCAACGGAAGCGCAATGCATGCTCACCACCTTGTCCGTGCTGGTGCTGCACGAGCGTGCGTTCCACATCGCCCACGTCGGCGACAGTCGCATCTACCGCTTGCGCGAGGGCGTGCTCGAGCGGATGACCACCGACCATGTCTGGCCGCGCCGCGACATGCGCCACGTGCTGCGCCGAGCGGTGGGCCTCGATCACCACCTGGTGGTCGATTGCTTCTCGGGGGACCTGCGGGTGGGCGATCGATTCGTCATGCTGACCGACGGCGTCTGGGAGGTCCTGGGCGAGCCCGCGTTGCAGCGCGCGTTGCGCGCGCGGGCCGCGGCGCAGCCCTTGGCGAACGCGCTGGTGACCGACTCGATCGAAAGGCAGCGCGCCTATCTCGGCCGTAACGATGCCACGGCGGCGGTCATCGACGTGCAAGCGCTAGCTCCCGGACGCATTGCGTCGGTGCGCCGGGAGCTGGGATCCTGACGTCCAGGATGCCGTGGCGGCCCGAGCTGGCGCGGCTGGCCCGGGAGCCAGGATCCCTCAAGTCCAGGATGCCGTGGCGGCATCGGGCTAGCCGCGACGAAGCTGGAAAGCACGATTGCAGCGAATGGCTGCAATCGCGGGGTACCTCGAGTCTTGCTGGCAGGCGAGGTTGTTGCGGTTTGCCCCGTTGGCTAATATCATCGATTCCCATTCGCGCCAAAGGAGAACGAGATGAAGCACGAGCTTCCGCCGCTGCCGTACGCCATGGATGCCCTGGCCCCCCATGTCTCCAAGGAGACCCTTGAGTTCCATTACGGCAAGCACCACCAGGCGTACGTCACCAACCTCAACAACCTGATCCCGAATACCGAGTTCGACAAGATGACGCTGGAGGAGATCGTCAAGAAATCCTCGGGCGGCATATTCAACAATGCGGCCCAGGTCTGGAATCACACCTTCTTCTGGAGCTGCATGAAGCCCGGCGGTGGCGGCGCTGCGGGCGGCGCTTTGGCCGCGGCGATCGACAAGAAATGGGGCTCGTTCGACGAATTCAAGAAGGCTTTTCAGGCATCCGCGGTCGGCAACTTCGGTTCCGGCTGGACCTGGCTGGTAAAGAAGTCCGACGGCTCGGTCGACATCGCCAACACCAGCAATGCCGGCACCCCGCTCACCACCAGCGACAAGGCGCTGCTCACCATCGATGTCTGGGAGCACGCGTATTACATCGACTACCGCAATGCCCGGCCCAAGTTCGTCGAGACTTTCCTCGCCAGCTTGGCCAACTGGGACTTCGCTGCGAAGAACTTCGCCTGAGCGCGCGCGGCCAGGTAACGAAAGGCCCGCATCGCGGGCGCTTTCTGCGCGTGCGCCGCGATCCGGCGTGCGCTCAGCGCGGCGCGGGTGCGGAGGCCAGACCTTCGATCGTTGCGCCGGCGCGAATGCCGCGGGCGGCGAACCATCCCTGGTTCATCTCCAGGGCAAAGCGGGCAAAGCCCGCCGCGGTGTGAGCGTCGGTGGTGAGAGGTGCCATATCCGCGATATTGAGGATCACGCCGCGCTCGTCGATGAATGCGACCGACAACGGAATGTAGGTGTTCTTCATCCACATGCCGTGAAAGCCGCTCGTGCTGAACACGAACAGCATGCCGTGGTTATCCGCGAGCGGCTTTTTCCGGTGCATGAGGCCGAGCGAGCGTGCCGGCTCGCTGGCCGCCACTTCGGCGCTGATCTTGTGGCCGGTGATGCGAAGCTCGATCACGGGAAGCTTTTCGGCCGCCTGAGCGGGCACGGCCGCGAGCGCGACCAGCACTGCGAAGGCGGCAGCGGCGAATCGTTCGAACGACATGATGCAATCGAGGTAGACACGACGATGCGCGATTCTGCCACAGCCCGGTCGCGCTTCCTCGCGCGACCCCGGCCTGCCTGGAACGTGGGAGACCTGATCGCCGCCTGACCGGCGGCGGAAATTCGTGCATACCACGTGCTATAGTCGATCGGCATCTTGGTTGTGTCTACCGGTCGAGAGTGATGCGATGGCCGCGCTGAGGATGGCGTGCAAGAGCTTACGCTGGGGGCTTACGCTGCTGGCGTGGGCGTGCGTCGCGCCGTGGGCGCAAGCGGCGTTGCTCGATCGGCACGTCGGCGCGGATGCGCCGTTTCCCAATCGTCCGATCCGGCTGGTGGTCACTTTCCCACCGGGGGGCGGCACCGATGTGCTCGCGCGCATCCTCGGTGCGCAGCTCGGCGAGGTGTGGCGCGAGCAAGTGGTGATCGACAACCGGCCAGGGGCGAGCGGCAACATCGGCGCCGAGATCGTGGCCCGCGCGGCGCCCGACGGCTACACGCTGCTCATGGTCAACAGCACCTTCGCGATGAACGCCGGTTTGTACTCCAAGCTGCCGTTCGATTCGCTGGAAGATTTCGCGGCCGTCGCGCGCGTCGCTTCCACCTCGGGGATCGTGGCGGCGCACCCTTCGCTCGAAGTGCGCACGATGAGTGAGCTCCTCGCCGCCGCACGCAGCCGCGGCGGCAAGCTCGCGTATTCGTCCTGCGGCAGCGGCACGCCGCAGCACCTGTCGGGCGAATTGCTCAAGTACCTCGCCAAGGTCGAGATGATCCACGTGCCGTACAAGGGCTGCGCGCCTGCGCTCGCCGACGGTCTCTCCGGCCAGGTGCCGGTGATATTCAATACCGTGCCGAACGTCATGCCGCATGCACGCGCCGGCCGGCTGCGCGCGCTTGCGGTCACCTCGGGGAAGCGCTTTCCGCTCGAGCCGGAGCTGCCGACCGTCGCCGAGGCCGGGTTGAAAGGCTACGACGTCGACCAATGGTTCGCGGTGCTCGGGCCTGCGGGAATACCCGAGCCCGTGCTGGCGACGCTCAACCGCGAAATCGTGCGCATCGTGAACGCTCCGGCCCTGCGCGAGAAACTGGTAGCGCAGCATTTCGTTCCGGCGCCATCCACGCCGCAGGCCCTCGCCGCGTTGGTCAGGGAGGACGTGGCGCGCTGGTCGAAGCTCATCAAACAGGTGGGCATTCGGGTCGACTGAAGCTCGGGGCCGCGAGCGCCAATCGAGGGCCGATTACGCCAGCGGATGGCCGAGGTCCGCCTCGCCGGTAAGCCGATGCTCGTCGAGGATCCAGGCGGCGATCGCATCGAGCAGCGGCTCCACGTCGCCAATCGCCGCGAGCGTGCGTACCAGCACGCCGGGATTGGCCGCCGTGGCGCGCTCGATCATGCGCGGCAGATCGTGCCGCAAATGGCTGCCTTGAGCCATGAACAGCGGGACCACGGTGATGCGCTCGACGCCCCGGTCGGCCAGCGCGCCCACCGCGCTCGTGAGGTCAGGTGTCATGTGCTCCAGAAACGCCAGCTCGGCCGCGACGCCCGGTGCGCGGGCTTCGAGCAGCGCGAGCAGGCGCTCGAAGGGCCGGGCCCATTGTGGGTCGCGCGCGCCATGAGCGAAGAGCACGATGCCGGTGGCGGGCGTGGACGTGTCCATATCGAGGTCCTGGTCCGAGCTGCGTTGCCGTACGGTCGAGCGCGGGGCCACGGGGTCGCTAACGGCCCGTGCTGCCGAAGCCGCCCGCGCCGCGCGCGCTGACATCGAATTCATCGACCACGTTGAGCTTCACTTGCACCACCGGTACGACCACGAGCTGCGCCAAGCGCTCCAGCGGCTCGATGGTGAACGGCGCGCTGCCGCGGTTCCAGGTCGAGACGAACAACTGCCCCTGGTAATCCGAGTCGATCAAGCCCACCAGGTTGCCGAGGACGATGCCGTGTTTGTGACCGAGACCCGAGCGCGGCAGGATGACGGCGGCAAGCCCGGGGTCGGCGATGTGTATGGCGAGCCCGGCCGGAATCAGCTCGGTTTGACCCGGGGCCAGCACGAGCGCGCGCTGCAAACACGCACGCAGGTCGAGCCCCGCAGAACCGGGCGTCGCGTAGGCCGGAAGCTGCTCGCGCAAGCGCGCATCCAGAATCTTGACGTCGATGCTTGTCATGAGGCTGTCACAGCGAACGCTGACGTCCTGGGTCTGGGGTTCGTCGCTGAATTCGCCAAGAGCTGCATTGCGGCTGAGGATTCGTGCGCCGAGCTTCGAAAACGAAACGCTAACGTGGTGCGATCGCGCCGTGCGCCATCAGCTCGACAACGCGCGCGATCAGCGCTCGGGCCTGCTCCAGCTTGGGTGCGCGCGCCACGACGTGACGGCCGGCATCATCGAACAGCACGAGCTCGTTGTCGTCGCTGCCGATCGCGGTTTGCACCAGGTTGGCCGCGAGCAGCGGAATGCGCTTGCGCTGGCGCTTGTCTTGCGCATATCGATCGAGATCGCGGCTCTCGGCGGCGAAGCCCACGCAAAACGGCGCCCGGGGGAGGGCGGCGACGTGCGCCAGGATGTCCGGATTGGGCGCGAGCTCCAGCGTCATGGTGCGATCGGATTTCTTGATCTTGTGCGCCTGCGGCGCGCTCGGACGGTAATCGGCCACGGCCGCAACGCCGATGAATACATGGCAGCGCTCGACTTCACCCATGACCGCCTCGAACATCTGCGGCGCGCTTTCGACGCGAATCAGCGCACAGCCGCGCGGCACGGCCAGGCTGGTCGGCCCGCTCACGACGGTGACCTCGGCGCCGGCTTCCCGGGCCGCGCGTGCGACGGCGAATCCCATCTTGCCGGAGCTGCGATTGGTGACGCCGCGCACGGCATCGATGGCCTCGAACGTCGGGCCGGCGGTGAGCAACACGCGCTTGCCGCGCAAGGGCTTGGGCTGCGCCAGCTCGACCAGCACGTCTTCGGCGATTTCGCTCGCTTCGAGCATGCGGCCCAAGCCCACTTCGCCGCAGGCCTGGTCGCCGCTCGCCGGGCCGAGGATGAAAACGCCGTCGGCCTGGAGCTGGGCGATATTGCGCCGTGTCGCCGCGTGCTCCCACATCTGGCGGTTCATCGCCGGCGCCACGAACAGCGGGCATTCGCGCGCCAGGCAAAGCGTGGAGAGTAAATCGTCGGCCAGGCCGTGCGCGAGCTTGGCCAGCATATCGGCACTGGCCGGGGCGACCACGATCGCCGCGCGATCGCGCGACAAGTCGATGTGGGCCATGTTGTTGCCGACGCGCCCATCCCACATGTCGACATAGACCGGCTTGCCCGAAAGCGCCTGCAGCGTGACCGGGGTGATGAAACCGCACGCGGCCCGGGTCATCACGACCTGAACGTCGAGCCCGTCCTGGACCCACAAGCGGGTGAGCTCGGCGGCCTTGTAGGCGGCGATGCCGCCGGAGAGTCCGAGCAGCAGGCGCGGTTTGACGGAAGCGGTCATCGAGGAGAGGCCCAGTCGCGGCACGGCCGAGTGTAAACCAATTCGCTGCCGGGCTCGGTGTGGCGGGCGCCTCGTCCCAGTTATCACGCGGGTGGCGGCTTAGTCCATCGGTCGGAGGGCACCATCGCGCCTGTGCTGGCACACTCGGAGGCGCGCCACTGATGGATGAACGACAGCGGAGCCTGGCTATGGGGATTCGAGACTGGCCGAGCACGGAACGGCCGCGCGAACGCCTGCTGTCATGCGGCGCGGCGCGGCTCTCTGACGCCGAGCTGCTGGCCGTGTTCCTGCGTACCGGCAGCCGCGGTCGATCGGCGCTCGACCTCGCACGCCACCTGCTCGGGGCATTCGGCAGCGTCTCAGCCATACTGGCGGCCGATCGCGACGCACTGCTGAGCGAGCGCGGCTTCGGGATCGCGCGCTACTGCGAGTTGAGCGCGGCGAAAGAGCTGCTGCGGCGAGCCTTGCGCGAGGATCTCGCCCGCAAGGACGCGCTGGGCTCGCCGGGTGCGGTCCGCGACTTTCTGCGTCTCAAGCTGCGCGACCTGCAACACGAGGTCTTCATGGGCCTGTACCTGGACGCGCAGAATCGGGTCATCGGCGACGAAGAGCTGTTTCGAGGCACCTTGACGCAGACCAGCGTCTATCCGCGCGAGGTCGTGAAACGCGCGCTGGCGCACAACGCCGCCGCTGTGATCCTCGCCCACAACCATCCCTCGGGCGTGGCGGAGCCGAGCCATGCCGATGAAGCCCTCACCCGCGCGCTCAAGCAGGCGCTGGCACTGGTCGACGTGAAGGTGCTCGACCACTTCGTGATCGCGGGCAATGCCGCGGTTTCGTTCGCCGAGCGGGGATTGCTTTGACCAAGCCATAGGAGATAGTGGATAGGAAATAGCCGCGCCGCCGTCACTATGGGAAATAGGAATTGGCGGATAGGAAATAGCCGCGTCGTTCGCCGAGCAGTATTGGTGAACACCGGCTGCTTGGCGCGCAAAGTCGAGCTTGAGCTGGGCGCCTGCGGCAGGCTAGAATTCACAACTTTTGCATTCTCCGCTGGAGCCGCCATGGCACGGGTATGTCAGGTCACCGGAAAGCGCCCGCAGAAGGGCAATCATGTGTCGCACGCGAACAACAAGACGCGGCGGCGCTTCTTCCCCAACTTGCAGTATCGGCGCTTCTGGCTGGAGAGCGAAAAGCGCTGGATCAGGCTGCGTATCAGCCAGAAGGCATTGCGGACAATCGACAAGAAGGGCGTCGAGGTGGTCCTCGCGGAGTTGCGCGCGCGGGGCGAGATCTAAGGAGCTAGGACATGCGCGAAAAGATCAAGCTGGAATCGACGGCCGGCACCGGCCACTTCTACACGACGACCAAGAACAAGCGCACCACGACTGAAAAGATCGAGATGAAGAAATTCGATCCGGTCGCGCGCAAGCACGTCATCTACAAGGAAACCAAGCTGAAGTAAGGCTGCGTCCGGGAGCCGAGAAAAAGCCCGCTGGCCGCGGGCTTTTTGCATTGGCGCTGCCAGCAGGGCGCCGGGGCTAGCCGATCACCCTCAAGCGTAGCAGCGCAGCCGCCGCGAGAATTGCTCCAGTGCATCGATACCGCTCGCCTCGGCGCGCCGGCACCAATCTTCGAGCTGGCGCACGAGCTGATCGCGCGATGCCGACGAGCGGGCCCAGATCTGGGTGAGCTCTTCGCGCATCGAATGGACCGTCGCCAGCACCCGGTTGGATTTCACCGTCTCGCTCAGCCGAGCCCGCTCGGGCTCGGGCATCGCCGCCGTATCGAGATGCAGCCAGCGCTTGAGCTTGCGCCATTCCCCGGCTCGTCCCGCCGCGCTCGTACGCAGCGCCCGCAGCTCCGAGCGCCATGTCTTTTTCAACGCGGAGGCATAGCGCGCCAGGACGTCGTAGCGGTGGGTGATCACGGCCTGCAACAACTCGGCGTCGCACTGTGGCCGCGCCGCAGCCAGCTTCGCTCGCGGGGCCACCTTCTTGACTTGCGCCAACCCGAGCAAGGCGAGCATGCGAATGTACAGCCAGCCGATATCGAACTCGTACCACTTGTTGGAGAGCTTGGCCGAGGTCGCGTAGGCATGATGGTTGTTGTGCAGCTCTTCGCCCCCGATCAGGATGCCCCACGGCACGATGTTCTTGCTGGTATCGGACGAATGGAAGTTGCGATAGCCCCAATAATGCCCCACGCCGTTGACCACGCCGGCGGCGAAGAACGGGATCCAGAGCATCTGCACGGCCCACATGGTGGCGCCGATCGGACCGAATAGAACCAACAGCGTCACGAGCAGCGTGGTGCAGCCATAGGAGCTGTACTTGGCGTACAGGTTGCGCTCGATCCAATCGTCGGGCGTGCCGTGGCCGTAGCGCTCCATGGTGTCGCGGTTCTTCGATTCGGCGCGATACAGCTCGGTGCCTTCGAGCAGCACCTTGCGGATGCCGTAGATCATGGGGCTGTGCGGGTCTTCGGCGGTCTCGCACTTCGCGTGATGCTTGCGATGGATGGCGGCCCATTCCCTGGTCACCATGCCGGTGGTGAACCAGAGCCAGAAGCGAAAGAAATGACTCGCGACCGGATGCAGCTCGAGGGCACGATGGGCTTGGTGGCGATGCAGAAAGATGGTGACGGCTGCGATCGTAATGTGGGTGCTGACGAGCACAATGACGACGTAACCCCACCAGGGCAAATCCAAGATGCCTGACAACATCGATGGTTCTCCGGTCTTTACCGTATCGTGGCGGGGGATTCTACCGGAACCGCCCCGCCGGGCAAGGATTGTTCGTCGCCGCGTGAAGCCATCCCACCGCGCGCCGGCACGGATCGGCGAGCAATCGCAGGGCCTCCCGCGTCGTCAGACGGAGTATCGGCATCGGCCGGGCGTTTTACCAGCCTCATGCGAGCGCTTTGGGGGACTCGAACGCTGCTGCGAAGAAAGCATCCGTCCCGTGGCGATGGGGATAAAGCCGTAACCGAGACCCGCAGTCCACGCCGATGCCCTGACGTGCCAGTATGTGCGCGCAGTCGAGCTCGACGAGCTGCGGGTGACGCGCGCGAAAAGCATCGACGATGGCATCATTCTCCGCGCCAAGAAAGCTGCACGTGGCGTAGACGAGCCGGCCGCCGGGCTTCAACAGCCGTGCCGCGGCCGCGAGAATGCGCGACTGCTTGTCCCGCAACACGGCCAGATCCTCGGGGCGCTGGCGCCACTTGAGGTCGGGATTGCGCCGCAGGGTGCCGAAGCCCGTGCATGGCGCATCGACGAGCACGCGATCGATTTTGCCCGCCAGGCGCTTGAGCCGAGCATCGTTCTCATGCGCCACGACCTCCGGCTGAACGTTGCTCAAGCCGGAACGCGCAAGCCGGGTGCGCAGCCGGTGGATGCGCGCGGCCGACACGTCGAAGGCATACAAGCGGCCTTCGGAGCGCATCAAGGCGCCGAGGAGCAGCGTCTTGCCGCCGGCGCCGGCGCAAAAATCGACCACCATCTCGCGCCGCCGCGGCGCGAGCAGGAAGCCCAGCAACTGGCTGCCTTCGTCTTGCACCTCGATCGTCCCGGATCGGTAGAGTGGATGCTCCTCCAGCGCGGGCTTGCCGCGCACCCGGATGCCGACCGGCGAGTAGGGCGTGGGCTCGGCCGCGATGCCGCTCGCCTCCAGTGCCGCGAGCGCTTGCGCGCGCGAAGCGAGCAGCGTGTTCACCCGCAAGTCGAGCGGCGCGCTCGATTGCATGCCGAGACCAATGGCGAGGATTTCATCCGCGCTCGCCGTGCTTTGCATGAGCTCGATCACCCAATCGGGTAATTCCGCGCGCACGCCGAGGGCCGTCGCTGGCGGGCTCGCCGCGTCGATGTGTGCCAGCCAGGCACGTTCGTCCGCGCTCAGCGCCGGACCGAGGTCGCGGCCATCCTCGACTCGCCGCTCGTGGGCGGCCAGGACGAACAGCCGCCGCGGGTCCTGGGTGCCGGCGAGCGCGCTGTACCGGCGCAGCCGGCGCAGGACCGCGAAAGTCGTTTCGGCGATGAAACCGCGGTCGCGCCGCCCGAGCTTGGGGTGCTCGCGGAAGTAGCGCCGCAGCACCACGTCGGCCGGCGCCTCGAGCGCGAGCGCTGCGGCGAGCGCCTCGCAGCCCAGGGTGACGAGAAACGCGCGTATGACGGCTTGGGCGCCCGGCGCCGAGCTCGGTGCGAGCGCGTCCGGGGTCGCTTTGCCTGCTCGACGGGTGCGTGGCCGAGGGTGGTAGCGGCGAGGCTTGTGCGCCGGCTTAGCGGCCATTGGCCGCGATGCCGTTGGCGAGCTGCTCGACGCTCATGTTGCCCTCCCGGTCGAGAAAGCGAATGCGCACCGGCAACAGGCGTTGCGCCGTGCTGAACCACAGCTCCATGCTTTCCTCGCCCGGGATGCGCACCTGCTTGACCGGAATCGCGCGCACCGTGCCGATCGGCAGCTCCAGGGCTTCTTCCGCGCCGACCTCGAGGGTATAGCTGTTCACCTTGGTCCCGGTGGTGATGGTGAATCGCATCCGTCCCGGCACGAGCTGCGTGCGCGCGAGCTGATAGATGAGCGAAAGAAAATCGTACGTGCCCGGTTGCAGGGCGATCGTGTGCGGCGCGCTGACCGGCCCGAAGGTCAGCTCGCGCTTGTCCCAGTCGAAGCGCGCGCTGGCCTGCCGTTCGCCCGCGCGCCCGCGCCGGACGAGGAACAGCTCGGGACGCAAACCTTGCGCGTCCACCTGGCCCTCGCTCACGTACGCGTATTGGTAGGGCCGAAAGAACCCCAGCAGGCCGGTCGTCTCGGAGAAACTCGTGAGGCGGTAGGAGGAACGGTCGATGGACCAGGTCCAGACCGAGCGGCCGATGCTGAACTTGTCCTGGCCGAAATATAGCAGGTAGGTCATGGTGCCCGCTTCCGGGAGCTGCGGCTCGGCGACGCTCGGGGCAGCCGGCTCGGGCGGAGCCGCTGCGACGGGGGGCGGCTCGACCGGGGTCTCGGCTGGGGTTTCGGCCACTGGCACCGCAGCGGCGGGGGATGACGGGTCAGCAGCCTCGGCGGAAGGCGAGGGATCGGGCACTTCGGCCGTGTCTTCCCGCGTGGGCGGCGGGGCGAGCGCGGCCGCCGGTTCGAGCACGGGCCGCGGCGCGGGCGCGGCCCGCGGCGTGACGGTTGGCCGGGCGGCTGGGCGCGGCGCCGGCGCGCGTTGCTTGGTTTGGACGGCTGGGGGCGGCGCAGGCTCGATGCGTTTCAATTCCGCCATCAAGACCGGCATTTCGGGCTCGGGCAGCGACGTGAGGATCGGCAAGTGGGACAGCAGGCTCGCGTGGAACAACAGCGAGCCCGCCAGGCAGACCCAGAAGGCGCTGCGGAACCGGGTCCGCATGCTCAGCTCCTCGGCCCGGCCCGGGCCGAACGAAGGCGGCTGCCGAGCGAGCCGCGGTGCGCGCCGCGGGCGCGACTCGCCGCCGCCGTTTCAATCGCCGGACCGAATCGTGGGGAGGCCAGGTTGGCGACCACGGCCATCGCAGCCCGCTCGACCATGCCCGCCGTCAGGCATCCAGCGCGGGGGCAATCAGCGCCGGTGCGTTGCGCGGGTGCGGAAAATCCACCCGGCCGTGCGCGTTCAACCGCACTTGGCCGCGCGCCAGCCAGGCGAGGGCCTGCGGATAGATGCGATGCTCCTGCTCCAGCACGCGCGCCGCCAGGCTGGCCTCGTCGTCCTGGGGCAATACCGCGATCGCGGCCTGGATGATGATGGGCCCGTGGTCGACCTCGGCGGTGACGAAGTGCACCGTGCAGCCGTGGACGCGCACACCTGCCTCCAGTGCACGGCGATGCGTGTGCAACCCGGGGAATGCCGGCAGGAGCGAGGGGTGGATGTTGATGAGCTTGCCTGCGAAGCGCTGCACGAAGGCTTGTCCGAGTATGCGCATGAAGCCCGCGAGCACGACGAGATCGGGTGCGAAGCGCTCGATCTCGTCGGCCAAACGCGCATCGAACGCCTCACGACCCGCGAAGGCTCGATGGTCGATCGCCGCGGTAGGCACACCCGCCGCGCGCGCGATGGCCAGACCCGGCGCGCGCGCGTCGTTGCTCACGACCGCGGCCACCTCGAGCGGCAATTGCGCGCGCAACAGGGCTTGCATATTGCTGCCGCGGCCGGAAATCAGGATCACGCAGCGTTTCATCGAACGATGGTTTGCACTTCGGCCGGCGCGGCGGGCTCGATCTCGCCGATCGCGACCGCGTCCTCGCCGGAGCCGCGCAGCTCGCGTATTGCCGCATCGGCGTGCTCGGAGGCCACGATCGCGACCATGCCTATGCCGCAATTGAAGGTTCGATACATTTCCTCGTCGGCCAGCTTGCCCATCGACTGTAGCCATTCGAATACGGGGGGGAGCGTCCACGACGAGCGGCGCAGCACGGCCCGCAGGCCAGGGGGCAGAATGCGCGGCACGTTGCCGGTGAGCCCGCCACCGGTGATGTGCGCCATCCCCTTGACCGGCAGGCGCTGGAGCAACGCGAGCATGCTGCGGGCATAGATGCGCGTCGGCGCCAGCAGCGCCGCGCCGAGCGGGCGGCCATCGAAGTCCGCTCCAGGATCGACGCGATGCAGCTCCACGATCTTGCGTATCAGCGAATAGCCGTTGGAATGCGGTCCGCTCGACGCAATGCCGATCACCGCATCACCGCGCACGATGCCGCGCCCGTCGATGATGCTCGACTTCTCGACCACGCCAACGGCGAATCCCGCCAGGTCGTATTCCCCCGGCGGATACATGCCGGGCATCTCCGCGGTCTCGCCGCCGATCAAGGCGCAGCCCGCCTGCTCGCAGCCCTTGGCGACGCCGGCGATCACGCGCGCCGCCATGTCGACATCGAGCTTGCCGCAGGCGAAGTAGTCAAGAAAGAAGAGCGGCTCGGCGCCCTGGACGAGAACGTCGTTGACGCTCATCGCCACCAGGTCGATACCCACGGTATCGTGGCCGTCGAGCTGAAAGGCGAGCTTCAACTTGGTGCCGACCCCGTCGGTCCCGGACACGAGCACCGGCTCGCGGTATTTCGCGCCGAGATCGAACAAGGCACCAAAACCGCCGATACCGGCCAGCACACCCTCGCGGCGCGTGCGTGCTGCGAGCGGCTTGATGCGCTCCACCAGCCGATCGCCGGCGTCGATATCCACGCCGGCATCGCGGTAGGTCAAGGCATCCTGGGACGGGGGGGGTAAGGACACGACGCTCTCCGGGGTGGGCGGCAGGCTTTGCGGACAACGCTCTCGAGCGCTTCGTGCGACCTCGAATCCGGACCGAGCCGGCCGGGCCGGCGTCAATTAGAATAGCCCCGTCCCCGCGGCGACGATCACGAACGAATGCGGCCGGAACACGCGAGCCGCAGCGCAGCCGATTGTACTCCAACCCCCATGAGCGACGGCCAACGCAACGACCTTCATTACCTGTTTCTGCTCGGGCTGGCGGTGCTCGGCGCAGCCTTGCTCTACCTCTTGTCGCCGATACTCGCGCCGTTTCTGTTCGCGGCGATTCTTGCCTACATCTGCGACCCGATGGTAGATCGGTTACAGCGCAGGCGCGTGCCGCGGACCGGCGCGACCCTGCTGGTGTTGCTGTTGCTCGTGGTGCTGCTCAGCGCGCTCGCGCTCATCCTGCTGCCCCTCATCGTCAAGGAAACCACCCTGCTGATCGAGCGTATGCCCGGTGTCATCGAGCGTATCAACGGCGAGCTGCTGCCGTGGCTACGCGAACAGACCGGCACGCAGATCCAGCTCGAAGCCGCGACCGTCAAGGCATGGCTGAGCGAGGGTCTGAAGGGCAGTGAGGACCTGCCGCAGCGGATCCTGTCATCGGTCACCCTCGGGGGCATGGCCATCGCCGGCTTCCTGGTGAACCTGGTGCTGGTTCCGGTGGTGCTGTTCTACCTGCTGCGCGACTGGGACCTGCTGCTAGAGCGTATCGATCAATTGATCCCGCGCCGCTGGCACCAGCGTATCGCCGCCCTCGCGCGCGAGGTGGATGCGGTGCTCGCCGAGTTCCTGCGCGGGCAACTCTCGGTGATGCTGCTCATGAGCGTCTATTATTGTTTCGCGCTGTGGCTGGCAGGCTTGGAGTTCGCGCTGCCCATCGGGGTCGTGACCGGCATCCTGGTATTCGTGCCCTACCTCGGCGTCGCCATCGGGCTGGTTTTGGCCACGGTCACGGCCCTGATGCAGTTCGGCTCGCTTGCGGGCGCGCTACCCGTATGGATCGCGATCGGCATCGGCCAGTTGCTGGAAGGATTCGTTGTGACGCCCTGGCTCGTGGGCGATCGCATCGGCCTGCATCCGGTGGTGGTCATATTCGCCCTGCTCGCCTTCGGCCAGCTATTCGGTTTCTTCGGCGTGCTGCTGGCGCTGCCTGCCAGCGCCATGCTGCTCGTCTGGCTGCGGCACGTGCGCACCGATTACCTGGCGAGCCAGATCTACCATTCCTGAATCGAACCATGCAGCAGCTCGCATTGGAGCTTTCGCAACGCCCGGCGCCGACGCTGGCGAATTTCGCCACGGGCCGCAACGCCGAATTGCTCGCCGTGCTGAGCGCGCTGGCGCAAGGATGCGGCCCGGATAGATTCGTGTACCTATGGGGGGCCGTGGGCAGCGGGCGCAGCCACTTGCTGCAGGCGGTGACGCACGCGGCCGCCGCCCTGGGACGCGCGTCGCTCTACGTGGCGGCGGCGCCGGCGGCTGGCGGCGACATCGCCGAAGCCGCTCTGCTGGCCGTGGACGATATCGAGCGGCTCGATGCGGCGGCACAACGCTCGCTATTCGGTGTCTATAACCGGATTCGGGAAGCCGGCGGGACCTTGGTCGCGAGCGGCTGCGCGCCGCCCTCGGCCCTGGGCGTGCGGGCCGACTTGGCGACCCGGCTCGCCTGGGGGCTCGTGTACGAAGTCCACGCGCTGAACGATGATGACAAGGCGATCGCCATGAGCGCACACGCGCGCGGGCGCGGATTCGACTTGCCGCTGGACGCGCGCGAATACTTGCTGCGGCATGCGCCGCGCGATTTGCCCTCGCTGCTCATGCTGGTGGATGCGCTCGACCGCTATTCGCTCGAGCGCAGCCGCGCGATCACGCTGCCGCTGGTGCGCGAGGTGCTGCGCGACGTAGCGGTCCCGTTGGAGCAGCGATGATGCGCCTTGCCTTGTTCGATCTCGACAACACCTTGCTCGCCGGCGACTCGGATTACGAATGGGCCCAGTACCTGATCGAGCAGGGGATACTGGAGCGGGCGCATTACGAGGCGCGCAATCGCGCGTTCTACGAGCAATACAAGGCGGGGGTACTCGACATCCACGAGTTTCTCGATTTCCAGTTGAAGCCGCTCGCGGCCTATCCGCGCCACGTCCTCGACGACTGGCATCGCGGCTTCATGGACGAGCGGATCCGCCCGCGCATCAGCGCGGCCGCCCGCGCGCTGACCGACCGGCACCGCATGGATGTGCGCGTCATCATCACCGCCACCAACCGCTTCGTGACCGGCCCGATTGCACGCGAGTTCGGGATCGAGCACCTGGTCGCGACCGAGCCCGAGGAATGCGACGGGGGTTTCACCGGCGCAGTGAGCGGCCTGCCGTGTTTTCGCGAGGGCAAGGTCACGCGGCTGGACGCGTGGCTGGAAGGTCGCGGTCTCGCCCTGGCGTCGTTTGCCGAGAGCTGGTTCTACAGCGACTCGATCAACGACCTGCCGTTGCTGGAGCGGGTCAGTCATCCGGTTGCCGTCGATCCCGATCAGCGCCTGGACGCGCACGCACGCGCTCGCGCGTGGCCGATCCTGCGCTTGCACGCCGGCGAGACGATCGGGCGCTAGGAGCCTGTCGGACTTGATTTCACGTGTGCGACGGAGGCGATTTTCGCGCAGGGCTAGGAGGACGACGCAGCCGATAGCGAGACTATCGGCAAGTCGTTCGACACCGCCATGCGCGAAAATCG
>JADLAC010000060.1 GCA_020848435.1 Burkholderiales bacterium | reverse complement strand
CCGCTCTCGTCAGGGTGCGCGGATCGCAGGGTGTTCGTTGGGCGAGTGCAATGGCCTCGTCGTACAGCCCCGCATCCTTCGCCGCGGCGAACCACTTGCCTTCCTGGCCCGGCGTGCTCGCGACCAGATCGTCGAGTATCTCCGTCGGTGTCTTCGTCGGATACTTCTTCACGATCGATCGGTAGGTCGCGAGGAACGTTGTCCCCTGATTGGCCCCGATCGCGTAGCGCGCATACGCCTCGTCATAGAGTCCCGACGAGAGCATGATCTCCTCGCACGCGCGCGCTATGGCGATCGGGTTGTCATTGAGTCCGCGGCTGGCTTCGGCGTAGCGGATTGCGTCCGCCTTGCGGCCCATGGCCGCCAATGCCTTGACGCCCCATTGCCGGTAGTGCCACATGGAGTAGGGCGCTCTATCGAGGAGGGCGAGCAGCTCCTCGTGGCGCCTTGCGTTAAAGAGCGCGCTCAAGCACGCGATCGTGCCGTGGAAATGGCCCCCGGGTTTCTGATTCGGACTCCAGACCATCTCGACCGTGCCGATCAGCTGGTCGGCCCAGGCAGAAGCACGCTGGCGAGATGCGCACAGCTCGCCCCAGTAGTCGCCGAGGTGCTCGATGTACGGAATCGCGTCGTTCTGATGCGCATCCCACAGCCGATCGAGCCACCGATCACGGGTCTCGTCGTCGACTGGGGCCGCAGCGATGATCGTCGCGCAGGCCTCGATGGCGTGATTGACGGCGGTGCCGATGGCTCCAGAGGAGCTGTCGACCTGTTCGAGTGCGGGCGAGACCTTTTCCAGGAAGAGAACCGCGCCCGCAGCTCCCAGGGCCGGGTCCTTCTTCGCGACCTTCTGGAGTTCAGCCGTGGCTTCCCTGACGCGCTGAACGGCGGGCTGAGAGCGCCAGCCGAAGGCATGCCGGCGAAAGCGCGGCGCGAACGTCCATTTGTGGGTCGGGGAGCGAGGCATCGATAATCACGGTTGACGTTAATCACGCATAGCGTTACTATTCTAACGGCGGCGATCAAGACGTTCAAGTGTGCCGACACCGAGGCCTTGTTCGGAATGCGCCGCGTGGCGCGCTTCGCCAACATCGAGCGCCCGGCGCTGCGCAAGTTGAAGCAACTCGACCTGGCTCGGCGTATCGAAGACCTGCGCGCGCCGCCGGCGAACCGGCTGGAGCAACTGAAGGGCGATCGCGCTGGCCAGTGGAGCATCCGCGTGAACGATCAGTTCCGCGTCTGCTTTCGCTGGACAGGGAAGACGCCGAAGACGCCGAAGACGTCGAGATCGTGGACTATCACTGACGGAGATCGACATGAGTAGGAAACTCAAACCCGTGTCGCCCGGCGAGATGCTGGCCGAGGAGTTCTTGAAGCCCCTGGGCATGAGCAACTACCGGCTGGCGAAGGAGATCGGGGTGCCCGCGCAGCGCATCGGCGAGATTCTCGCCGGCAAGCGCGCCATCACTGCGGACACCGATCTGCGGCTGTGCCGCTTCTTCGGACTTTCGGACGGCTGGTGGCTGCGTCTGCAGGCGGACTACGACACCGAGGTGGCGAAGGCGACGCTCGCGAAGACGCTCGCGAAGATCAGGCCGTGGAAGGAATCAGCTGAGCAGACTGTGGATGCGCACTGATTCGCTGGAACCGTGCGGCAGCGTCGTGACGGTAAGAACATCTCCGCAAACATTCGATGCGACAGCACGCTAATGCATTTGATGCCGACGTCTTTTTTGGGCCCTGTCCCGAACAAGAGAGTAGCTTCTTGCACTCGGAAGTTCGCATGCAGAGAAGCGATCGATCTCGATACATCTCGAAAGCTGGCCACTGTGAAAGCGCCGGTCGTTCTCGATACATCTCGATAGATGATGAAAGCCGCGATGAGGGATGCCTCTCAAAATGACGGTAATACACGCGCATGATCGTGGGCTGGTCTATGGGGCACGTATGACCCGCGACTTGGTGATCGATGCCTTGCGCATGGCGTATAACACCCGAAGGCCACATCAGTCCCTTGACGGTGCTACCCCAGAGAGCGTTCACTTCAATTCGCTGCCACTTCCCTTGGCAGCTTAACCCGCAGAGCGCCACTTAGCACCAGCGAAAATCTGTCCAACTCAGCGGGGCCACCTCTCTATCTGGTCTTCAATGCGATGAGCCTGGCCGTGCTGCGCGAACGCCGCGAGATCGGCGTGATGATCGCCATCGGCGAGTCGCGCCGGCGGCTTGCCGTTCGAGCGATGATGATTGCAGCGGCCCTCGGCGTGCTCGGCAGCCTGATCGGTCTCGGTCTCGGCCGCCTGCTCGGTGCGCTGCTGGTGCAATCGGTGCCGGACATGCTGCAGGGAATGCACACCGGTGATATCCGTGTTGCGAGCAATGCCGCCAACATGGCGCTCGCCGGTTTCATGGGGCCGCTCGCCAACGCGGCGAGCGCGCTCGCGCCGGCGCTGACCGTCATGCGGCTGCAGCCGGTAGCTGCGATGCGTGTGCCTTCGCCGGCGCTACCGCGGAGCGAGGCACCTGGAAGCGTGCGAATATTGGCATTCGCAGGCGCAGCCATCGTCATTGCCGTGCTGGGCGCACGAATCGCCGGCCGCCGCTGCGACGCTGCGCTGCTGCCGCAACCGCAACGCTCGGCGCGATCGCGCTATTGTCCGCCATCCTAGGTGCGCCACTGCGCGCCCTAAGCGTTGTGCTGAGACAGGCGGCGTGTCCGATTCATGGCGAAATGGGCTTCATCGTCGGCGCGTTGCGCTTCCAGCTCGGTCTTTCCCTGCTGCTCGAGGCCGTGCTGCTGCTCGCTGTTGCCATGGCGGCCGGCGTGGCGCTCGGCGTGGCCTTGCAGCACTTCGGCATCGCGTTCGTCGCGGACGCTACCGGGCTGGTGCTGCGCTCGGCGATTCACGCGAGCGCCATCGTCGAGGCTTGCGCCGCGGCGTTGGCTGCTAGAGCTCTTGCGCGGGAAGCCGACGCCGCGACGCGAAGTGATCCGCGACGCGTACGCGGTCGGCGGCCGCAAGCGGACAGGCGAGCAGGACGAGCGTCGGAAACGTGAGCCGCGTCCGGTTGAAGTCCGCCAGCATCGCGTCGCGCTCGCTGGACCCGCCCCAGTAGTCGAGCAGATCGTTGCGCATCTTTCCGGCGACCGAGGAATGCCGCGCGTAGCCTCGCAACGCCCTGCGAAGCTCGATACGGGTCGAACCGCAGAACGGCGCCAGCAACGACCATTCGATGCTCGCATTGACCCGCCTCGCCGTGCGCGCGTACTGGTGCAGTGTGCGCGGCCTCGTGCCGAACGCGCCGCGGGCCGCGCGTAACACCAGGGAGATCCCGAGATGCAGCCAGCATAGCCGGGTGCGCAGGGGCGCGGGGATATGCACCGCGAGCGTCCGGGCCACGAGCATCAGCGTACAAGCGACTGCCGTTACGACGTGCATCAGGGCGTGGCTGCGGTGGATGCTCGGAGCGCCCTCGCGTTCCTCGGAACGGTCGGCGATATCGTCCAGGATGAGCGCGCAGGTCCAGCCCACCTCAGCGCAAGCTGCCAGCATCGGCGCGGCCTCGCCGCAGCTCGCGACGCGGGCGCTCTCGATGAGCATCGCGCCGCGGAAGAAATTGCGGCGGCGCGCGGGCGCCGCGTGCACGGGGGCAAGTAGCTTAGCGTCTCCCTGGCGGCGATCGCCGTGGTCCCGGCAGCAGCCGGTCTTGACTCTGCGGAGCAATAGCGTCGATACTACGAGAAAAAGAACAGGCATTCTGCCAGACAGAATGCCTCGCGCCTTCGCGAACCCACCGAGCGAGCAAGCAAGCATGAAACAGCCATGCCGGCAGATCGGTCACATCGTCGGCGGGTTCCGGCCCTGACCGTGCCGCGCGCCCACGCCATAGAACCGCCAAGCGGCGGAGGCGTCGCCGCGGTCGACCGGGCGCTCGCCATCGTCGCGGCGTTTGAATCTGACGCGCGACCCTTGGCGCTCGCCGACGTGGCGCGCGCCACCGGCATGTACAAGAGCACCCTGCTCAGGCTGCTGACTTCCCTTGAACGCAGCGGGCTGGTGGTGCGGCGCGGCGATCAACGCTACGCCTTGGGACAGTTCGCGTACCGCTTGGGCCGTGCCTACGAGGCGACCTACCCCCTGAAGGAATGTGTCTGGCCGGTGCTCGAGTGGCTGATCGCGCAAGGTACCGAGAGCCCGTCGTTTCACGTCCGGCACGACGACAGGAACCGATTGTGCCTGCTGCGGATCGATTCGAATCATCCCACGCTCGATCGCGTGCGCGCCGGCGATCTGCTCCCTCTGCGCCGCGGTGCGCCGGGCACGGTGCTGCGCCAATTCCGTGGCGGCTTACCCGTGGCCGCGGACGATCCCCTGTTCCGCGTCTCCTTCGGCGAACGCGATCCTTCGTGCGCAGCCGTGGCGGCGCCGGTGTTCGGCGCGGGCGGCGAATTGATAGGAGCGTTGTCGCTGTCGGGGCCGCTCGAGCGCTTCTCCGAGGCGGCAGCAAAGAAGATGGCTAAACCGCTGCTGGCGGCGGCTGCTACGGCTACGCGCGCCCTTGGCGCCGAATGGCCAAGCCGCGCGTCGGGCACGTCGCAGCGCATGGGCAAGCCGCGATGACCATGAACGCAACGGGTCCGCGTGCGAATGCACCTGCCATCACGCGTGTCAGTGCCACTTGCCGGCGAGCGGGCGCGAACAACGGCATACCACATGCCGGTCGTGGCTGGTGCCGCCGGCAGGAGCCTATCCCGCGGGGGGGGGGGCGGGACAGGCCTTAGCGTGAGGAATCGATGACTACCGAAAAAGGGCGAGGCGATGGTGAATAGTTACGATGTAATCGTCGTGGGCAAAGGCAATGCGGCGATGTGCGCCGCGCTCGCGGCACACGAAGCCGGCGCGCATGTGCTGATTCTCGAAGCCGCGCCCGAAAGCGAGTCTGGCGGCAACAGCCGCTTCGCGGGCGGCCCGATGCGCTTCGCGTTCGAATCGGTGGAGGAGCTCAAGAAGCTCACCACGTTGACCGACGAGCAGGTGGCAAGCACCGATTTCGGCACCAATACGAAGGAGGAGTTCTTCGACGATCTGTTTCGCCTCACGAGTTATCGCACCGATCCCGAGCTTTCCGAGGCGCTCGTTACGCGCAGCCAGGAGACCTTGATCTGGTTGCGTGCGAAGGGCGTGCGGTTCGTACCGCTGTACGACCGGCAGGCCGGCAAGGTCGGTGGCCGCTGGAAGTTCTTCGGGCGCGTTCCGCTTGAAGTCCATGGCGGCGGCGCGGGCCTGGTCGAGTTCCTGAACGAAGCGGTACGCAAGGCTGCGATCGAGGTCATGTTCGAGACGCGCGCGGCCTCCCTGATCTACGATGGCGAGCGTGTCCATGGCGTGCGCATCCAGCATCGTGGCAAGCAGCGCGAGCTGCTTGCCAAGTCCGTGGTTCTCGCCTGTGGTGGTTTCGAAGCCAACCCCGAGATGCGCGCGCGCTATCTGGGGCCTGGGTGGGAGCTCGCGAAAGTGCGCGGCACGCGTTTCAACCAGGGCGACGGGCTGAAGATGGCGCTCGATATCGGTGCGGCGCCTTGCGGCAATTGGTCCGGGTGCCATGCAACAGGCTGGGACCTCAATGCACCGGAATTCGGCGATTTGAGCGTCGGCGACCAGTTTCAGAAGCACAGCTATATCCTCGGCCTGATGATCAACGCCGACGGCAAGCGCTTCGTCGATGAGGCTGCGGACCTGCACTCGTTCACCTATGCCAAGTACGGTCGGGCCGTGCTGCAGCAGCCCGGGCAGTTCGCCTGGCAGGTCTACGACGCCAAGGTCAAGCACTTGCTGCGGTCCGAATACCGCATCAAGCGCATCACGCGCGTCAGCGCGAACACCCTCGAAGAGCTCGCGCCGCAGCTCACCGGCGTCAACGCCGAGGCTTTCCTGAAGACCGTGCGCGAGTTCAACGCAGCGGTGCGCAACGACATCGCCTTCAACCACACGCTAAAGGACGGCAAATGCACGGTCGGCCTCGAGCCGCCGAAATCGAACTGGGCGCAGCCGCTCGATACGCCGCCGTACGAAGGCTACGCAGTGACCTGCGGCATCACGTTCACTTGGGGCGGTTTGCGCATCGATGCGCAAACGGCACAGGTACTGAACGTCCACTTTCACAAGATTCCCGGCCTCTACTGCGCGGGCGAGATGGTCGGCGGCTTGTTCTATTTCAATTATCCGAGCGGTACGGGGCTGGTGTCGGGCGCGTTGTTCGGCCGCATCGCCGGGGCGAGCGCGGCCCGAGCGGCGCAATCGGCAGATGAGGCAGCAAGCACGCGATGAGCAAGTATGACGTAGTGGTCGTGGGCAAGGGCAACGCGGCGCTGTGCGCGGCGGTCTCGGCGCGCGAGCAGGGCGCCCGCGTGGCCGTGCTCGAGGCCGCGCCCGAAGCCGAGGCCGGCGGCAACAGCCGTTTCAGCCACGGCATGCTGCGCTTCGTGTACGACAGCGTCGAGGACCTGCGCAAGCTCGTCGAGATCTCCGACGCCGAGGCCGCAAGTACCGATTGGGACAGCAATTCTCGCGACCAGTACTTCGACGACATGTATCGCGTGACGAGCTATCGCACCGATCCCGAGCTGTGCGAGACGCTGATCACGAACAGCCATCCGACCATGGTATGGCTGCGCGGCAAGGGCGTGCGCTTCGTGCCTGCCTATGGCGGCACTTCGGCGGTGGTCAACGGGCGGCGGAAGTTTTTCGGCCACATGGCGATAGAGGTGTCCGGCGGCGGCGAGGGATTGGTGCAGTTTCTAGACGCGGCCGCACGCAAAACCGGCGTCGAGATCTTCTACGAGACCCGCGCGGTGTCCCTGATCTACGATGGAGAACGGGTGCTCGGCGTCAAGGCCAAGCAGCGCGGAAAACCGGTCGAGTTCCGTGCCGCCGCGGTGGTGCTGGCCTGCGGCGGCTTCGAGGCCAATCCGGAGTGGCGCACGCGTTATCTCGGCCCGGGGTGGGAGCTCGCCAAGGTGCGCGGCACGCGCTTCAACATGGGCGAGGGGCTCAAGATGGCGCTCGACATCGGCGCCTGCCCTTATGGTAATTGGTCGGGCCGTCACGCCACGCCGTGGGAGCGCAATGCACCGGAATTCGGCGACTACAATCTGCACGACGACTTCTACCGCCACAGCTATCCGCTGTCGATCATGGTGAACGCGCAGGGGAAGCGCTTCGTCGACGAGGGCGCGGATTTCTTCAACTTCACCTACGCGCAGTATGGCGAAGCAACGTTGCACCAGCCGGGCCAGTTCGCGTGGCAGGTGGTCGACGCCAAGGTGAGGAAGCTGTTGCGGGTGGAATACGACGCGAAGCACGTGACCAAGGTCAGCGCCGACACGTTGGAGGCGCTCGCGGCGAAGCTAGAGGGTGTCGATCCCGAGGGTTTCCTCAACACCGTGCGTGAGTTCAACGCCGCGGTGCGCACCGATATTCCGTTGATCCACGGCGTGAAGGACGGCCGCTGTACCGTCGGCATCGATCCGCCGAAGACGAACTGGGCCAATCCCCTCGATACGCCGCCGTACGAGGCTTTCAACACGACCTGCGGCATCACGTTCACGTTCGGCGGCCTGCGGATCAATCCGCAGACCGCCCAAGTCATCGATGTGAACCTGAGCCCGATAGCCGGGCTTTATACCGCGGGCGAAATGGTCGGCGGCCTTTTCTATTTCAATTATCCGTCGTGTGCGGGTCTCGTCTCCGGTGCCGTCTTCGGCAAGATCGCCGGCGCCGCGGCGGGTAAGTCGGCGGTCGCGGGGGGGCCGACATGATCGCGAGCGTTCGATGGCGCAATCCGCTGCTGCGGCCCGGTTGCCCGCGCGCGGATTCGCATCTGCTGCACGCCGATCGCACCGACTGGTGCGAGGATCAGTCGCGACCGCACCGGGGATCGAGAGCACGAGGATGATGGCAGCGCGTACTCTGTTTGAGAAAATCTGGCAGCGCCACGTGATCGTTTCTCGCGGCGCGGACGAGGCGTTGCTGGCGGTCGATAGCCATTTCGTCGCGGAGGGCTCGTTCCACGCGTTTGGCGCGCTTGCCAAGGACGGCCGCAGGGTGCGCAAGCCGCGCCAGGTGTTCGGCTCGCCTGACCACTTCGTGCCGACGCTGGGACGCGAGCAAGGGCTCGCCGGCATGGGGGATGCCGAATCGCGCGGGCTCATCGAGTATCTCGCGCACAATGCACGCGAGTACGGCTTCGACCATTTCGGCATCGACGACGCGCGCCAGGGCATCCTGCACGTGATCGGTCCTGAGCTAGGCATCAGCCAGCCCGGGCTCATGATCACGTGCGGCGACTCGCACACGTCGACCCATGGTGCTGTCGGCGCGTTCGCGCTGGGAATCGGCGCCTCGCAGAACAAGCAGGTGCTCGCCACCCAGTGCTTGTGGCAGAAGCGACCGAAGACCATGCGCATCGGCGTCGAGGGCGCGCTCGGGCCGTGCGTGACCGCGAAGGATGTCATTCTCGCGATCATCGCGAAGATCGGTGTCAGCGGCGCGGTCGGCCACGTCATCGAGTACGCAGGCGGCGTATTGCGCGCGATGACCATGGAAGAGCGCATGACGGTGTGCAACATGTCGATCGAAGCCGGCGCGCGCAGCGGCATGGTTGCGCCCGACGACACGACGTTCGCCTATCTCCATGGACGGCCCTACGCGCCGCAGGGCGGGCACTGGGAAGAGGCGCTCGCCTACTGGCGCACGCTGCCGAGCGATGCTGGGGCCAAGTTCGACCGCGAGGTCACGCTCGATGCGTCCGCGCTGGAGCCGATGGTGACCTGGGGCACCTTGCCGGAGCATGCGATAGCGGTGACAGGATCGGTGCCGGATCCGGCCTGCGCTTCGAGCGCGGACGAGCGCGCGCAGTGGGACGAGGCAATACGTTACATCGGGCTCGCCCCCGGCACGCCACTCGCAGGCATCGAGATCGATCGCGTCTTCATCGGCAGTTGCACCAACGGCAGAATCGAGGATTTGCGCGCGGCAGCGGCAGTGCTCAGAGGCGGGAAGGCAGCCATCCGCGCGTGGGTTTCGCCGGGATCGACCACGGTCAAGCGCCAGGCGGAGGCCGAGGGCCTCGATCGCGTCTTCCGCGAAGCGGGCTGCGAATGGCGGGCCGCCGGCTGCTCGAGCTGTGTCGCGATGAACGGCGATGGCGTGGGAGCCGGGGAACGCTGCGCCTCGACCTCCAACCGCAATTTCGAGGGGCGGCAGGGGAAGGGTTCGCGCACGCACTTGATGAGCCCGGCCATGGCCGCGGCCGCCGCCTTGACCGGCAGGATCACCGATGTGCGCAAGCTCGCGAGCTGAGATGAAACCGCATCTCTCGTTGCGTGGGGATCGTCCATGAATCCGTTTACCAAGCTCACCGCGGTTGCCGCACCGCTCGAGCTCGACAACGTCGATACCGACAAGCTCATTCCCAACCGTTTCTTTCGCAAGGCGCGCGGCAACGGGTTGCAGCGTTATCTGCTCCATGACATCCGCTTCGATGCCGGCGGCAACGAGCGGCCGGATTTCGTGCTCAACCAGGAGCCGTACCGCAAGGCGCAGATCCTCGTCAGCGGTGCGAACTTCGGCTGCGGCTCCTCGCGCGAAGCGGCGGTCTACGTGGTTCTCGACTATGGCATTCGCACGGTCATCGCGCCGAGCTTCGGCGACATCTATTTTGGCAACATGCTGCAGAACGGCATGCTGCCGGTCGTGCTTGCGGCGGAAAACTGCGCCGCGCTGCGCGCGCAATTGCGAGCGAATCCCGGTGCGCAGATTACCGTGGATCTCGAAGCGCAATCGGTGACGGGGCCCGACGGCACGGCGTACCGTTTCGAGATCGATGCCGGCCCCCGAGGACGGCTATTGCAGGGCCTGGACGATGTCGGGCTTGTCCTGCAGCACCTGCCGGAAATCGAAGCATTCGAGGCCCGCTATCGGAGCGAGTATCCGTGGCGGGCGTAGCAGCGCAGCGGATGCGCTGGCGGCCGTGCCGCGTCGAAGCAGCGAAGGGATTCCGAGTTTTGAGAAAGAGGAGTGAGCTGTGAAGCGTGACGAATGCATGAGCTTGCCGATCGACGAGATCGAGATCATTCCGCTCGATATCGTGCCCGCGCTGAAGCGCAGTATTTCAACGGGTCCGATTCTGTACGGCGGCGCCGGCAGTTGGATCGGACGGCCGATATTGCTGCGGGTGAGTGCGGGAGGGCTGAGCGGCTGGGGCGAGGTGCGTCCGGTAAATCCCTGGGTAGGCGAGACGGCTGCCAGCATGTTTGCGTGCCTGCGTGACTTCTACGGCCCGCTCATCATCGGGCAGGATGCGTTGCGGATCGAGCATCTGTTGCGAAGCTGCGAACGCAAGCTGCCGGGCAATCCGGCCGCGCTCGAAGTGCTCGATTTCGCGCTGCACGATCTCGTCGGCAAGGCGCTGAACGTGCCGGCCCACGCGCTGCTCGGCGGCGCGTGCAAGGACAAGATGGCGCTCGAATGGTCGGTGGGGCTCGCCGATGAGAAGACCATGATCGACGAGGCCGTGACGGTGGTGCGCAAGTACGGGATCAAGTACGTGTGCATCAAGGTCGGTCCCGCAGAGCGGATCGACGCCGACGTGAGCGCGGTGAGTGCCATCCGCAAGCATGTGGGCGACGACGTCTATCTCGGCATCGACGCCAACATGGGCTACGACCCGATCGGCGCGGTGCGCCTCGCGCAGCGGCTCGAGCCCGTCAATCTCACCTATTTCGAGCAGCCGGTGCCGCCGCAAGCCATGGCCAACCTCAAGTGGGTGTATGACCGCTGCAAGGTCACCGTGATTGCGGACGAGTCCTGCTACAGCCCGTATGACGCTGCCAAGCTCGTCGCCGCCGGCGCCGCCGATGTGCTCGCGATCAAGTTCTACAAGTGCGGTGGCATGCGGCGCGGGCGCGATATCGCGGTGGTTGCCGACGCGAGCAACGTGCGAGTCAACTGTGCCGGCACCGCCAACGGCAGCTACATCGAGGCAATCGCGGGTGCGACGCTATGCGCGGCGATCCCCAATCACGCCTTCGGGGCGGAGTTCGTGATGGGATTGCCCGCGGTCGACCCCGATGTCATCGTCAAGAATCGGCCGGTCGACGTGCGCGATGGCTACTGCAACGTGCCAGCCGGACCGGGCCTCGGCATGGAGGTTGACTTGGCCGCGGTCAAGCAACATGCGCTCGATCGCGTGACCGTGAAAAGGGTTTGAATCCCCATGGTCATTGCCGACGCGTTAGCGAGATTCGCAGGCGATATCGAGTACGACAGCGTGCCGCCCGAGGTGCGCGGCCGCGCCAAGCACCTGCTGCTCGACGCGGTGGGAATCGCGCTGGCCTCCGGCAAGTACGAATTCGCGCGCCGCGCGCTGGCGGGCCTGCGCCAAGCCGGTGAAGGCGATATCGATGTGATCGGGCTGGGGGTGACGCTGCCGTTGCGCGATGCGGTCCTGATGAACGGCATTCTCGTGCACGGCCTCGACTACGACGACACCTATTTGCCGGGCTCGATGCATCTCGCTGCGAGTTGCGCATCGACCGCGCTCGGCGTGGCCGCTCATGTCGGTGCGAGCGGGCGCGAGCTGCTCACGGCGTTTATCGCGGGATTGGAAGTGGCCGCGCGGCTCGCGGGGGCGAGCAAGGGACTCCTGCACGCGGCGGGCTTTCATCCGACCAGCGTATGCGCGACGTTTTCCGCCGCGTTGATCGCCGGACGCCTGATGGGGCTCACATCCAGGGAGCTCACAATGGCGCAGGGCATCGCACTGTCCACCTCTGCCGGCACGATCCAGCCGATGCAGGACGGTTCGTGGACCAAGCGCATGCATCCGGGGTGGGCGGGCGCCGGCGGAATCACCGCAGCCTATCTCGCGCGCGGCGGCTACACGGGACCTGCCGCCGCGTACGAAGGGCGATTTGGTTTCTATAACGTCTACCTCGGTAGCCGCGCGCCCGATGCGGACCTGGCAACGATCACGGCAGAGCTTGGCGAACGCTGGGAATTCACCCGTACCTCGATCAAGCTCTATCCCGCGTGCCATCAGATTCATGCTTTCCTGAACGCGGCGATCGCGCTCAAGCAGGCACATGCAATCGAAGCGCAGGCGGTGCGCTGCGTGCGCGCGTTGGTGGCGAGTGCGGCGATCCCGCTCGTCTGCGAGCCGGCCGCGGACAAGTGCCAGCCCGCTTCCAGTTACAGCGCGCAGTTCAGCCTCCAGTACGCCCTCGGGTGTGCACTTGCTCGCGGGAGATTCGGGTTGGCGGAAATCGAGCAAGACGCGTTCACGGATCCGGGGCTCGTCGCGTTGGCACATAAGGTCGGGTACGAAATCGATCCGAACTCCGGATACCCGAAATACCGTTCGGGCGAAGTGATCGTCGAGATGAGCGACGGCGGCGTGCTGCGACAGCGGGAAAACATCCTCCCGGATGAGCCTGCGGCCGACGCAGCGATCGTCGCCAAGTTCATGGACAACGCACGGATGGTGCTGCCCGATGCGCGCGCCGCCGAGCTGCGCCACCGGATTCTCTCGATCGACACAGAGCCGGACGCGGCGCGCGCCAGTCGCGCCTTGGGCACCTGCGTAACGGCAACTGCGCGCGCATAAGGAGGACCCGCAAGTGGCCAAATCGATCCGAATCGCGCTGATCGCGGCGCTGGCGATTGCCGGTGTCGCCGCGGCGCAGCCTTTTCCGAATCGCCCGCTGCGCTTCGTCGTACCCTACCCGGCGGGCGGCGCGACCGACATCATCTCGCGCTCGATCGGAGCCAAGCTGACCGCCGCGTGGGGCCAACAGATTCTGATCGACAACCGCGCCGGCGGCGGCCAGCAGATCGGGACGAGCATCGTGGCAAAGGCGCCACCCGACGGGCATACGATCCTGCTGGTGTCGATCACGCACGCAATCAACCCGGGGTTGTTCAAGAAGATGCCCTACGACGCGATCAAGGATTTCGCGCCGATCACGATGGCCGCGGCGAGCCCTCTCGTCGTGGTCGTGCATCCCTCCGTGCCGGTGAAATCGGTGGGGGATCTCGTTGCGCTGATGAAGTCTCGGCCTGGAAGGCTCAATACCGCGACTTCCGGCATCGGCTCCGGCGGACATCTCGCCGCCGAGCTGTTCAAATCGATGGCGGGCGTCGACATGACGTTCGTTCCCTACAAGGGCGGGGCGCTCGCCTATATCGACCTGATCGCAGGGCAGGTCGATCTCATGTTCACAAGCCCGACACCGACGCTCGGCTACGCGAAAGCGGGCAAGCTGCGCGTGCTCGCGATGACTGGAGCCAAGCGCTCGCCGGCAACGCCCGAGATCCCCACCGTCGCCGAGACCCGCGGGCTTCCCGGCTACGAAGCGAACCTGTGGTACGGGGTCGTCGCTCCCGCCGGCACGCCGCGCGATATCGTGCGGCTCCTGAGCACGGAAATCGGCAAGGCGTTGCAGTTCGCAGATGTGCGCGAGCCGCTCGCTGCGCAGGCGGTGGAAACCCTCACCAGCACGCCCGAGGAGTTCGCCGCCTACATCACTGCCGAGATCGCAAAGTGGACGAAGGTCATCGAGAAGGCCAACATCCGCGCGGAGTGACACGAGCGGCGCGACAGGCAGCGCTTCCACCGTGTTCGCCGCGACAGTAGCCATGCGCGTGAACGGATGGGCACACTGAACGGACGAATCGCAAAGTGAAAAACGACAGCCAAGGAAGCGAGCAGCAGGGCGCATCGACGCCGTCGCATCTGCGCGATGGTTGCGCCGCGGCGGTGCGAGCCATCGCGCTGGGGTCGTGCCTGATTGCCACGGGTGTCCAGGCGCAAACGGGTTACCCGACCACCTCGATGCGCATCGTCTCGCCCTATCCTCCCGGGGGCGGCACCGACATCATGGCGCGCGCAATCGGGCAGAAGCTGACCGAGCGCTCCGGCCATCCGGTCGTGGTCGAGAACCGCAGCGGTGCTAACGGCACCATCGGCGCCGCGCTCGTCGCCAAGGCGCTTCCCGACGGCCACACGCTGCTGATCGCCGCCGCGGGCCATGCGGCAAGTCCTGCCATGTACAACAATCTGCCCTACGACCACGCGCGCGATCTTGCGCCGGTTTCGCTGCTCGCGTCGGGGCCCCTGGTGCTGGTGGTGCATCCGTCGCTGCCGGCGCGCTCGGTCAAGGAGCTGATCGCGCTTGCCAAGGCGCGCCCGGGTGAGATCAACGTGGGTTCGTCGGGTACCGGATCATTGCCGCATTTGAGCGCGGAGCTTTTCGGCGCCGCGAGCGGAATCAAGTTCGTGCACGTCCCGTACAAGGGACCCGGCGCCGCGCTCATCGACGTCCTGAGCGGGCAGGTGCCGGTGTACTTCATGAATATTCTCGGCAGCCTGCCACTCGTCAAGGCCGCAAGACTGCGCGCGCTCGGCGTGACCAGCAAGGAGCGCTCGCCGATCGCGCCCGATCTCATCCCGATCGCCGAGGCCGGGCTGAAGGACTTCGACATGACCAACTGGTACGGCATGCTGACACCCGCACTGACCCCGCGCGATGTCATCGGCCGGGTGCAGCAGGAGGTCGCGCGCATCCTGAATCTCCAGGACTTCAAAGAGCGCCTCGCGGCCCAAGGTATGACGGTGGTGGCCGGCACGCCGGATCATTTCGCGGAATTCATGGCGAGCGAGACAGCCAAGTTCACGCGCATCATCAAGGCGGCCGGGATCAAGGAAGCGCCGTGAGGACGCCCGCATGCTCGCCCGTGATGCGTTGACATGCCGATTACCCGCATGCATGCTCGCTGCGGTGACGGCGGCAAGTGATTTCAAGCGGGCGACGATGAGACGCGAGGCGGCATGAGCGTGGCGAACACCGAATCCGGCAGGGTCGCACTGGTGACCGGCGCATCCAAGGGCATCGGCCAGGCGATCGCGCAGCGGCTGGGCGCGGAGGGTTACGCCGTTTGCGTGAACTATTCCAGCGACGAGGAAGGCGCGACGCGTACCGCGCGATCCATCGAGGCAGCGGGCTCGCGCGCCATGGTCGCGGGCGCGAGCGTGGCGAACGCCGCCGACGTCGAGCGCCTGTTCTCGCAGGTCGTGTCGCGCTTTGGCCGCATCGATGTGGTCGTGAGCAACGCGGGCATCAACAACTCCCCGATGCCGATCGTGGAGTTGCAGGAACGCGATTTCGATGCCGTCATGGCGACCAACGCCAGGGGAACTTTCCTAGTGATGCGGGAGGCGGCGCGCCGCATGGCGGACGGCGGGCGGGTGATATGCATCAGCACATCGATGTGCGTCGCGCCGCGGCCGGGGTTCGGCGCCTACACGGCGAGCAAGGCGGCGATGGAGGGCATGATGAAGGTGCTGGCGCGCGAGCTCGCGCCGAAGAACATCACGGTCAATGCCGTGTCGCCGGGGCCGATCGAGTCGACCATGCTCCGACGCGGCAAGACCGAGCAGCAGCTCAAGATGATCTGCGCGCTCTCGCCGATGAACAGGGTGGGGACGACGCAGGAGGTTGCGAACGTGGTCGCGTTCCTCGCGAGCCCCGCAGCGAGCTGGGTCACGGGGCAGGTCCTACAGGTGAGCGGCGGGCTGAGCTAGCCGCGATGCGCTGGTGCTCGGGCGTGTGCGGCCTCGCGCAGGGGTCGTGCAAGTGACTAGCAGGCCGGCCGCGGGTCGGGGCAGCCCAAGGCAGCCGGGCCCGCTCAGTCGGGACGGGCGCCCGACGATTTCACGACCTTGGCCCACATCGCGATGTCCGCTTCCACTTGCTTGCCGAAATCGCGCGGTGACATCACCACCCAGTCGGCACCCAATCCCCCGAGCCTCGCCTGCACTTCCGGCTTACTCAGGACGCGGCCGATTTCCAGGTTCAGCTTCTCGATCACCGGGCGCGGCGTCGCCGCCGGCGCGAGCACGCCGTACCATTCCATGACGGCAATGCCGGGCACGCCTGCCTCGGCCACCGTGGGTACGTCCGGGAAGGCGGAGGCGCGTTTCGGGCTGGTCACCGCCAGCGCTTTGATCCGCTTGCTCTGCAGGAAGGGCGTCGCCGAGGGCAGCGATCCGAACATGATGCTGGTCTCATTCGAAGCGATCGCGACCAGGGCTTGTCCCCCGCCCTTGTAAGGAACGTGCATCAAGTTGATGCCGATGAGCGATTTCAACATCTCGGCCGAAAGATGCGTAATCGTTCCGTTGCCCGCGGAGGCATAGGTGAGCTGACCCGGCCTGGCCTTTGCGAGCGCGATCAGGTCCTGAAGCGTGTTGATCGGCGAGCTCGAAGACGTGACGACGACGTTGGTCACCCATGCGACCATCGCCACCGGCGCGAAGTCCTTGATCGTGTCATAGGGCAGCTTCTGATACAGGCTCGCATTGACGGTGTGCGAGCCGCTGGGCGTCATCAGCAGGGTATGGCCGTCGGGGTTCGCCCTGGCGACGATGAGACTGCCGGTCTGCGCCGCCGCGCCCGGGCGATTGTCCACGATGACCTGCTGGCCGAGGCTCTGCAGCAGGTGAACGCCGACGATCCGCGACAGGATGTCGGTCGTACCGCCGGGGGAATAGCCCGTCACGATCCGGATCGGTCGCGAGGGAAAATCGCCCGCGGACGTTTGTGCCCAGGCAGGGCACGCCGCGGTCGCGAAGCATAGCGGTAATGCGTGGCGCAACAACACGAACATGCTCCCTGGTGCCGGCTCGATTGGCCGCTGTCGAATGTTCACGGCTCGCGTCAGGGCGCGAGCGAAGTTCAGAGCAGGGCTATGCCCGAGATCTCGATCACGCAGCCCTTGACGGCCAAGTCCTTGACGATGACCGTGGTGCTGGTCGGAGGGCAGGGATTGTTCGCGTAGTATTGCCTGCGGACCAGGTTATACCCTTCGCGATAGCGGATGTCGGTGAGATAGCAGGTGGTGGCCACCAGGTCGTCGAGCGAGCCGCCTGCTTCCTTCAGGATCTCCTGGATGTTCTTGAACACCTGGTGGGTCTGGGCTTCGATATCCCCTTCCCCAATCACCTTCCACTGCGAGTCCACAGAGATCTGACCGGAGATGTAAAGCGTATTCCCGCTTAGAACGCCCTGCGAAAACCTCGGCTTCGGATCCGGCAGGCTCTGCGGCCGGATGACTTTTTTGGGTGTTTGCACGCCTTTCCCTCGACCATGTAATGATGGCAGGTACGCTGCGACGCCCTCGGATGCGAGCATCAGCGGCGTCGTCGCCCGCGACGCGGATGGCGTAGGCAATGCTAGGGCAGCGTGAACCAAAGGTCAACGCGCTGATCAGCACGTCAAAGCCAGCCGATAGCCTTCTTCGATAGCGCGGCGCGCATCGATGGCCACGGCGTCGCGCGCACCGCCGATGAGGTGCACGGGAACGCCCAGCGCTTCGAGCTCGGACAACGCCGGGCGCAGCGAATCCTGGCCGGCGCAGACGACGATGTCGTCGACGGCAATGGTGCGGGGCTTGCCGTCGACGGCTATGTGTAGTCCCGCGTCATCGATGTGCAGGTATTCGCAGCCGGTGACGATGATCACGCCGCGGCGCTGCAGGGCAGCGCGGTTTATCCATCCCGTGGAGATACCGAGGCGTGCCGCCGGCCGCCCCGGGGTGCGCTGAAAGACAGACACGAAGCGCGCTGCAGGCGCCGGCGCCGCGGGGACGATACCTCCAGGCGCATCGCCGTTCGCGGCTACGCCCCATTCCCGATAGAACGTATCAGGGTCGCCAGTTGACGCGCTCGCTGTCAGATACTCCGCTGTGTCGAAGGCGATCGCACCCGCGCCGATGATGGCGACCCGCCGGCCCGGATCGACCGCGCCGGTCAGAATCTCGGTGTACGACCTGACATTGGCACGCTCGATGCCCGCGACGCGTGGCTTGCGCGGCGCGACGCCGGTCGCGATCACGATCCGATCGAAGCATTCGGCGCGGGCAATCGTCGCGTCGAACGCCGTGGCCATGCGCAGCTCGACGCCGAGGCGTTGCGCTTCGAATTCGTAGTAGCTCAGCAAGGAGGCGAACTCCTCCTTGCCGGGGATGCGGCACGCCAGGCGCATCTGGCCGCCGCTCGACGCCTGAGCCTCGAACAGCGTGACCGCGTGGCCGCGGCTTGCAGCCGTCACGGCGAAAGCAAGTCCAGCCGGGCCCGAGCCCGCCACGGCGATGCGTTCGCGCCTGCGCGCGGGCTGGGCGCGATACTCGGTCTCTCGCCCGGCGCGTGGGTTAACTAGGCAGGTGGCGACGCGATCGGTGAAGATGTAGTCCAGGCATGCCTGGTTGCACGCGATGCACGGCGCGATGCCGGCGCTGCGGCCCGCGGCCGCTTTGCGCAGGAATTCGGGATCGGCAAGCAGCGGCCGTGCGAGCGCGACCAGGTCCGCCTCGCCGCGTGCGAGCAGCTCTTCGGCAAGCTCGGGAGTATTGATGCGGTTGGATGCGGCTACGGGTATGGCGAGCGCGCGTTTCAACCGCGCAGCGGCGAAGCGCCACGCTCCGCGGGGAACCATGTACGCAATCGTCGGCACGCGTGATTCGTGCCAGCCGATCCCGGTGGTGAGCGCGTCGGCGCCCGCGGCCTCCAGCGCTTGGGCGAGTGCCACGGTTTCATCGGCGCCGGCGCCGTTCTCTACCAGGTCCAGCGCCGAGATGCGGTAAAGGATGGCGAAATCCGGGCCCAGGCGGGCGCGGATGCGGCGCACGATCTCGACCGCGAAGCGCGTGCGCTTTTCCGCGCTGCCGCCCCAATCGTCGCGTCGATCGTTGGTCCTGGGAGCGGTGAACTGGTTGATGAGATAGCCCTCGGAACCCATCACGTCCACGCCGTCGTAGCCGGCTTCGTGCGCCAATGCGGCGCAGCGCACGTAGTCCTCGACGGTGCGCTCCACGTCGTCGGCGCTGAGCCTGTGCGGCGTAAAGCGGTTGATGGGCGCGCGAGCAGCCGAAGGGCCCACCGCATCCGCGTGCTTCGCGTAGCGGCCGGCGTGCAGGATCTGCATCACGATGGGGCTGCCCGCGTGATGCACGGCAGCGACGATGCGCGCGTGGTCGGCGATCGCGCTTTCCCGGTCGAGCACGGCCGCATCGGGTTCCATGCGGCCTTCGGGGTTCGGCGCGATCCCGCCCGTGATGATCAGTGCAGCGCCGCCGCGGGCGCGTTCGGCGTAGAACTCTGCAAGCGCGCCCGCAGCCTCGCCCTCGAATACGAGCCGCGTGTGCATCGAGCCCATCAAGAGCCGATTGCGAAGGTAAAGGGGGCCCACGCGAAGCGGCGACAGGAGGTGAGGGTGGGGCTGTGCCTGCGAGGCGCGGGCTGCCGATGCAGTCGTCATCATGCGGTTTCGAATGGAACGCCCGGAAGCGCCATCCTGGTTGTGCTTCGATGCCGGGGCTGCCCAGGTTGATCAAGGACGCCGCGACGAAGGCGTCTGGGGTCTGTCCCGGCGCGCCGGGATAACGCGCCGTCGATGTCGGAGGGCCTCAAACCGGAATGCCGTCGACATTCGACGGATCCGGCTTGAGCTCGCCGCGGTCGATGCGCCGCACCAGCGCCGTCACCGCCGCATGAGTCGGCGCGGGCACATCGGCTTCGACACCTTTGTCGGCGACGAGACCATTGGTGTAATCGATCTCCGAAAGCCGGCCGCGCATGACATCGCGCCCGACCGACGAATGCGAAGGCTCGATGAGCGTGGCCATCCATGCCGTGAGGCCGTCTTGCACTCGCCTCAGGGCTCGCGCATCGCGGTTGATACCCGCCTCGTACCAGTCGTCGGGCGAGATTCCGAGTATGGTTCCGATGCGAAAGCCGAGCGCGCGTCCCACTGCCACCGCTTCGCCGCCGAGCTTGACGCCCAAAAGGTGGATCCGGTCGCGGCGAACGTACACGTGGGTGTTGTCCAGGCCGGTGGAGCCGAGCAGGCCGTGGGTGATCGTGTTGGCCGAGAGCTTCGTCCAACGCTCTCCCCACAGATTGTCGGTCACCGCGGCACGATCGACAGCGTTGAATATGCGGGCGAGCTCGGTCACCCGCTCGGTGATGAGCCCGTGCACTTCGCCCACGCGAAAGACGTTGTGGCGCGTGCTGCTGCCCGGTTCCTGGTAGCGCTTGATGCGTCCCGGCTCGTAGGCGTTCACGCTGATCGTGCTGACCGTCGTGCCGACCGTGCGGCCCCATCCCACCGCGCGGGCGATGCGCTCCTCGTTGATGCCGTTTTGCATCGATACCACGTAGCCGCGGGGAGCGAGGTAGGGACGGATCATCATCGCGGCCCACTCGGTGTCGTACGACTTGGTGCAGATCACGGCCACGTCCACCGGCTTGCGCATGAAGCCCTGCACGTCGCAGACATTGATGGCATTCACCTTCACGACGTGCTCGCCTTGCGAGCCGCCAAGGTGCAGGCCACGACTGCGCATGGCCTGCACGTGCTCGGGCCACGGATCGACCAGGGTCACGTCTTCGCCCGCGCGCGTGAGATGGCCGCCCACGTAGCCGCCGACGGCGCCCGCGCCGATGAAAACGATGTGCTTGCCCATGGGATTGCTCCGATCAGAGCTGCTCGAGCAGCGGCTTGATATTGTCGATGCGCCGCTCGATTTCGCCGCGTTCCACGCGCTTGACCAGCGCGAGCAACGCCGCCTGCATGGGGGTTGCAACGCCGAGCTGCGCGCCTTTGGCCACCACGTGACCGCATATGTAGTCGATCTCGGTGCGGCGGCCCTTCGCCATATCCTGGCCGATGGAGCCGTAATGCGGCTCCTTCGAGCGCTCCATCCAGTGCTTCCAGCCGAGCTCGAGCTCGCTCGCTGCCGCCTGCTCGCCGTGCGCTGCCCGCAACCAGAGCTCGGCCGGCATGCGCAATATGGGCTCGAGCGGATGGCCGAGCGCGAGCGCGACGGCGATGGCCTCGGCGGCACAGCGCGTGGCGAGCTTGCGGGTGGCGGGATCTTGCATCAGCGCATGGTCGCTGATGCCCGTCGCGCCGAGTATGCCGTGATGCATCGAGTTGGTGACGAGCTTCGACCAGCGCTCGCCCCAGAGGTTGGTCGTGACCTTCGCGCTGTCGACGGCGCTCAGAAGCTCGACCAGGCGCGCCGCGCGCGGCGTATGCCGCCCGTGCACTTCGCCTACTCGAAACACCGTGTAGTCCGATCCGCCGGGTGTACGCATGCGGCTGACATGGCCCGCGCTCGGCGTCGCGACGCTGATGGTGCTGGCGATGCATCCGAGCGTGCGCTCCCAACCGACCACAGCGGCGATTTCTTCCTCGTTGATGCCATTCTGGACCGACACCACGCAGGCCGAGGCAGCGAGATAAGGCCGGATCATCATCGCCGCCCACGCGCTGTCGTAGGACTTGGTGCACACGAGCGCCACCTCGATCGGCGAGCGTATGAGCGCCTGCACGTCGCACAGATGCATTGCCTGCACGCGCACCGTCTCGGTCTTGCCTGGCTCCGCGATGACCAGGCCGTGGCGGCGGATCTGCTCGACATGCGCGACCCAACCGTCGATCATGCGCACGTCGTGCCCCGCCTGCGCCAGCTTGCCGCCGATGTAGCCGCCGACGGCGCCGGCACCGACGACGGCCACGCGTGTCTTCGACATCATGCCTCCGGGTGATTGCTTGGTGCGCTCGCAAATCGATCGCGCGCGGGTTTGACACCCCGGGACCGACTGGGTATCGTGCCGTGAAGCGCGTTCACAGTACCGAACTGCGCGGATACTAGGGGCTCGCTCGCGGGCATGTCAACGAAGCCGATGGGAGGTCGCGGGGATTCGCCGATCATCGCCGGCGCGGTATCGGTCGCGCTGCTCGCAAGCCCAATCGCGAACGCGCAGGAGGCGAGCTTCCCGACCAAGCCGATCCGCTTGATCGTCGCCTCCGCCCCGGGCGGGCCGAACGATGTCGTCGCGCGCATCGTCGCCACGCCCTGGTCGGATGCCCTCGGGCGTCCCATAGTGACCGACAACAGGGCAGGGGCCGCGGGCCTCATCGGCACCGAGCTCGGCGCGAAAGCGCCGCCCGACGGCTACACTTTGCTGCTCGGATTCCAGGGGCCGCTGGTGATCGCGCCGAACCTCAACGCGACGGTCCCGTACGACACGCTGAAGGACTTCGCGCCTGTTTCCCTGGCGGTGTCCGCGCCCTTCGTCCTGCTCGTCAATCTCAACATCCCGGCGATGACCGGCAAGGAGCTGGTTGCATTCGCGCGAGCGCGGCGTGGAAAGCTCAACTTCGCATCGGGTGGCGCCGGGACCGGCAGCCACATGTCCATGGAGGTCCTCAAGCACGTGGCGGGCATCGATGCCGTTCATGTTGCGTACAAAGGTGCGGGCCCGGGTATGACGGCGCTCGTGAGCGGTGAGGTGGACATGATGCTCGCCGGTGTCGGGGCCGCGTTACCGCACGTGAATGCGAAGCGCTTACGTGCCGTGGCCATCGGGGGCGACAAGCGCTCGCCGCTGCTGCCCAACGTACCCACGCTCATCGAATCGGGCTACGCGGTGAACGCATCGAGCTGGTATGGCATGCTCGCTCCGGCGGCGACCCCGCCCGGCGTGGTCGCGCATCTGCATCAGAGTTTGGTGCGCGTGCTCAATGGCTCGCCGGCCCATGGCCGTTTCAGCGAGCTGGGATTCAACATCGATGCATCGACGCCGCTGGCGTTCAGTGCGCTCATTCGCGACGAGTTGCGTACCTGGCGCAATGTCATCGCGGCGGCGGGGCTCAAGAGCCGCAACTGAAAGTATCGCTCGCGCTGGCGGCATCTAGTGTCCTGAGTCCGAAATTCGCCGCACAAAAGATGCCGAGAATCGACGCCATACTTTGTCGCGAATCCTCGCCAGGTGTCCAACCTGGCTGCGGTTCGCTTCGCGTCTGGCGCCGATTTCGACACT